>JAGTQF010000024.1 GCA_018396655.1 Candidatus Bathyarchaeota archaeon
CTGTTCCAGTGGGTGTGAGCAAGCCTACCCTCACGCATAATTGAGGCTAGAGCATATGCTAGCTCCTCATGCCCCATTAGGACATGACCAACCTCAGGGTTCAGTGCCACAAGCGCATGGCCCTCAGCCAGAAGCCTCCTATTCTCCTCGGCTTTCAGCATGGCCTCAACATTCCTAGCCATAAGAATGCCATTCGCTGTGTTCCTGTAAATGTTGTTTCCACGGGGTTCATAGGGTTTAGGCTCTATAGCAACCCTAACTCCTGGAACAGCGTCCATGGCCTCCGCTAGGCTCGCCTCAAAGTTGTCCCACATAGAATAGAATTCCGTGCCTATTGGGTTCTCATATCCGTCTATACCTGGCCAGACGATGACGAATTCAACATCTATCTCCTTAGCGAGCTTCAGGGTCTCTATTGTTCTCTGGAGGGCAAACCTTCTGATTTTCGGGTCTGGATTCGATAAAGAGCCAAACTCAAATATTCTATCATAAAATAGGTTTGGGACAACAGTTATCAGCCTTATGCCAGTCTCCCTCTGAAGGCTCTTATATGCGTCCAGAAGCTCGTAATTGACCTCATTCGGATAATGTGCCTCCAAACCGAATGATGAATCGATAATACCCCGGTCATACATCATAGCAACCTTCCTTAGAACATCATGAATAGTTCCCCTCTCAATATACGGCTCATGGAATCTCCCACCGCTCGGATAAAAATACCAGACCCCAATCGAGAACCTAGGCTCCAACCGGAAGCTCTTCAAATGTTTAAGCATCTCCTCCTTATTTCTCCGAATCTTCTGGTCGCGAAGGTCAATCAACCCCATAGCACGTCACCACATGATTTTAGAGCTGAGCATGCGAATATAATTTGCTGCCTAAAGTAATAAGCGCTATACTTTTATATGGCCCCATCATTTTTCTTGAATGTCAAAATGGTGAATCCGATTGGGGCTAATCTCCTTTATAAAGGCAAGCTTAAGGCTGCTCAAGTTCGCTAAAAAGCCCGATAGGGATGAGCTCTGGCTCTCAATAAAAATATGCTTTCTAGGCATATTAATAGTTGGCTTAATAGGCTTCATAATATATATGTTTGCAGCAGCCCTCCTCAGGCCAATTATAACTGGGTGATTAGGATTGAGCGAAGAGCCCGTAAGAATCTTTGTCGTTAGCACAACTGTTGGTCAGGAGAGGAATGTTGCCAAGATAATAGTGGGGCGCGTTGAAGTAAATAATATCCCAATTAAAGCCCTGCTTATACCCGAAAACCTGAAGGGCTACATATTTATTGAGGCTGACGGTCCCCATATGGTTGAGCGGGCCATAGCAAACATAAAGCACGTTAAGTCCAGGATACCGGGCGCTCTACCATTCTCAGAGATTGAAAAGTATATTTTGGTTAAGTCGGCTATTGAGGAGTTTGACATTAATGATATTGTTGAGGTTGTGAGTGGACCATTTAAGGGTATGAGGGCGAGGATAACCGATATTGATAAAGCAAAGGAGGAAGTGACAATAGAGCTGCTTGAGGCAGCATTCACGCTGCCAGTCACGGTCCACGCAGACTATGTGAAGCTTGTATCTAAAGGAAAAGAGAGGTGATAGAGTATGCCTGCTGAAAAGAGAGTTGTGGAGCTAGTTGTCAGCGGTGGTCAAGCAACGGCAGGACCCCCAATAGGACCAGCTATAGGACCTCTAGGCGTGAATGTGGTTGCGGTAGTGAACAAAATAAATGAGTTGACTAAGGATTATGCTGGAATGAAGGTTCCAGTCAAGGTCATCATCGACCCGGAAACTAAGATGTTTGAGATTGAGGTTGGCATACCAACAACGGCAGCTCTAATCGTTAAGGAGGCTGGAATACAAAAGGGCTCAGGCAAACCTAATACAGAGAAGGTTGGAAACCTATCAATGGCGCAGGTCATAAAGATAGCCCAGATAAAGAGGAGCAAGCTCCTAGCAAAGAATCTTAAGGCTGCTGTCAAGGAGATTATTGGCAGCTGCGTGAGCATGGGCGTAACGGTTGATGGAAAGGACCCAAAAGTGGTTCTCAAGGAGATTAATGCTGGAAAATATGATGATGTTATTAAGGGTGCTGAGGAGGTAAGGCGACAATAACCTTTTTATTTCAATTATTACTATTCTTCACGTCCCGAGGCTGAGCTGGAGAAATGTCGGTGGAAAGAAAATATTTGAGGGAAGCCCTTAAGGAGCTGAGGGAGAAGACCCCCAAGAGGAACTTTAATCAGTCAATAGAGCTAATTATCAATCTCCGCGATGTGGATGTAAGCAAGCCAGAGAATAGAATACAAGAGGTTATTGAGCTACCACATAATATAGGCAAGAAAGTAAGCGTATGCGTTTTCGCATCCGGCGATGCTGCGCTGAGGGCTAGGAGGGCTGGGGCGGATATGGTTCTCGAAAGGGAGGAGATTGAGAGTTTAATGGGCGATAAAAAGAGGCAGAGGCAGATAGCCAAACAAATAGACTCTTTTATTGCAACCGCACCACTAATGCCCATTGTTGGCAGAGTCTTCGGCGCAATCTTAGGGCCTAGAGGTAAGATGCCAACGCCTATACCGCCAACAGCCAATATAGAGAGCGAAATCGAAAGGCATAGAAGGCTCGTTATGGTTAGAACTAGGGGCCAGCCAGTCCTAAGCTGCCGAATTGGCACGGAAGATATGAGCGACGAGGAATTAATCGACAATATAGAGGCGGTTTTAAGGAGGATTGAGGGAAAACTTAAGAGGGGAATTAAGAATATAGCCTCAATCTACCTTAAAGCCTCTATGGGCCCACCAATAAAGGTTAAAATGGAGGAGGATTAGGGAGGTTGCTAGCGCAAGTCAGGCGGACATTAATTGAGAAGGCGGAAAAAGTTGAGGAGATAAAGGGTCTACTTAGGGTATATCGCACCCTCGGAATCGCAAGCCTACATAAGGTTAGGGCGCCACAGCTTCAGGAGATTAAAAGGAACCTAGAGGGCGTAGCATACCTAAAGGTCTTTAAGAATACACTTGTTGAGAAGGCGCTTAGGGAGATTAGAAATGAGCCGGAGCCGAGCATAGAAAAGCTCAAAGAATACATGCAGGGCTCAAATGTCTACATATTCACGAATTATAATCCATTTAAGCTCGCCCTGTTGCTCGAAAAAAGTAAGGTTAGGGTTCCAGCAAAGGCTGGTGATATAGCAACGGAGGATATAATTGTCCCGGCTGGTAACACCGGTCTTCCACCTGGTCCAATAATCAGCCAGCTTAATGCTGTCGGAATACCGACTAGAATTGAGAGTGGGAGCGTCTGGGTTAGTAGGGATACTGTTGTGGCAAGGAAGGGTGAGGTTATAAATGAGAGCCTTGCGGCGGCTCTCTCAAAGCTGGGCATCAAGCCCATAGAGCTTGGTTTATCGCTTAAGGCCGTATATGATGATGGCGTCGTTATATCCGAGAGCGACCTAAAGTTAGATTTTGAGAGTTACAAGAAGAGTATTGGTGAAGCATATGCCCAGGCACTAAACCTAGCCATAAACTCAGCATACTTAACATCCGAGACAACAGTCATCCTACTGCAGAAGGCCGAGTTTGAGGCTAGAAACCTAGCGCTTAACACTGGCGTCTTTCTGCCCGAGGTTCTGCCAGAACTCATTAGAAGGGCATATATGGAGGCACTGGCGTTAGAGGCTAAGGTTAGAGAGAAGACGGCATAGCTCGCCTCTAAACCTTTTCTATTCTTATTCCTATGCTTCTCAGAAGCCTAATTAAAGGCTCTTTATCAGAGCCCCTTATACCCTTCCAGTCCAGGTAGGCGGCTTCAACCCGCTCAACCACTCTATCGACACACTGCTTCAGCATATCCTCATCAAGCTCTGAGAGAGTATATTTGGGAACCATATGCCCAAAGGCAATATCGCTCTCCAGCGCTATTCGAGTAAACTTCTCATTATAATGTTGCCCGCCAAAGCCTATGACAGTCCGATAAACTCTATCATTCGTGGCTGCAGCCATGGCTCCTCTCGCAACAGCCTCAGCAGCCCTGCTATCACTCCACTGCTCCGGTGAGCTACCAAGCTCAACAAACATGGCTGGGATATCTAGTGATGGCCCATGGTGTGTGCACTCATAGGAGACCTCATAAGGGAGCCCCATTTCATCTCGAGCCCTCCTCATCTCGATTAGAGCAGCCTTCATTGCGCTGGCTGGCGCTATAGAAACCTTTCTTGGTACTCCGCCAAGCGCCGCATCACCAATGTTTCCGGGAGTATGAACTGACAATGTTGGTGTTCCGCTCCTACTACTATGCCTCGATATGAAGACAATCATTCTTGCGCCCTTAGGGTATGGCAGATTCTGAGCATTAACTGGCTCATCATCAATGAAGGCTAGCTTAGCCTCCTCAGAATTGCTTAGCCTCAATGAATAGGATGGGTTGCCGAAGATTTCCTCATCACCCTTTCTGAACCCAAAAAGCTTAATGAGTTTATCCGCTATATTCAGCCCAGCCACATCAACTTTAGAGGCGATGAAGATTATCATTTTAATGCGCCGATGGAATAGAATTAAAAAGGAAGTGATTGTTAGTTGCTTTTAGCGCTTACGGTTATTTTTTACGCTTCTACCAGGGTCTCAGTGCTTCGAATCCCATTTATCCCATTTATCTCAGTCGTAGCCTTTCGGAGCTCGCTGTAATCCTCGGCTTCCAAGAAGACAACTATATCAAATCTGCCATATACGAAATATGCTTTCCTAACACCCCTAACCTTCCTAACAGCCTCTAGGACGGCCTCAGCCTTTGTCGGAATAACCTTTAGAAGTATACATGCATTTAGCATTATGCTCCCTCCACTTCTACCAAGGTTTCCGTGAAAACCACGCCACTTAATCTGCTAATCCTGAGAACTGTTGAGCTTAGTTCTTTCATATTCGCAGCCTCAACGTCCACGACAACATCGTATCTCCCCAAAACCGGAAACACCCTCTTAACGCCCTTCACTTGGCTGACTGATTTGACGACATCTTCGAATCTGCCATGTTCAGTTCTTATTAGAATGCATGCTGAAACCAAAACTCCCATCCTCATAATATACTATCTTATCGGAATAAATAAGCTTTGAGAAGACCGGAGCGATATATTTAAATAAAAATGTGTCTTTTCCTTGTTATTTGCTGATAATCGTGGATGGTGTAGGATGTCAACTGGATTTAGACATATAGTTCGCGTAATAGATAAAGATTTAGACGGCATGAAAACGGTAGTTGACGCTCTAAGTGACATTAAGGGTATAGGCATAAGATTAGCTGATATAATAGCCAGAAAAGCTGGCGTTTCACCACAAACAAGAATAGGCTATCTTTCAGAGGAAAAAATCGAGGAGATGGAGGATATAATTAGAAACCTAGATGACCAAGATATTCCAAGTTGGCTCTTAAATCGCCGTAAAGACTTAGAGACCGGAAAAGATAGGCACTTAATATCCTCGGACATAGACTTGCAGGTTAAAGCGGATATAGAGCGCGAGAAGAGTATATGGTCGTGGCGCGGCTACCGACACGCCTATGGACTTAAGGTTCGCGGTCAGAGGACGAGGACTACTGGAAGGACTGGCAAGACTGTTGGAGTATCAAAGAAGAGGAAGTGAGTTTTTATGGGGGACCCAAAGAAGCCGAAGAAGAAGTATGAGACTCCGAGGTTTCCGTGGAGAAGCGATATACTTCAGAGCGAGCTCGTTCTTCTTGGGCAGTATGGTTTGAGGAATAAGCGTGAGCTCTGGCGTGCAAAAACTATGCTATCGAAGTTTAGGGGTATGGCAAGGTCCATATTGAGTATGCCAGCTGATAAGAGAGCTAGGCTTGAAAGCCTCCTTCTCGGGAGGTTAAAGCGATTGGGCATATTGCCTGAAAATGCTGTTCTAGATGATGTTCTAGACATGACTGTTGAGGATATCTTAGAGAGGAGGCTTCAGACGATAGTTTTTAGGAAGGGGTTGGCGAAGACCCCGCATCAAGCTCGACAATTAATAACTCATGGGCATATAGCCATCAACGGTAGGGTGGTTTTCTCACCAGGACACCTTGTTAAGAAAGAGGAGGAGGAGAATATTACATATGCGCCCACAAGCCCCTTAAATAATCCAGAGCATCCATTGAGACTAATTATAGAGGCGGCGCCCAAAGCCAGTGGAGGTGAGGGTAAATGAGTAGTAGGAAGGAAGAGAAATGGGGAGTAGCCCATATATATAGCTCATATAATAACACGATAGTTCACATAACAGACCTCTCGGGAGCAGAGACAATAGCAAGAGCATCTGGAGGAATGTTCGTTAAAGCCGATAGACAGGAATCTTCACCATACGCGGCAATGAGGGCTGCAGCATATGCAGCGCAAATAGCGAAGGATAAGGGGATAACAGCCATACATATAAAGGTTCGTGCACCGGGGGGTTCAGGACCAAGGACGCCGGGTCCGGGGGCTCAGGCGGCTATAAGGGCTCTCGCCAGGGCTGGTTTTAAGATGATTGGGCGGATAGAGGAGGTTACTCCACTGCCCCATGACGGGACTAGGCGGCCTGGTGGGCGTAGGGGTAGAAGGGTCTAGGTTTGGGAATAAACTCTATATGATTTGAGGTAGGGGAAGAGGAGCGGGCTATGCGCGTAACACTACTTGAAAAGGATGATTTAATGGCACGTTTTATAGTTGAGGGCATAAATGCTCCTCTAGCGAACACCCTTAGAAGAATTATTCTCTCTGAGGTTCCAACGATGGCTATTGACGATGTGGTAATATATGAGAATTCATCCGTCCTACACGATGAGATTCTAGCCTTAAGGCTTGGTTTAATCCCGCTTAAAACCGACTTAGACTCATATAATTTGCCCGAGAAATGCACTTGCGGAAGCGAGCTCGGTTGCCCACTCTGTAGAGCAATCCTAACCTTGGATGTAAAGGCGAATAGGGGGGTTCGCACGGTTTATTCTGGAGACTTGGTTCCAGAAAACCCGAACATAGCGCCTGTTAGTGATAAGATTCCAATAGTTAAGTTGGTGGCCGGACAGAGGATTAGGCTTGAGGCTTATGCTAAGCTTGGTAGGGGAAAGGTTCATGCGAAGTGGCAGCCAGTCTCGGCGTGCACATATAGGTATAAGCCAATAGTGATGATTGATTATTTGAGGTGCAATTCATGCGGTAAGTGCGTTGAGGTCTGCCCTAGAAGGGTTCTCGCCAAGGAGGGCGATAAAGTTGTTGTCGCTAGGGGAATGGATTGCATATTATGCACCGACTGCGTGAGGGTCTGTGAGAAGAAACCTAGGCCGATAAACATAAGCTGGGATGAGAATGCCTTCATCTTTTATATCGAGTCAACAGGAGCTTTACCAGTCGACCGCATAATATTTGAGGCCCTCAAAATATACGAGGAGAAATACCTGGAGTTCATAAATCTGCTTGAGGGGTTAATAGATGAGTCGAAGAAAGATTAGGAGCACAAACCCGGAGCTCATAAGCCTAATACGCCTTCTCAGAAAGGCTGCTAGAGAGAATGATGCCAAAATATGGAGGGCTGTCGCAGAGCACCTATCTAAGTCTAGAAGAAGGCGTATAGCCGTTAATGTGAGCCGAATAAACCGTTACACGCAGGACGGCGATGAAATTGTTGTTCCAGGTAAAGTATTGGGTGCCGGCCTAATTACGCATCCAGTTAAGGTTGCAGCCCTAGGCTTCTCGGAGCAGGCACGTAGGAAGATAATTGAGGCGAAAGGAAAATGTTTATCCATACCCGAGCTCATAAAATTGAATCCTAAGGGCTCCAATGTTAAGATAATTGGGTGAAAGGTTCGATGAGTGCATCTAAAGGTGAGAGGGTTGCGGTAATCGATGCTAAGGGGCTGATACTTGGGAGAATGGCTAGTGTTGTCGCTAAGAGACTCCTTAACGGCGAAAAAATAATTATAGTGAATGCTGGCGAGGCCGTAATTTCAGGTAAGAGGCATGGTGTAATCCGGAGAGCACATGAATACCTCCAGATTGGGCATCCTGGAAAGGGCCCATTACATCCGAGGAGACCAGATATGATAGTTAAGAGGGCTATACGGGGTATGCTACCCTATAAGAGACCGCGCGGTAGGGAGGCGCTAAAGAGGCTGAGGATATATATAGATGTTCCCGAAGAGTTTAGAGGGAAGAGCATGGAGACTATTCCGGAAGCGGATGTAAGAAACTTGAAGGGACCGTATATAACGGTCTCCGAGCTATCTCAGGCCATTAAAGGATAGTTGGGGTGCGAGAGGGGAAATGTCGAGTTCAGCATCAAAGAAGGTTTTGGTTGTGAGCGGGAAGCGGAAGACCGCTATAGCTAAGGTTATTGTGAGGCCTGGTATGGGAAGAATCCGGATAAATAATATACCCTTAGAGATATATGAGCCTGAGGTTGCGCGCCTAAAAATCCTTGAACCGCTAATAGAGGCTGGTGAAGAGGTTTGGAAGGGTTTGGATATAAATGTTAAGGTTAGGGGTGGAGGTTTTATGGGGCAGGCTGAGGCTGCTAGGATGGCCATTGCGAGAGCACTGGTTAAGTGGACCAAGAGTGCGGCGCTTAAATCGGCTTTCCTAAAGCTTGATAGAACTCTTATAGCTGGGGACCCGAGGAGAAAGGAGCCTAAAAAGTTTGGTGGCCCGGGTGCAAGGGCCAGAGACCAGAAGAGTTATAGGTAGGATAGTTGGGGTGTGAGTATGATAATACCAGTTAGATGTTTCACATGCGGCAAGCTTATAGGTGATAAATGGGAGGAGTTTGCTAGAAGGGTTAGGGGTGGAGAAAACCCTGGGAAAGTTCTGGATAGTTTGGGTTTAACCCGCTATTGTTGTAGGCGTATGCTTCTCTCACATGTCGAAATAATAGATGATATAATAAGGTTTTATGAGAAGAGGGCTGAGATTGAGGAGGAAGAGGAGGAATAGTATGTCAACTATTATTGAGGATGTAAAGGCTAGAAAAATCCTGAACAGCCGGGGGGAAGCAACAATAGAGGTTGAGATAACAACCTCTGACGGCTTTGGAATAGCCTCAGCACCAAGCGGTGCAAGCAAGGGGAAAGCCGAAGCGATAGCATACCCACCTGGAGGTGTTGAGGAGGCCATAAAGAAGGTTGAGGAGCTTATTGCGCCGGAGCTTATAGGGATGAGTGCTGATGAGCAGGAGGAGATAGACAATCTGCTCCATGAACTCGATGGGACAAAGAATTTCATGAATATTGGTGGAAACACCGCTTACGCAGTTTCCTTGGCTGTGGCGGATGCCGCTGCCAACTCATATAATATGCCATTATTCCAGTATCTGGGCGGATACCTAGCATGCCACCTACCATACCCACTTGGAAATGTTTTGGGCGGAGGGAAGCACGCCCTAGGGAAGGTTCCAGATATACAGGAATTTCTGGTTCTGCCAGTTGGCGCACCAACATTTATGGCTGCAGCCGAAGCCAATGTTAAAGTTCACAGGAGATTGAAGGAGCTCCTCATAAAGATTGACCCATACTTTACTGGTGGGAGAGGTGATGAGGGTGCTTGGGCACCGAACATATCCAATGAGAAGGCCTTAGAGGTTGTTTTGAAGGCATGTGAGGAAATATCTAATGAAGTTGGGTTTGAATGCAGGGTTGGTCTAGATGTTGCATCATCATCCCTCTGGGACCCGGAGAAGAAGCGCTATGTTTATGCGAGTGAAGGTGTTAAGAGGGACTCGGGCGAGCAGCTAGAATACATCTTGGACTTGATTAAGAGATATAAGTTGATTTATGTTGAGGACCCGTTCCATGAAGATGACTTCGAAAGCTTCAGCGAGTTAACCTCTAAAGTTAAGGGTTGCCTAATATGTGGCGACGACCTTTTTGTCACGAATGAAGAGCGCCTAAGCATTGGCATATCTAAAGGTGCTGGAAACGCTATAATAATTAAGGTGAATCAAATTGGAACATTAACCGACGCTTGGAAGACTGTTAGGCTTGCTAAGGAGAATGGATACGTGCCGATAGTCTCCCATAGGTCGGGTGAGACAACAGCGTTTCACATTGCGCATTTAGCAGTTGGATTCGGCTGTCCAATAATAAAGACTGGGGTTGTTGGTGGGGAGCGCGTAGCGAAAATCAATGAGCTAATTTATATTGAGGAGATTTTAGGCGAAAAGGCCAAGATGGCTAGGCTAAAAATTTAGGGGAGATGAAATATTGTCATCCAAAGATAGTAAGGGCGGACCTGAGAGCGAGGCTGGAGTAATAACTGAGGCATTGCTGCTCCCTCATGATGTCCTGTTATCGGCTGGAATACATATTGGAACGAAAATTAAGACTAAGGATATGGAGCCCTTTATCTATAAGGTTAGGGCAGACGGGCTCTTTGTTCTTGATATAAAAAAGATTGATGAAAGAATAAGAATAGCTGCAAGGTTCCTAAGCAGATTTGACCCACCTAAGGTTGCGGCGACAGCTGTTAGGCTATATGCCAGAGAGCCCGTCTCAAAGTTCTGCGAGGTTACGAAGGCAACGCCGGTAATAGGTAGATTCATCCCCGGTTTGCTCTTAAATCCTCTATATCCTGGGAGGATTGAGCCGGACGTCATATTGGTTTCAGACCCTAGAGCTGACGCCCAAGCAATTAGGGAGGCATCTAAGATTGGCATACCGGTAGTGGCCTTCTGCAGCACTGATAATGACTTTACAAACATAGACCTGGTTATACCAACAAATAATAAGGGTAGAAGAGCTCTAGCAGTCATCTATTGGCTTTTAGCTAGGCAGATTCTCCGTGAGAGGGGTGAGTTACAGCCCAATGAGGATTTGCCGATTCCAATAGATGATTTTGAGGTTAAGCTGACTGAGAAAACTCAGCAAGAATGAATGGTGTCAAAAAATAATATTTACCTTGCTAAGTTCATTTTATATTTAACCTCATAATAGACTAATTTTTAGGTACATCAGGAGAGAGGAAGGAGTTAACTTGTCAGTTAAAGTTAGGTATGCTAGATATGCTGGAAGCTTTTATGCTGGCTCAAGAGAGTCGTTGAGAAGGCAGATAGAGGAATGCTTCGCCCATAGGTTCGGGCCCGGCAGTCTCCCAAAGGTCTCGGAAGATGGCCCGCGAAGAATAATTGGGCTTGTTTGTCCACATGCCGGATATATGTATTCCGGTCCGGTCGCGGCAAACGCCTATTATCGGCTAGCCCTAGATGGTAGGGCTGATGTCTTTGTGATTTTGGGGCCGAACCATCAGGGGATTGGAAGTGGAGTTGCAATTATGAATCGTGGTGTTTGGCGCACGCCTCTGGGCGATGCTGAGATTGATGGTGAAACCGCAAGGGAGATTCTTCGTCACTCAACCATTATTGATGTTGATGACTCAGCCCATGCATATGAGCATTCAATAGAGGTTCAGATACCATTCCTACAATATGTTTATGGCCAATCATTTAGGTTTGTTCCAATATGCTTTTTAATGCAGGATTTGGAGACGAGCCGTGAGGTTGGTCAAGCGTTAGCTGAGTCTCTTAAGGACAAGAATGCCGTTATAATAGCGTCAACAGATATGACCCACTACGAGCCACATAAGAAGGCAAGCGAGAAGGATAGGGAGGCAATAAACGCTATATTAAGACTTGATGAGCAACTATTCTATTCAGTTCTTGAATCGAGAAATGTGACTGCATGCGGCTACGGTCCAGTTGCAGCGCTAATAACGGCTGCTAAAGAGCTGGGTGCTAAAAGCGCTGAGCTGCTAAGCTATAGGACTAGTGGAGACATAACTGGCGATATGTCGGCTGTTGTCGGCTACGCCGCCATAATGATAACCAGATGAGGAAGAGAGGTTTCTGATTGAAGCCGCTTTCTAGAGCCTCAGCGCCGGCAAAAATAATCCTCTTCGGCGAGCACTTCGTCGTCTATGATAGGCCAGCGGTAGTCATGGCCATAGAGAGGAGGGCCTATGTAACTGCGAAACCGAGGGCTGATAATAGAATAATAGTCGTTAAATCTAGGGAGATGGGGGCCTCCGGAGCATTCACACCTAGTGGAGAATACCAGCCCATTGAGGGTGGATTAGAATTTGAGCCGAAATTTAAGCCAATCTATATAATCACGAAAAGGATTTTGTCTCTAAGTGGGGAAGAAACATTGGGCTTAGAGATAGAAGTCGACTCATCCATTCCGATTGCAGCGGGTCTCGGTTCATCCGCAGCGGTAGCTGTTGCCTCAGCATCAGCAATAAGCAGCCTCCTAGAGATGCGGTTATCTAGGGATGAAATCTTTAGGCTTGCGTTTGAGGCTGAAAGATTTGTTCACGTGAACCCATCTGGCGTTGACCCGGCGGTCTCAACATATGGCGGTATCTTGCTTTATCGTAGGGGTGAGGGCATAAGGAGGCTGGATGTGGAGGCTGAAATACCAATTATTGTGGGGGATACTGGCGTTAAGCGTGTAACCGGTGAGATGGTCTCTCGGGTTAGTGATTTATTAATGCGTTATCCTACAGTAGTTGAGAGTATTATGGATGCTGGAGAGAATATTGCAAAGCTCGGGGTTGAGGCGCTTAAAAGCGGGGACATGAGGACTTTAGGCGAACTAATGAATATGAATCATGCGCTTCTATGCGCTCTTGGGGTTTCGAATGATATGATTGAGAGACTTATCAGCGCTGCTAGAAGGGCTGGCGCTCTTGGCGCTAAGCTAACTGGCGCTGGAGGTGGTGGTTGCATTATCGCATTACCGGAAAAGAGTAATGTTCAAGGCATTACCGAAGCCATTAGAAATGCTGGTGGAGAAGTGTTTGTGACCGCTAAAGCCTTTGAGGGGGTTAGGATTGAAGAGTAAACTCATAATACTCAAGCTGGGCGGCTCAGTAATAACAATTAAGGATAAACCTTTAACGCCGAATGTGCCCGCAATAAAGCGGTTAGCCAAGGAAATCGCCGACTCACGTATCTCGCAGCTAATATTAGTTCATGGTGGAGGTAGCTACGGCCATCCAATAGCGGCTGAATATAAAATAGCCGAGGGCTTTAGGGAAAAAGGTCAGATAATCGGTTTCTCTAAAACACATAACGCCATGGTCTCGCTAAATATGCTCATCATCGAGGCTCTTCTTGATGAGGGTTTACCATCCATTAGTATGGCGCCATCCTCATTCATAGTTACCAGGCATGGTAGAATTCGAGATTTCCATAGAGACCCCATCGAACAAGCTCTTAAATTGGGTTTCATTCCAGTCTTATATGGTGATGCAGTCTTCGATTATGAGATGGGCTTTGCGATTCTCTCCGGAGACCAGCTTGTCTCTAGACTGGCGGTTGAATTTAATGCTGGAAGAATCATTATAGGTGTTGATGTTAATGGATTGTATACCGCTGACCCGAAAACGGATGAAAACGCTAAGCTGATTCCATGCGCTACGCTTAGCGACCTTAAAAGTTTTATGGGCGGGGTATCTGGGTCTAAGTCTATTGATGTGACTGGCGGCATGATGGGAAAAATTTTTGAGTTAATACTCCCAGTTATGAATGGTGTTGAAGTGTTTATTGTGAACGCCTTAAAGCCCGGCAACATTTACAAAGCCTTAAAGGGAGAAGAAACCGTTGGAACAAGAATCATTAAGGGATGATGCTCAGCTAAGCCAGATAAGTAATAGAAAGGATGAGCACA
This sequence comes from Candidatus Bathyarchaeota archaeon, assembly GCA_018396655.1. Classification (GTDB taxonomy): domain Archaea; phylum Thermoproteota; class Bathyarchaeia; order Bathyarchaeales; family DTEX01; genus DTEX01. Next base: position 13,680 of record JAGTQF010000024.1, read on the forward strand.
TAAGAATATGTCTTGAGAGAAACGTTGAGGCAAAAAGTGTAAGAACAGGATTTGAAGAAATCTTCCTAATACATAAGGCTCTTCCAGAAATAAATTTACGCAATGTGAAGACGGAAACGGTCTTCTTAAAGCATAGGTTCTCGGCACCAATAATAGTTGAGAGTATGACTGGTGGAACCGAGAGGGCCATGGAGATTAACGCCGTAATCGCCAGCGTTGTCGAGGAGCTCGGCTTAGGGATGGGGGTTGGAAGCCAGAGGGCTGCGCTTAAAAACCCAAGCCTAGAGAGGACGTTTAGGATTGTTAGAGAGAGGGCACCGAGGGCTTTCATAATATCTAACATTGGCGGGCCGCAGATTGTTATGGAATACGGCGTTAAAGAGATTAGGAGGGCTGTTGAGATGATTGAGGCTGACGCTCTGGCCATCCACTTAAACCCTCTTCAGGAGGCTATACAGCCGGAGGGCGAAACCGTATATTCTGGAATAATAGACAGGATAAGGACAATAGTGGATAGCTTGGATGTGCCGGTTATAGTTAAGGAGACTGGAGCTGGTATATCGGCTGAGGTTGCCAGAATGCTTGAGGACGCTGGGGTTGCATGTATAGATGTGGCTGGTGCTGGTGGAACAAGCTGGGCTGCGGTTGAATATTATAGGGCTGTTGAGTATGGAGATGCCGCCGGCCAAGATTTAGGGCTGGTTCTCTGGGATTGGGGCATACCAACAGCCATAAGCCTTGTAGAGGTCGCTCAATCAGTTAATCTACCAGTTATAGCTTCTGGAGGCTTAAGGTCTGGCTTGGATATAGCGAAGTCAATAGCATTGGGCGCCTCAATGGCTGGTTTAGCCCGTCCAATCCTCCTATCGGCATCTAAAGGCTATGAGGAGACAAAGAGAACTATCTGTTCGCTAATTAATCAATTGAGAAACGTTATGTTTCTTGTTGGAGCCGAATCAATAGAAAGATTGAAGAGAGCGCCCCTAGTAATATTGGGGAGAACCGCCGAATGGCTTAGGGTGAGGGGCTTTAAGCCCGAGATATATGCTAGGAGGGAGGTTTAATGGAGACTAGCGAAATAGAGCGTTTTCTTGAGGAGAGGGCCTGCCAGATTAATGCCCGCATAGAAAAGTATATACCGAGAAGATTCGCTGAGAACTCAATCCTCTTTAAGATTATACCGCCAAGATACCGCCTAGATTTTGAGGCGCTAAATAAGGCTGTTAATGAGCCTCTATGGGAGTTTCTGGATAGGGGTGGTAAGCGCTGGCGCCCAGCATTATTCCTGCTGATATATGAGGCTCTAGGCGGCAGCCTTACGGAAGCATTGGATTTCGCCATAATACCGGAGGTCATCCATAATGGGACGTTAATAGCCGACGATATAGAGGATTCATCCGAGATGAGAAGGGGCAAACCATGCACGTATAAGATATTTGGTGTTGATGTGGCCATAAACCTCTCGCAGGCAATGTATTTCCTGCCAATGATAGTCTTAAGCGAGAAGAGTGATAGGATACCGCATGATAGGGCTAGGCGAATCTACGAGATATACGTTCAGGAGATGATTAACCTAAGTCTCGGTCAGGCGATAGATATAGCGTGGCATAAAGGTCTGATACGGGCTGAGGGTTTAACCGAGGAACATTATTTGCAGATGTGCGCCTATAAGACTGGAACCCTTGCTAGGATGGCTGCTAAGATGGCAGCGGTTCTCGCTGGCGCGAATGATGATGTTGTCGAGAAGATGGGTAGATTTGCCGAGTCTCTGGGAATAGCATTCCAAATTCAAGATGACATCCTGGATATAGCCGGGGAGGAGTTTGCTAGGGGTAAGGGGGGTATTGGGATGGATATAACCGAGGGGAAATTAACCCTAATGGTGATATACACGCTTCGGAATGCTTGTCAAGAGGATAGGGAAGAACTCCTAAGAATATTGGGCATGCACACCAGAGATGAGAATTTAAGGAGAAGGGCTATTGAGATAATGAGGAAATATGGCGCCATAGAGCATGCTAGAGAGGTCGCATCAAAACTTGTTGAGGAAAGCTGGAGCATAATCGACCCGCTTCTTCCAGAGTCCGAGGCTAAAGAAAAGGTTAAAATGCTCGCCGAATACTTAATTCAAAGGAAAATTTAGGGATGCGATGGGCTTCGTGGAGAGGCTGCCTGAAGATTGTACACGCAAGTAAAGGACCTAGATGCTTTAAAGGAGACGATAAAGAAGATAGCCCTACTAAATGCAGTATCACATGATGGAAAGGCTCAGAGCAAACCAGTTATAGGAAAACTTCTCGCCGAGAGACCGGATTTAAGGAGTATTGTTAAGGAGATAGTGAGCCTGGTTGACGAGATAGTTTTAGAAGTTAATAGCATGTCCATTGAGGAGCAGATAAGGGCTCTTAAAGCCCTCTGGCCAGAGGCTCTAGCAAAAGAGAGGGCGAGAGAGAGGGCTGAGGAGAGAGTTCTTCCACCACTACCAAATGTCGAGAAATATGGTCGGGTTGTTACAAGATTTGCGCCTAACCCGGATTGTGTTCTCCATTTAGGTTCGGCAAGAGCCATAATATTAAGCCATGAGTATGCGCGAATGTATAATGGGCGCTTTATACTTAGATTTGAGGACACAGACCCAAGGCTAAAGAGGTCATCCCTACAATTTATGGACTTAATTAGGAAGGATTTGGAGTGGCTTGGCTGCACTCCGGATGAGGAGTATATTCAGAGCGATAGAATAGAAATCTACTATGAGTATGCTGAGAAGCTGCTTAAGGATGGACACGCCTACATCTGCACATGTAAACCAGAGGATTTTCGCAGAAGAGTAGTGGCTGGTGAGCCATGCGCATGCAGAAACCTACCGCCAGAGGAGCATATGCGTAGATGGGAGGCTATGCTGGGTGGAGTGTACTCTGAGGGCGAAGCTGTGATGCGCATAAAGACGGACCTGAAGCATCCGAACCCAGCGATCAGAGAGTGGCCGGCCTTCCGCATTATAGACACAAAAAGGTATTCTCATCCGAGGGTTGGGTCGAAATATCGCGTCTGGCCCCTCTACAATTTTGCATGTGGAATAGACGACCATCTGATGGGCATAACGCATATTATACGCGGCAAGGAGCACCTGACAAATCAGGAGAGACAGAAATATCTTTACCGATATTTAGGCTGGGAGTATCCTGAGGCAATCCACTATGGAAGGCTTAAGATTGAGGGTGCCTCATTAAGCAAATCTAAGATTCTCCGGGGAATTAGAGAGGGCTTATATTCTGGTTGGGATGACCCTCGATTGGCAACTTTTCTAGCATTGAAGCGTAGAGGGATAAAACCCGAAGCCATAAGAAGGCTTATACTTGAGATAGGGCCTAGACCGGCTGACATAACAGTGAGCTGGGATAACTTATATGCATATAATAGGAAGATAATTGACCCAATTGCCGACAGATTCTTCTTCGTTTGGAACCCGATAAAACTGGTTGTTAGAAATATTAATGCTAGGGATGCCCTAATAATACGTATACCACTCCATCCAGACCATCCAGATAAGGGCAGCAGACTCTTCCACATCAAGCCAGTTAATGGTGTAGTAAACTTTTTAATCACCAGCCGAGATGCAGAGCAGCTTAAGTCCGGCTCGATAATACGCCTTATGGAATTATTCAATGTTGTTATTGAGGGTATTCATGGAGATTATGTAGCAGCGTCATTCCACAGCGAGCCGTATAGTGAGGCGAAAAAGATTGGCGCACAACTAATACACTGGCTCCCAGAGGATGAAGGCATAAAATGCGATGTTATAATGCCTGATAACTCGGTTATAAGCGGTTTAGTTGAGGAATCATTCAGAATTGTTCAGCCCGATAGGATTGTACAGTTCGAACGCTTTGGCTTCGTTAGGGTTGAGAGGATAAATGAAAAGGCCACAGTAATATTTGCTCATAAGTGATTGGCAAGCGGCCAAAAGCTTATTAATATTTTGCTCTTAAATTATCCTTGTCATAAGGTATGGGAGAGGATTACCTTGAAGATAGCCTTGTGCGGCTATCTAGGTTCTGGATGCACTGAGGTCGCAGAGATATTAGCGGGAAAACTTGGAATGGACGTTATAAACACAAGTAAGATTTTAACGATGATTAAGGATTTCGAATCTCTAAGCAGGTCCGGTGAGGTTGACATAGACCTACTAATAAAGAATAAGCTTGATGAAATATTGCAGAGAGACAATATTATTGTTGAGGGGAGGTCTGCCTTCTTCCTGCTTGATAGAAAGGACGTGATGAAAATTTTCTTGAACGCTTCGCTTGAAGAGCGAATTAGGCATGTTGCGAGCAGGAGAGGCATACCATTAGATGAGGCGCGTGAGGATGTTGAGAGGAGTGATAGAGACCGGAACAGTGTTCTCCAGAGGTTCTTTAAGAAGGATGAAATCGACCCATCAGACTTTGACTTCTCAATTAGGACAAATTCTAAGACATTCGCTAAGGTAGCCGATATAATCGCTGAAATCATAAAGAATCTGTCAGCAACACGCTAGCATAATCTCTCAAATTAATTTGGCATCCTGAAACCGTGTGGGTGCTGTCTCTAAATGATTGTTGGCATACCCTATGGAAGAGTCCATATCAATCTAAGCCTTCCGGATGAGAGTATACTGGCCGTTTTAAGTCCAATGGAACTTAAGGGTGTGGCTGATGAAATTAGGACTGTTAGAGATGCCCTGGAGAACCCTCTTGGAAGCGTGCCTCTATCACGTATGGCTGCTGGAAAGAGAAGAGTGTGTATTGTGGTAAGCGATTATACTAGGGCGACTCCGAACAGGAGCCTTCTTCCGCCAATAATAGAATCTCTCAGGAAAGCCGGATTAGAGATGGATGAGATTAAGATTCTAGTCGCTTATGGGCTTCATAAGCCAGCCCCAAAGAAGGAGATTAAGGAGTTTCTGGGCAATGAGGTTGTTGAGGAGATTGACATTGTGAGCCATAATGCCGAAGACGAGGGCAACTTAATTTATTTGGGTGAGACATCCTTTGGAACAAGAGTTTCAGTAAACCGTCTCATAGATGAGTCAGACCTTATAATACTTACTGGATTAATTGAACCACACTTTTTTGCCGGATATAGTGGTGGAAGAAAGTCTATTTTACCTGGGGTTGCAGGTGAGAAGGCGATATTTGATAATCATAGCTTTAAGATGATTATGCATCCGCTCTCACGTTACGGTGTGCTCGATGGAAACCCGATACATGAGGATATGGTTGAAGCAGTAAAGATGGTTAGGGCCGCAAAATACCTTGTTAACGTTATAATTGATAGGAAGCATAGGATTGTTAGGGCTTTTGCTGGCGACTTATTTGAGGCTCATCTTGAGGGCGTTAGATTCCTAGATAAGTATGTTAAGATTAGAGCGCCTTCGAGAGCCGATATCGTGATAACAAGTAATGGAGGCTACCCGCTTGATAGAGACCTTTATCAAGCGGTTAAGGGTATGGCTACTGGGGAGATGATTGTTAGAAGGGGTGGTGTAATAGTCATTTTTGCGGAGTGCATTGATGGAATAGGTAGGGGGCATGAGGAATTCCATAGGCTTATGGTTGAGGCAAAAACTCCTGAGGATGTGCTGGAGAGAATAAGGCGTGAGGAACCCATCAAAGACCAGTGGGAGGCTCAGATATTAGCCAGAATATTAAGGGATGCAAGAGTGATTCTTATGACGAAAAATATTAAGCATAGTGTAATTGAGGAGATGCATATGATTCCAGCATCGAATCCAGAGGAAGCCCTTGAAGAGGCGTATCGCATAGCTGGCAGAGATTCAAAAATTATTGTTGTTCCAGAGGGGCCTTATACTATACCCGTTGTTAAAGGCTAAAAGTTTATATTTACCTTAGAATTGAACCGTAACGTATATAGGTTAAATCCTCATACTCTTAGGATTAAGCATATGAAACCGAAACAGATGTTGATGAGGTTGAATAGAATATGCCGAAACCATTCTATGTTAAGTTTGAGGTTCCGAGCGAAATAGTGAACGCCACATATGAAGCGGTGCAAATAGCCTCTAAAACTGGTAAGGTTCGTAGGGGAACAAATGAGACTACAAAGGCTGTGGAGAGGGGACTTGCTAAACTAGTTATAATTGCTGAGGATGTTGACCCACCGGAGGTTGTGGCACATCTACCACTGCTATGTGATGAGCGAAAAATCCCATACACATATGTTCCAAGCAAGGCTAAGCTGGGTTCAGCAGCCGGAATAGAGGTTTCGGCGGCGTCAGCATGCATAATTGAGCCTGGTGAAGCAGCTGACTTAGTTAGAGAGATTATAAATAGGATTCAGAAGATTAGGGGAGGCTAGGATAGTTGGGTCAGAGGGAATCTAGGGAGACTAAAGAGTCCGGGGAAGAGGTTCTAACACCAGCGGAGGTCATCCAATTAATAGGGAGGACGGGGGTTACTGGCGAGATAGAGCAGGTTAGGGTTCGTATACTTGAGGGTCCAGATAAGGGTAGGATAATAACTAGGAATGTTAAGGGTCCCGTAAGACTAGGCGACATATTAATGCTAAGGGAGACTGAGAGGGAGGCTAGGAAAATAAAGTAGTCTGTGGAGCGCAAATCTCTACTTACCATTCAGCATGGAGTGTATGTGCCTATGCCAAAACCGAGGAGATGTTCGTTCTGCGGTCATGAATTCAATCCGGGAACAGGAATAATGTATGTTAATAATGATGGCTCAATCCTCTGGTTCTGCTCAAGCAAATGTAGGAAAAATCATCTAGTTCTGGGGAGGGACCCACGCAAGCTTAAGTGGACCGCCTATTACGGGCAGGAGGAGAGAGCTAGACGGGAGACAGCCTCGGCGGCTAAAACCTAGCATTCCCATTAGGCTAGAAGAGTGGCGGCACAAAAACCGTTAGGACTATTAGTGGCTCTATAACCTCCACTAAACTGTGCCTTACACCCCTAGGAATATAGGTGAACGTTCCCTCAAACACTTCTTTCTCGCCTAAACCCTCAATGAACATTATAGCTCTGCCCCTAATGCAATATTCTATTTGGTCGCTCTCCCCATGCGCGTGCAATTCAATACTCTTTCCCTTCTCAATCACGCTTAATCTAACGCTGGCAGTAGGCGTATCGCTCTTGGATAGAAGAATCTTTGCTGGAAATGGTGTGCCACCACTAAATCCCACATCACGCTCATATCTAACTATGGGCTTCAATATTAAACCTCCAATTTTCAACTAGCCTAGATATTATTGAAGCATCTATTTCTTGTTTACCTAAAAGCGGATTTTATCGTGGGCGCTTTGTGTTCCACGTGACTAACACCCAGCCTCACAGACGAGCGGTCTTCGCTCCCCTCAGCCGGGCTCTCTCACACGTGGAATCTTAGCGCCCACGCCCGCCGTGTCCCGCATCTGGGTAAACTCTCCCTCATCAAGGGGCTCTTACGCCCATCTCAGTCGAGTCCGTCTCTGCGGGCCCCGCATAGGGGGTTCCGGCGGGATTAGAGCTCATATCATCGCTAGAAATAACTGTAGAAAGAGCCAAAATAAACTTTAC
>JAGTQF010000025.1 GCA_018396655.1 Candidatus Bathyarchaeota archaeon
TATTCCGGTCATCTGGAACTCAAACTCCTACTATAGTGAGGAGGCCGCTAGGCTGCTTGCCGGCTTCGTTGACGTTTATCTGCTCGACTTCAAGTATGGCCCCTTTGACTGCGCCAAGAGGATTTCGGATGCACCCAATTATTGGGATGTCTGCGCAAGGAATCACCTCTATGGCAATAAATATGGTGAACTTATAATACGGGTTCTTGTCTTACCAAACCACCTAGAATGCTGCACTAAGCATATTCTTAAGTGGATTGCCGATAACCTCGGAAGGAACACTAGGACCAATGTTATGTTCCAGTATAGGCCTGAGTGGAGAGCCTATGAGGTGCCTGAGCTACGTAGGAGATTGACTGCTAAGGAGATGGAGAGGGCTATAGAGTTAGCTAAGGAGGCTGGATTAACAAACTTCATAACGTAATGAGGTTTTAGAGGGATAGTATCTCAGCAAGCCTATATCGGCTTAGGTTTATCTCCTTCTCAGTCATCCACGAGTAGTCTAGGTCAACGGACGTTATTTCGCTCCCTCTTATGCCAACCATCCTCTTAGACTCTCCCGTAAGCAGCAGCTCAACAGCCTTATATCCGAACTCGCATGCTAATGTTCGGCTTCTGGCCGTAGGAACACCCCCCCTCTGGATGTGCCCAAGAACCGCTAACCTCGTATTCTGCCCAGTTTCCTTAGCGATGTATTCGGTTATTTGTCGGCTATCTCCAGCCCCCTCGGCCATGACAATTATCTCAGAAACCTTTCCCTCCTCCCTATCACGCTTTATCCTATCGCAGACCTTCTCCAAGTCCACTTTAATCTCCGGTATTAGGATTATTTCCGCACCGCCAGCTAAGCCGACTTCTAGAGCTAGGAAACCCCTACGCCTACCCATGACCTCAACTATGAATATCCTCTCGTGGGATGTAGCCGTATCCCTTATCTTATCTATCGCGTCTAGGGCTGTGTTCACCGCAGTATCGAAGCCTATGGTTGTATCAGTCCCAGCCACATCATTATCGATTGTTGCTGGAACCCCAATCATTGGTATGCCGCTAGCCCTATAAAGTCTGCTTGCACCCCTAAATGTTCCATCACCGCCAATAGTTATAAGCCCATCAATTCTGATACTCTTTAGGAATTCAGCAGCCCTTTCTATACCCTCATCAGTCTTGATTTCCTCACAGCGTATTGTTCTAAGTATTGTTCCACCCAAATTTATTATTCCACTAACCGAGCGCCTATCCAGAAAGCGGTATCTGCCTTCAAGAAGCCCAGCATAGCCCCTCTCAATACCAATAACCTCCAAGCCACTATAGATGGCTGAGCGGACAATTGCGCGTATTGCAGCATTCATGCCTGGAGCATCTCCACCGGCGGTTACAACACCAATTCTCCTAATTCCCACCTATTTATCCTCCCAATCTATGTTTTAACCTAACCACTAACCAATCAGACTTTGGCCGTCTTTACCTTAATACGCTTAAGCCAAATATGGAGAACGCGCGCTAAACTATCTAATTATTGGTTTGAGTATTCGAATTGGGAGGGGCATCTCAACCTTTAGGTTTCCATTTCTAAAGTCTCTTATCATGGACCTCAAATCATAATTGTAGTCTTTCTCACAGATTTCCATGTATTTCAGGACCTGCTTTATGCCATAGGAGATTACCATTCTCAACCCCCTTCTTATCATCCTGCTCTTTATGCTCATTTCGCTCCAATCCTTAAATATAGCGTTCATCCAGGCGAAGTTATGCTTCCAGCATTTGAAGAGAAGCTCCGTATGGGTTGGCGTTAAATCGTTTATTGTGAATGAGTTTGTTTTATCCTTTAGGCTTCCCATTGAGACGAAAAATAGCGGGACAATTATACTCCTGAAGGGCCTGAGCCTCTCAACAAGAGAAATTGTCAGTTCGATATCCCGTTCTTCCTCGCCTGGAAGGCCCAAAATGAGTGTTCCACATGGAACCCAATTATTCTCATTTAAAATCTCGAATGCCCTAACAACCAGGTCTGGCCAGTCATCAGGCGAATAGGGCTTACATTTACCCCTCATGTGCATATCCATCATTCTTGGGCTGCCAGTCTCAATCCCGGTCTGTCCACTTAGCCAACGGTTGCTGGTGAGGTTTAATATATTGGATATTTCCTCAACAAGGTCTGGTGCGCTTACAACAGATGCTAGGGCGAAGTGGCTTATCCCAACACCCTTAACGCCCGGATAATTCTTCACGCTCTTAAATAACTCGATGACCGCTTGCTTATTGATTTCCAGCCCCCTAGCCTTATATCTCAATATATCTTCGGCGTGCAGTAGCGGCTGCCTACCAGCCCTAAGGTTAACCTCAACCTCCTTCAAGATATGGTCTATTGGTAGGCATCTGAAGCGCTGGAGTGTTGGAACGCAGAAGTCGCATCCGCGTCCGCATCCTCTCGCAACCTCAATTATGCCATCTATTGTCGCGCCTCTAATGACCGGTATCTCCTCAGTCTCAACAACTTCACCATAAACGACGCCGGGAAGCTCCTCACCATTAATGGCCTTCTCAAAGAGTGGGCCGGCAACCCGCTCCCCCTCCCCAATAACAACGGTATCTATTCCAAGCTCCCTTCTGATGGCTTCATCCTCAAGCTGCCATGCTCCAGCTCCACCAACAATTATCTTAGGCCTATACTTTTTAACCGATGGGTGATTGAGAATCTCGCGGAATTTAATCGCCATATATGCTTCTCCACCAAAAATCTCGGTGAAAGTTGTCGTCGCCGGCCCAATGCCCAGCGGGTCATTTTCAGTTATCCCCAGAGCCTTAGTCTCAGGACCGATGACCTTATGGAGGTGTTCTGGGTGGGCGACGACGACATCCTCCCTCCTAAAACCATAATCTAATAGGGCTGCTTCAATCTTTCTAGTCCCATTAGGTGCAACAACAGCTGAGCCATCCAGATTGGCCTCTACTGGTGGGCAGAAAAGTCTAAAATAGAGGCTATCTGGGACTAGGCCTTTAGGGACGCATGCGCTGAAGCCTAGAAATATCGCTCCACCATACTCGCTCATAAGCGTCCTATCAGCGGTTAAGACTATAGGATAACCCATATGCCTCGCCCAGATAACCTTGAATCCCCATTACTGTGCAACCTTAAATATTCTCTGAAAGAATATTTAAGTTTTGCAAGCGTTATGGCTAAAATGATTAAGAAGTGGATGTAATTTTATGTATAAGGATATAATTTCTAATTTCTATATGTTAAATTTTGAATGCGGCTGGGTTGAGAAGTATGCCAGTAAATCCCTTGGCAGATGGAGGCTCACTAAATGAGGAGGTTCTTGAAAAGTATATTCGCGCTGGTAGAATAGCCGCTAAAGTTAGGGATGAGATTGGAAGGGTTGTTAGGGAGGGTATGCCACTCATTGAGATTTGCGAGACTGCTGAAAGCATGATTAGGGAGATGGGTGGTAGTCCAGCCTTTCCATGTAATATCTCGGTCAATGAAGTTGCCGCACACTACACTTCTCCACCAAACGATAAGAGAGTTGTTCCCGAGGGCGCCCTAGTTAAAATTGATGTTGGTGTTCATGTAAATGGCTACATTGCGGATACAGCCACAACAGTTTGCTTCAACCCAGAATATGAAGGTATGGTTCATGCAGCTGAGAAAGCTCTTGAGGCAGCCATAAAAATTATGCATCCAGGCATCATGGTCTCTAGAGTTAGCTCCGAAATTCAGACAATTATTGAGCGGCATGGCTTCAAGCCCATATCAAATCTCAGCGGTCATGAGGTTGGCCGATATATGATTCACGCTGGAAAATCAATACCGAATGTGTCACATTTCTCTATTGAGCGCATGCGCCCCGGCAGTGTCTATGCTATTGAGCCATTTGTCACGCTTAGAGAAGCTGTTGGAAGGGTTGAGGATAGTCCAGAAAAATACATTTTTAGGCTTACAAAGCTTAAGGCTTCCTTGAAGAGCGTCGAGGCGAGAAACCTTCTTAAGATTATTGAGGGCAATTTTAGAACTTTACCGTTTGCTGAGAGGTGGCTGAGAAACTTATATAAGGAAGATGATTCCTATAAAAGGGGTCTTCTGGAGCTTCTCTCCTCTAAGTGTTTAATGGCATATCCCGTTTTTATTGAAGCGAGTCGGAGACCTGTAGCCCAAGCAGAACATACCATTTATGTAGGAAGCAAAGAGATTATTGTTCTAACATAGCCTAATAGGTTTTCTCCCTCTCCTTAACCTCCCTAAAAATCGAGTATATATGCAGTGTTCCGCTGCATTTTGGGCATGAGCCGACTTCCTTCAGTACGTAATCTCCCCTCTCAAACTCTCTAACACTCTCATAGTTGCATTTCACGCATTTAATAACCGTTGAAACCTTTAGGGTTTCGAAGCCTAGGCTAGGAGGCTTCCTTCTCATCTGGATTAGAAGATAAACGGATAATGCTATTGCGCTTACGCTTAAAATCACGTTCATATATTCAATAGTGTTCTGCGTTAAATACGCTACTAAAGCCAGTATTAGCGCAGCCAAAGACATCACTAACATCACGATTATGACCGCCATAAAGAATATTGGTGCTCTTCTAACACCACCTTCCTCCAAAACATCTATACCTCCATCATAAGTTCACTGAGCTATTCCAATTGTGTTTCCTATTCCAGCAATAATGACGGTATCACCCTCCTTAGTGTTCTCGCGTATCAGCCTCTTAACCCTCTCTATCGCCTCCTCAACGCCATCAACAATCTCCTTCCTCATCGTTGAGACAACATCTTCTATACCCTCCTTAATTAGCACGGCGCTTAAGGGAACCTTATATTTGGCTGCAATCTCCTCAACCTTATATTTATCCACACCAGGCCCACCTATAGCTACACCAACTCCCTCAGCAACTTCACCCGGTTTCTCACCTTCAAGCTTCTGCGCCGCATCAATAATAATTGTGAGCGCAATTCTCCCCTCTTCCCCCTCAATTATCTGCTTTATAGCCTCACCCGGCTTACCGACATTCCCACCCGGACCCTTAGCCTTTATCACATACGCCTTCCGCCCCTCCAAATCAATCTCACTCACAACAGTATCTTGCGCTATTAAGCGCTTCTCCCTTCCATACATCAGTCTTGCAGCAACCAGCGCACCAGCTCCATCTCCAATGGGTTGACCTAGCATGAAGGCCCTTAGGGCGCTTGCAAATGCCTCAGACTCCCTCATTATAAGCGGGAGGATCATTTGAATCTGGAGGATTATGTAGAAGCTCAACGTCTTCTTCCCCATCAAATAATAGTGCCTCACAATCTTGTAAATCTGATTCAGCGCCAGGGCAGCCTCTAAGACATTAGTTAAATTATTTATTTGCGTCTCATCAGCCTGAGGGGCCATCTGGCGGACCTCATCTTTAAGTCTGAAATCCCTGACGTCTATTATGTGCTCAAGCCTCCTAATTATGCCAGTTGGGTCTAGGCTGACCGGCTCTATATCAACATGCTCAAGTAACCTATCAACCCTAGCTGTTGGGTCCTCATTGGGCTTACCAATCTCCTTAATTGCGGATATAACCATCTGGCGCCCTCTATCCCTCATAGCCTTAAGCCTAACTAGGGAGCCTTCAATCTCCCTGAGCATAAGAGTTGTCTGAATGCGCTGACCATAAATCCAAATAACTATGAATGCAAGTATCCATATGAGCTGAAAAATCCATCCCATAACATCCTGCTGAACCGCTGGCTGCTGAACGCTCACTAGGAGGGCTTCTGTAAACATGGGGTTAGCACGACCCCTTAAAAAATAAGAAAGCCCAGTAATAAATTTTAGGTGAAAAACTCTAGCGCATCCCCATTTTAAGCGCTAATTTAGGTTTAATTCTAGCGGGCATTAAACCGAATAGATTCGCTGGCGCTCACTTAAGTTACTGTGGACTTTTATTTTTCGTAGCGTCTCTCTCTTTCGATTCTCTTCATCCGATTGCGCCATTCACTCTTGCTCTGAGTCCTTATGCTCACCCTATTCTGAAGCTGTGAAACATCCACCTGGCGGTATTGACTTATATTCCTATAGAATGTTTGATAATCAATTTTATTCTGCTGAAGCGCAATAATATTCTGATTCAGAAATTCCCTGACTTCGGGGTCGGTGGTCTTATCATATGCTTCTGAATAGGCGAGATAGGCTGCGTGGAACTGAAAATTAGATAGGTCGCTTATGGCAACCTTCTTGGGCGAGTCCAAATTATCCTTCTCGCTTTCTACACACATACTCCCTAAACGTTTCTATAAACTCCCTTTTAAATGTAACGCTAAACACAGAAGGCATTTGAAGGGAAGGAGAGGAGGGAGAGACTATCCAGGAGATAGGGAGGTATCAACTATAAAAACTCTTAAGTTTACATCTATCACTACATTACTATTGTCTTAACCAGAAGAGGCGAGAGTTTACCATAACAAAGTGGTGTCTACATTGTCATCTATAAAACAATCTATTGTTATAGGCGTGACAGGTATGCCTGGAGCTGGAAAAGACACTGTTAGGGATATAGTCCGCAAATATGGTTTTCCAGTCATCGTTATGGGTGATGAGGTTAGAGCTGAAGCAGCCCGAAGAAACCTTGAGCCCACGCCAGAAAACCTAGGCAAAGTTATGCTGCAGATTAGAGCAGAGGAGGGGCCAGAGGCTCTAGCGAAGAGGTGTATACCGAAGATTAAGGCTTTAAACGCTAAAGTTGTTATAGTTGATGGACTACGCAGCCCCCATGAGGTCCGAGAGTTTAGAAAAGAGTTCCCAAACTTTAAAGTTATAGCCATACATGCCTCACCAAAAACCAGATTTAAGCGTCTACTTAGAAGGGGTAGAAGCGACGACCCAAAAGATTGGGAGGCATTTTACACCAGAGACCAGAGGGAGCTAAGCGTTGGCATAGGAGAAGTTATAGCCACGGCCGATTATATGATTGTTAATGAGGGCTCAATAGAGCGACTAAAAAGGGAGATTAAGCGAGTAATAGAGAAAGTGATTAGTGATGAGCAGAACAATAAGCAATGTAGAAGTTAGGGTTGAGGTTGAAGTAAACCCAACAGAGGATGAGAACAAGGTTAGGGTTGCGGTCCAGAGGGTTTTGGGAGACATAAGTTTAGAACTCATCGAGGAGAATGAGCATAAAAGGTTTGTTGGAAAGGCTAAGGGATTAGAGGCCCTAACAAAATTCTATGACCTTCTTAGGAGGGAGCGCATACTGGATGCCGCGAGAACAGTCCTCTTAAAGGGTGTTCAGGAGAGGAAGATAATTTTTTATCTTAATAAGCAGGTTGCTTATGTTGGGCACATATCGTTCTCACAGCCCTATGGTGAATCACCCTTAGGTCCCATAAAGGTTGAGATAGAGTGTGATGAGCCGCAAAACCTAATAGATTGGCTAACGCCAAAAACAACAAAGTAAAATGAGAAGCCAACCATCTGGAGGAAAGTAATTATGCGCATAGGCTTATCAACGCTTTTCTGTCTTGGGAAACCTTTTCAGGCGGTCATAAAACGCTTAAATGAATTCGATGTTGAGCATGTCGAAATTGTCGATGAGGGCCCGCATGCGCTTAATAACTTGAGAGTGAGCTTACTCAAAGAGGCGATTAAAACGAGGGGCATTAGCCTATCCGTTCATGCGCCCTTCGCCGACATAAATATAGCGTCAACATCGCCAATTATAAGACATGCCATCATGAGGAGGCTTAAAAAGTCAATTAGGCTCTCAGCCCAGCTAAACCCAGAATACTGGGTCTTCCATCCCGGTATCCAAAGCGCGGTGGGCGATGTTCTTCCAAACATAGACTGGAAGATTAATTTAAAATCGACACGCGAGTTACTTAAAGAGGCCCGGGAGAACGGCCTAAGGATAGCGATAGAGAATGTTCCAGACCCATTTCCATTCTTACTGAAGAGAGCTGAGGAGTTTAAAGCATTCTATGAGAGCTTGGGTGGAGATGGAGTAGACCTGAATATGACATTTGATGTTGGGCATGCGAATATAAATGGGCAAATAGAAGAGTTCATTGAGAAATTTCGAAATAAAATAGTTCACACGCATTTCCATGATAACAATGGAGATATGGACTCCCATCTGGGTATAGGTTTCGGAAAAATAAACTGGCCGAGGATTATAGAAGACCTAAGGAGAATAAATTATAGAGGCGCCCTTGTTATAGAGTCTAAAAGCAATATTGAGGAGAGTATTCAAGCACTTAAGGAACTTCTAGGCTTGATTTAACAGCCCAGCAAAAATTTCAAGCATCCCTCGGAAGCGGGATATCGATACGGTCTAAATCATTTGGCATGATTGTTTCCGAAAATATCTTTCTAGCCTGCTCCAATAAGGTTCTTGGGCTACTATATCTTGCGCTCACATGCGTCAAGACTAAAAGTCTCACATTAGCCTTTAAGGCTACTTGCGCCGCCTCACTTGGGGTTGAATGCCCCTCCTCACGAGCCCTCTCAGCCAGCTCATCGCCTAAAGTCGCCTCATGAATCAGGACATCAGCGCCTCTAGCAAGCTCAACAATCCTATCAGATGGTCTTGTATCGCCACTATAAACTACTTTTCGTCCAGGTCTGGGGGGTCCTAAAACATCAGATGGTCTAACAACCCTTCCATCCGGAAGCGTAACATCCATACCCCTCTGGAGCATGGACCATAATGGTCCTTTTGGAACGCCTAGCGCCATAGCTTTCTCAGGATGAAATTTTCCGGGCCTAGGTTTCTCAATCAAAGCGTATGCTAACGATGGTATTGTGTGCTCAGCCCATACAGCATACACCTTATATTCCTTGCTATCGTAAACAATACCTTCCCACTTGACCTCATGAATATTTACTGTAAAGCCTAACCAAAACCTCACAGTCCTAACAATAGACTCCATAAAATCCTTAATTCCAGGAGGCCCATAAATTTCAAGGGGTTTATCTCTGCCGAGAAGTGACATGGTTTGAAGGATTCCGGGTAGACCTAGAACATGGTCTCCGTGCATGTGGGTTATGAAGATAAGCATATTCCTGTTAAGCCCTATTCCAGCCCTAATCATCTGCCTCTGTGTTCCTTCGCCACAATCAAACATCAATATGTCACCCCCACGCTGTATAACGATTGAGGGCAATGACCTATCATTGGTCGGTATGCTCGCGGCAGTTCCGAGAAAAGTAATTATTAAGCTCAATCCTAGCTTTCCTCCTACTCTATTTTGAAAACCGCTATCTCACGGGTAAGTCTCCTATGGACATAAACATAATGTGATTCAACATGTCTAAACCCATACTTCTCGCCGATTTCATGAAGCCCAAGAGTTTTTGGAGCTGCAACACATACCATACCCTCATTCTTAATAATGTTAGAGGTTGCTGAGAAAAAGCCCTCAATTAAATCTTTTGTCGTAAGACCGAAGGTTGAGGATGACGTTCCATAGGGTGGGTCGGTAACAACGCACTTAACGCTTCCATGAGGAAGTGGTGGAGCACGAGCATCAGCAACCATTAAACCATCTGGTTCTATCCCAAAGAACCTCAGGTTTTTTTGGCTTCCCTCAACCATCCGCCTACTAACATCCAGTCCAATAACCCTACATCCAATTAAGCCGGCCTCAATCAGTATGCTCCCGGTTCCACAGAATGGGTCTAAAACTATCTCCCCAGCTCTCGCCTGAGCTAAGTTAACCATACACCTCGCCATTTTAGCGGTTAGGGCAGCTGGATGAAAGAAAAGTCTTCTTCTAGGTCCGCGCTCTAATAAATCTTTATGTTTTATCTCGGCAATTCTCAATCCAAAGAAGAACTTTTCATCCGTCAGGATTCCCAAAAAGACTTTATCGGGGTTCTCAAGATTAACCCTTACACCTTTACTCTTCACATCCTTAAGTATTGTTTCGCCGATTCTCCGCTCTAGGGCGAGACAGCTAATCTCCGGTGATGAGCCTCTCACCCTAAGGACCCGAACAGCAAAGGATTCTCCACTCTCTATGAAGGGCTTAAAATCGGTTCTCTCAGCATACGCCAATATCTCATCTAGTGTAGCATTGCAGCCAAATATCTCCAGGGCGCATGCCCGGGCCAGGGCGGACCTAAACCTCACAGCCTCAGCACATCTAGTGTCCGCTTCTAGCCTTAGGAGCTGGGTCAACTCGCTTAAAACATGATACTCATATCCTTCAGCGCTAAGTATGGACTTTACTTCAGAGAGAGAAAGTGTGGGATTTTCGCCTGAAACCAGAAAGAAGAGCTTAGCCACACCCCTAATCCTCTTGAAGCATGGATGTAGAGTCAATTAACCCGAATACTTTTAGCCCTTCATAAGTTTTCTCTTATACTCCTCAAGCAGCTCCTTCGCTCTATCCATTCTAATCTTTCGCTCCTCAACCATTCGCTCAGCTATTATATCTATAAGTTCGCCAGTCGCCCCAGCCATTATCGCTATATTCCTTGCGTGAAGCGACATATGCCCCCTCTGTATGCCTTCATGAGCAAGCGCCCTTAAAGCAGCCAGATTCTGGGCTAGGCCAACAGCGGCCATAACCTCAGCGAGCTCACGGGCGGATTTCACTCCTAAAATCTTTAGGGCTATTTTAGCTATCGGGTGAACCCTTGTTGCGCCGCCAATTATGCCAACAGCCATCGGCATCTCTATCGAACCAACTAGGTCGCCATCCTCATTCTTCTCCCAGACGGAGAGTGGCAGATAGCGTCCTGTCCTGGCAGCGTAGGCGTGCGCACCAGCCTCAATAGCCCTATGGTCATTGCATGTTGCTAACGCGACGGCTATCACGCCATTTAATATGCCCTTATTATGGGTTGCAGCCCTATATGGGTCTGCAGCCGCAAAAGCGTAGGCCTCAATTATTCCATCAACAACTTCCTCACCGCCAACAGCATTCTTATCAACAACAGTCCAAGCCCTAGCAAGCCTTTCAGTCGCAAGATTAGAAACTATCCTAAGGAAAACTTTACCGCCTGTTATACGCTCTATTAATGGGGCAACGGCCTCGCACATAGTATTAACGGCATTAGCACCCATAGCATCTCTACAGTCAACAAGAAGCTCCGTTATAACCATCGGCCCTCTAATCGTATCAATAACTTTAACTCTTAAATCCTTAGCTCCGCCACCAACGGAAACAAGTAATGGGTCCTGCTCATTAGCTTTCTTTAATATCTCTTCCTTAGATTCAAGTATCGCCATCCTAGCCCTGTGCGGGTCCTTTATCCTAACTGCCTGTATCTGCCCAATCATTATTGGCTCCGTACTGCTCGTAAAGATTCCGCCCTTACTCCTTGTCATCTTGGCACCATAGCTCGCTGCGGCAACAACGGATGTCTCCTCAATAACCATTGGAATCATATAATCTCTACCATTAATTAGAAAGTTTACGGCTATTGCGAGGGGCATCGGGAAAATCCCTATAACGTTCTCTATCATGCGGTCCGCCAAGTCGAGACTAAGCGAGCTTGGAGCCTTAAGCATATTAACCTCATCATCGGTTAAATCGGCAAACTCTTTAACCAGCCTAAGCCTCTCATCTATGCTCAGCTTATAAAAGCCGGAGATTTCGGAAGTTCTTCTCAAATTCCCATCTCCTAATATAGGAAGTATCATATAGAAGAAATAATAGTTTGCGATGAGATACGATTTCAATTAGGGCTTTTCCCGCTCGCTATAAGCCTCCGAGCTCGCCTCAAACTCTTCCACTAGACCTTTCTCCCTCAACCTATTTAAAGCCGCCACTATCTCCCACAAATGGCAATCAAGAACCCTCCATAATGTTGAAAGAGGTAATGAGCTCCTCTCCTTCAACAAATTATAAACCTTATCCTCAAGCTCCTCAATAGATGAGCGCTTAACTAGATAGTGATGAGGACCCTTAACTACACCCTCCTCATCTTCCAAGAGAATAACATCAACCATATAGAACCTCTCTAATTAACAATTATTTTCTGGCACTTTAACCTTTCCATTTCCTGGGATTAAAACGCTGACTGTTTCCCCTGTCTATGATACTTTCTTCTTGGGATGGTAATGTTGGCGGCGTCGTTATCATAGCCCACCCTATCCAGGCTATAACAATGAGAAAGAGATAAACGAATATGAAGACTGGTATGAGAATAGCCCACTCACTTATCGAAAATCTTCCAAGCGTAATATCTGGTGGCGATAGGAAGAGCGCCCAAAAATACACTATCATCGCCATAATGCTTAATGCCATAAGTAAAGCTCCCCATATAGTATCACGCATGAATAACACCTCTTAAGGAGACTAAAGGAGGAAGTAGGCTTAAAAGTTTTGAAAAGAAACCTCCTTTTCAAAAAGGATATATGGTGATAACCTCTTGAATGAATTGATGCGTGGTGTCCAGTATGGTGGTTAGAAAGCTTCAAGGAATAGCTATAGATGTGGAGCGAACTGGCGAATATACTGTTGATGATGAGGGTGAAAAATGGGAGAAATGCATTTTCACAATCGAGCTAACTGGCTTCTCAAAACGCACCCCAAATGAGACCCTTCCAGAAGATTTAAGGGGCAAACGTGTGAAAATCGTGCGCTACTGCCTCTATGACTGGCATTACAAGTTGGGCATTAAGAAGACCCTTGAACCAGACGAAACTGAAGCAGTCTTATCCGGCAAACCGACTGAGACAGTCTTCTGGTAGGAAAGTAGGTGTAGAGAAATTCCTCAAATTTTTGTCTTCTCTTAAAAAATACTACGGAGCAGAATGATATGGATGGCAAAATTAAGGTTGGGATAGGCGGGCTTGGGAGAAGCGGATGGAATATTCATGCGAGAACCCTTAAAGAGTTATCAGATAAGTATGAGGTTGTTGCAGTCTCCGACCCGCTAGAAGAGAGGAGAAAAGAAGCTATAGCGATATTTGGCTGCCGAGCTTACTCGGATTTTGAGTCGCTAGTTAAAGATGAGGAGGTTGAGCTGGTAATCGTTGCTACGCCAAGTCACCTTCATGCCCCACACACTATAACGGCTTTGGAAGCCGACAAAAATGTTGTTTGTGAGAAGCCAATGGCCACAAATCTACGGGAAGCCGACTTAATGATTGAGGCCGCAAATAAATCTGGAAGAATGCTGGCAATATTCCATAACAGCCTATTCGCTCCAGACTACCTCAAGATTAAGGAGGTTATTGATTCCGGCAAGCTTGGCAGAATAGTTCTAATCAAAATTTACAATCATGTATTCAGCAGACGCTGGGATTGGCAGACTCTAAAAAAGTTTGGTGGTGGAGAACTACGAAATAACGGTGTGCATCCCATAGCTCAAGCCCTCCAAATATTGGGCAATAAAACGCTAGAAGTATTCTGCGACCTACGAAAGACATTAACCTTGGGGGATGCTGAAGACCACGTGAAGATAGTTTTGAGGGCCGAATCTTCACCATTGATAGACATCGAGGTTACTAGGGCATGTGCCTATCCACAAAATAAGTGGTTAGTAATAGGGACGCATGGGGGGTTAGTGGGAAATGCGGAGTCATTGAGGTGGAAATACTTTAATCCAGCCTCTCTCCCTGAGAGAAGATTAGAGATCGAGCCAGTCCCAGACCGCAGTTATAACTTTGATGATATCCCATGGATTGAGGAGAGCTGGCATCTAACTAAAGTCTCTCAGTCCAGCGCCGCAATGTTCTATGAAAAACTCTATTTGGCTATACGTTATGGCGGTTCCCCGCCGGTTCCTCTTGAGCTTGCGCGGAATGTTATGTGGGTTATCGAGAAATGCTTTGAAGCATGCAGGATTGAGTGATTTATGAAAGTGTATTTCTTCTTGTAAAATAAGTAATATACAAATCCATGTTTTGCACTTGAAAGGCAAAAATGCTTTTTAAGATTCGCGTTTTTATCTGTTAGGGATATATATGTGTTGATATTTTGAGCGTATTAGCTAGTTTAAACTTCTGCTTAACCAGCCATTTATCTAGCGGCTTGATGGTGAATTATATGTCATCAAAGTTCACTAAAAAATGGGAGGAAGGGGAGCTAAAGGGGCTTAAAGCAACGTTAAGACCATCCGAGCCTTTAAAGACTAAAATTGAACTTGCCATCAGACGGGTTGAAGCCCAAATACAATATTTGGAAAGCACATTAAACCGATTAAGTGAAAGAGATAAATATCTTTTCTCTAAGATTGTTGAGGCATATTCAAGGCATCAGATACAGCGGGCCCGTGTCCTGGCGAATGAGCTAGCCGAGCTTAGGAAGATGGCAAACTTCATGATGAACGCTGAGCTGGCTTTAGAGAGGGTCGCGCTAAGATTAAAGACGGTGACGCAGCTTGGTAATGTCGTGGCAACTTTAGCTCCGGCAACACAAGTTTTACAAAGTGTTAGGGCCGGGATAGGTGGTTTACTACCCAATGCCGAAAGGGAGCTTGGGCAGATTGGAAATATGCTTAACGATTTAATTATTGAAGCTGGCGAGGTTACCGGTGTAACTCCTGATTTCGAGATTGCAAGTGATGATGCGCAGAAGATTCTCAGCGAAGCCGCTCTGATAGCTGAGCAGAGGATGAAGGAGAAGTTCCCGGAGCTCCCATCCCTAAAAAGCGTGGAGGAGGCGGGTGAAGACTCCGGCTTCTCTGAGTGAAAGTGAGCAGTATGTTGGAGGTGTAAAAATTTGGTTGCAGATTTTCTCCCAACATTAATCGGTAGAAGCATAAAGGATGAAAATGGGCGGGAAATCGGCAAAATAGTATCTTTTATAATCGACTCTTCGGGCGAGGTCAAGGAGGTTCTCATTGAGAACAAAAATGATGAGTTCGTTAGGTATCCAGTAGCGAGAATCAAGGCTAGCCAGGAGGAGATTTTTCTAGTCTCAGATATTGAGAGACGTGCCGACAAGATTTGCGAGTCTCTTCCAATATTATGGAAGAAGCGCGAGATATTGGAGTCACTTTTCAGGAATAAAGAAATACCGCCAGAAATCTATGAGAGCTTGAGCGCCGAGTTTGATAAATCCTTAAGCGAACTGAGAGCTGAGGCCCAAAATCTTTTGGGCGATATAGATAGGCAGATTCAATTCCAAGAGGATACTATTAGAATGCTGCATCTCGCCAGAACTTTTCTTGAGATGGAGCATGGTATAGGAAATATTAAGGACGAGGTTTTCCGTCAGTCTCTGCTATCAATCCTCAGAGAGATAAAATACGCGTCTTACAGGAAGATGACCCTACTTAAAACTAAAGATAGGGTTATGAGCATCTCTCTTCAGACCAATGGGGAAAGCATGGAACCTGAAAAGAAGGATTTAATTATAAGCGATTATGTTAGTCAGAAGCCAGCTATTAATGTGCGTATAACTGACGAATAGCGCTCTCTATGCGCTTTATAGCTGGTGGCAATATGCTTAAGGAGATATTCGGAAGGGCAAAGAAGCCATTGAGTGAGGTTCTTTTAGAGGCTATAAGCGAGCTTGGAAGATATTACTCAAGGCTTGAGCTTGCCTACAATAAGCTCGCTAAGAGAGATAAAGAGTTATTTAATGAATGCGTCTCCTACCTAAGCAGAGGATTAAAGAATAAGGCAATAGTGTATGCCAATGAAATCGCTGAGGTAAGAAAGCTCATGGCTATAGTTCAGGGTATGCAGCTAACTATTGAAAAGGCAATATTAAGGCTTGAAACCTTTAAGACCGTAACGCCCACCCTTGAGGAGATTAAGGGAGTTTTTGGCGAGGTTAAAGATGCGCTTGAGCATGCCGCTAAGATTATGCCATCTCTAACGCCGGAACTAAATGGGTTAATGAAGTCTATAAACGAGCTTGTGGCAGCAACCGAAATAAGTCTAGCGCCACCAGAACCGATTGTGATAAAAGATGAAAGTGTGGAGACTATACTTAAGGAGGCTGCCGACTTCCTCAAGGAGGAAATTGAGAGGAAGATTCCTGAACCGCCGAAAGAACTACCGCTTCAAGAGCATGCTGAGGCGGTTGCTATTAAGCCCCGCATAGCTCTAACAATTGATGGAACGGAAGCCTATGTGGGTGCGGATGGAACAGTAATTGGCGAGGGAAGTGGACATACAAACACCATAGCCGAGGAGCTGGTCTTAGATTATATTGAGCGAAATAATGGCGAAATGAACATTTCAAAGTGCGCTAGAGAACTAAATATGTCTCAAACCAGAATAATGGAGATTCTTGAATCTTTAAGCAGGAAGGGAAAGATAAGAATTGAGTAGGTGTAGGGGAAGTTATGAGCGCGGCTCAAGAGCTGGAGCAGCTGGCCTTAAGGTATGCGGAGCAAGCCGTAATGTTAGACCGACAAGGAAAGAAAGAGATGGCAATCGAAGCCTATCAGAAAGCCATAGACAGTTTACTTAAGATTGTTAGGGTGAATCCCAATTATGAATTGAATAGGATTTATTTACAGAGGGCTGAAGCCTACAAAAATAGGATTGCTGTACTTAAATCTTCATTATATTTGAGTCCGGCAACGGCCGAAAGTAGCGATTATGTAAGAAACACCTTCGAAGATTTAATAATGAGGGAGCCGCCAAATGTTACGTGGGATGATATTGTTGGGCTTGAGGATGCCAAGAGGGCAATTAGAGAAGCCATAGTTTATCCATCACTTAGGCCAGATTTGTTTCCGTTAGGCTGGCCCAGAGGGATTCTGCTCTTCGGTCCCCCGGGCTGCGGGAAGACTCTCCTCGCCGCTGCTGTCGCTAACGAGATTAAAGCCAAATTTATTCCCGTTGATGCAGCGTCTATAATGTCTAAGTGGCTTGGCGAGGCTGAGCAGAATGTTGCTAGGCTATTTAATCTGGCTAGGAGAGAAGCCAAATTTTCACCAGTTATAATCTTCATTGATGAGCTTGATTCGCTTATGGGTGTTAGGCGTTTTGAAGTTGGCGGCGAAACAAGAGTTAGGAATCAGTTCCTCAAGGAGATGGACGGCATAATAGACAAGAAAAATCCTACCAGAGTCTATGTTGTTGGTGCAACAAATAAGCCCTGGGACTTAGACCCCCCATTTATAAGAAGGTTTCAGAAAAGAATTTATGTGCCACCACCAGACTACAAACAGCGCCTGGAAACATTCAAGTTATACACAAAACCCCTTAAACTGGCATCAGACGTAAATTTAGAAGAGCTGGCTAGGCTGACTGAGGGCTTCTCTGGAAGTGATATAATGGATGTCTGCCAATCAGTTCAACTCAAAGTTAATAGTGAAATCTTCGAGAAATGCGCGGACTATAGTAAGGCTGAACCTAGGCCGATTACCATGCGAGACTTTCTAGAGGTTCTGGAAAAGAGAAAACCCAGCATATCAAAGGAGTCCCTAATTCAATATGAGAAATGGTTTAACGAATTTAAAGCGCTATAAAAATAATCCTCATTATTTTCGCTTTCTCCAGTCTAAAATCGCATATCATCCTCATTTACGCATCTAGATGCTGAGCGTTAAGGTTATTACCGAGTTGCCGCTAGAAATAATAATTGGTATA
The DNA here is from genome assembly GCA_018396655.1 of Candidatus Bathyarchaeota archaeon. GTDB lineage: Archaea > Thermoproteota > Bathyarchaeia > Bathyarchaeales > DTEX01 > DTEX01. The sequence goes on from JAGTQF010000025.1 coordinate 17,479, forward strand.
ATTATAGAGGTGCTCGCGTAAGCCCGGTGGTGTAGCGGTCAAGCATGGCGGGCTCTGGACCCGCTGACGAGAGTTCGAATCTCTCCCGGGCTACCAAAACACATCAATACCTCCCTATCTTCTGAGAATCCTCTCCCTCTCCTATTTAATTCACTTGAGGGGTGAAGAGTCTGCGAATAAGATGCCTTATCTGATGGGGATAAGATTAAATTTTTTATACCACCTTGAGTAAATCTTGAATCATGTTAAAGTATGTTAAACGTGCTGGTCCTGGGCGCAGACTTGAGAGTCGTAGGGTGGCTATAATAGTTGCTAATGAGTTTGAGGATGTAGAGCTCATTTATCCATTTTTAAGGCTTAGTGAGGAGGGGGCAGAAGTAGTTATAGTTCCGGTTGAGAGGGGGCTTCATCCGAGACCAGCTGTTAGAGGTAAACAGGTGACCGGACGATATGGGACTCCAATACCCTTAGAGGTCTTTGGGGAAGGTGTCAGATACGCCATAAAAAGATTAAATGAGATTAATCTTGAGGATTTCGATGCTCTGATTTTCCCCGGAGGTTTCTCTCCAGATGCCCTAAGAATAGTGCCAGAGGTCATAGAGCTTGTTAAGAAAGCCCATGAAAAAGGTAAGATTATTGCCGCTATATGCCATGGGCCTCAAGTTCTAATATCAGCTGGGCTCGTAAGGGATAAAAAGGTAACTAGCTACGCAGCCGTTAGAGATGACCTAGTGAATGCCGGAGCCATCTTCGTGAATGAACCAGCTGTTAGGGATGGGAACATAATAACTAGTAGAGTGCCCGATGATTTACCGGAATTCTGTCAAATGATAATTGAGGCTCTATCGCAAGCATAAAGGCTAAACTTTCAGGAGGAAACCTGGAGGTAATACTTTCGGTTTGAGAAGGAGGGTCTGGGTAAACTTACCCGCGCTGTTTAAAGAGGATAATATCGAAAGAGAAGTTGAGAGAATCTCTTCGATTGGATTTGAGGAGCTCCTCCTATTAATCTCCGATGGTAATGTAACGCTTTTTGACAGTAATGTTAGATCAAACAAGCCCAATTATAGATTCCATTCAAGATTGGAGAAAACTATTGAGATTGTACATAGGATGGGTCTTAAGGCTCATGCATGGATAGTTACCCTAAAAATTAGTAATGAGGGCTTTGTTAAAGAGCATGCTGACTGGTATGTTGTTAATAAGATGGGCGAAAGCTCAGCAGAGAAGCCGCCATACGTTGAGGATTACAAGTGGCTCTGCCCAAGAAAACCGCAGGTAATAGAGTTCACTAAAGACTTCTTTATGGAAGTCGCCTCAAGATTTGATTTTGACGGATTGCACTTCGATTATATTAGGCTCCCAGACATAATACTCCCAAAAGGCTTAAGACCAAGGTATTATGGGGTTCCGCTAGAGGAAGTTTATACGCCCCGCTTTGACTTCTGTTATTGCAATGGCTGTAGGGGGCTTTTTATGTCCGAGGTCGGTGTTGACCCCATAAAAATAGAATATGATGACCCCCTTTATCAGAGGTTTTTTAGGTGGCGTGCTGATGGGGTCACTAATCTCGTAAGAGAGGTTTATAATGCTGTCAAAAGTGTTCGCTCTGATATTGAAGTGAGCGCTGCAGTCTTTCCGACACCAACAATAGCCTATAAATATGTTTTTCAAAGATGGCATGAATGGCCCCTAGATCTATACGACCCAATGATATACCATAAATATTATGAGATGGACGTGGAGTGGATAGGTGAAGCAGTTCATGAAGCAGCATCCATGAATCTTCCAATTTCAGCCGGTATACTTTTAGATTTTATGGAGAGACCGGAGGAGGTTTATAGAGCACTTCAATTAGCAGTTAATAATGGAGCAAAGGGGATAACCATATTCGTTTATCCGCCAAGAAACCTCAAAGCCTTAGAATGGGTGAAAAACTCACTCAACATGCTAAAACATTACTAATCCCTAAGAGACGAAAAGCAAATAAGATATTTTAGAGCAATTTAGGATAGTAGCCGGGGTAGCCTAGCCTGGTTTGGGCGCCAGACTCATAATCCACCCAATAGAAAAGGGTCAGAAAGATAGGAAATCTGGAGGTCGCGGGTTCAAATCCCGCCCCCGGCACCAGCCTTCCGGGTCCAAATCCCTTCACCTCCTTTTAAGTCTGGGAATAATGAGTTTGGTGTGAAGAGCGAGATCTATGATTATGATGAGAGGCTTGAGCGCTATAGGCGGATTATCGCTGGATTCGGGCGTAACGGCGAGATCGCGCTCCGCTTCCTGGATCACTTGGCGAGCTTGGGGCTTTCGACGGCCAGGATGAGTAAGGTTGCAGGCCACCTCCTAGCGCTCCTACGCATCATAGACTTCAACTTGGAGGATGCGACTAGGCGTGACGTTGAGCGCGTTGTAGCCTGGATTAATAGACAGCCTTACAGGGAGTGGACTAAGCATGACAAGAAGCTGGTTCTGCGTAAGCTGGTCCAGTATGCTAAGGTTGGCCGCTGCGACAGGGATGCCCCGATGCCTCCCGAGGTCAGCTGGATTAAGCTGAACGTTAGGGAGAGGGATAGCAGGGTTACGCCCGAAGCCCTCCTAGAAGATAAGGATGTTAAGGCTATGGTTGAGGCGGCTGATAATCCGCGCGACAGGGCCATGCTCCACGTCCTCTTCGAGGCCGCTTTGAGACCCGGCGAGCTGCTGAGCATGAGGATTAGCAGCGTCGAGTTCAAGAAGGACTACTGCATAATCACCGTAAACGGTAAGACTGGGATAAAGAGGATACCTCTAGTCGCATCGCTTATGCCGCTGCTTGACTGGCTTAGGGTCCACCCGCGCAGGGATGACCCCGACGCGCCGTTATGGTGCTCGCTTGCAACAAACTACGTTGGCAGGCCGCTGAGCTACAA
>JAGTQF010000026.1 GCA_018396655.1 Candidatus Bathyarchaeota archaeon
CTAAGCGACTACGTGATAGGCGAACTAGAAATAATTATACTGAACGCATATAAAGGCACATGGAAATTCCAAAGCGACCTACCTGAGAAAATAAGATACAGCGAGAAGCCAGAACTCTGGTAAAAGCAAAAAGAAAAAGGATAGGTTTAACTAGGCTTCTTCAACCCGAAATTTACGCTGGAAATTAACCCAAATCTTCGAAGAACCTTATGCACGGCGAATACCAGAAGCATGCATGAAGTCGCCAAGACTAGCCATAGATAAGCCAGCCAAAAACCATCTGAACTAGGCGTATAAGATGAATCAACAATGAAGCCTCCAACAGGTTTAGGTGTAAGAACCCAAATATAGGCTGTAACGCTAATCTCCTCACCGGGAGCCAGAGTCCTAGGACCCCAATAATATGCTACTACGCTATCGGCATCTGAAATGCCAGCAATCTTACGGTTAGGGTCAATAGTGAAGTCCCATGCATTATCATAGAGACCTGGTGAAGTTCTACCCCATGTTGCGAAAGTGAAGTTATCTGGTCTAGTTGGCTGTGGGCTGAGCGCCAAGGGCTCGGTGATTGAGCCGCAGACTATAAGCGTTGGGTCCGCCGGATCGTCCGTAGCCTCCCAATACTCAAAGCCTGGCTGATACCATGTGTGTTCAGTGTCAAGCCAATATGATGTTGGATTGATTGTTCTAAGCCATGAGCCGTCCGTGCATGCAATCTTAAGATACCAAAGATAGCGGATACCAACACCATAAGAATATGCGCCATTATTGTTCTTAACAATCATAGTTATCCTAACATAGGTGTCAGCAGCAGTTGAGCCCAAAACCTCAATATCCTGGGTTATATTAAGCCCCTCAGGCGTAATCCATCTAATAACAATCCTTGTCTGGGTCAATTTAACGATTGATGGACCAGCATCATCTAGGGTGCCTAGGGAGAAGCCGGGATAAGGCACTATAGAAGTATCGCTCTCAGTTACATAGTCTCCCCTAACACCTATAGTTTCATTGAGAACATGAATGGTGTTGTAGGACGTCTAGGCATCACCATTAACACCAAACTGCAAGATATCTTGGTTTGGAACCGGATGGTTTGGACCAGTGCAAATAGTGTATGTTCCAATACCATCGTAGCCAGTTTTACTCTCAATGTAGACTGTTAATATGCCATTACTTATGGAAACCTCAGAATCTGGCGGTCCATTACTAGCATAAACTAAAGCTGAGCCAAGTAGAGAAGCCATTAGCGAAAGCGAAGCAAACAAGACAATTAATAATGCAGCTATCAAATTGAATCTATCCATAAGATGACACGCATCTCGATATTTGAACAGACTAAAATTTTGCCCTAAAACATATAAAAGTTTTGGTAATAAGCAAATATCTCACTTAAGCTAGAAAATGGCGGGCCCGGGGGGAGTTGAACCCCCGACCCTCGGCTTAGGAGGCCGATGCCCTATCCTGGCTAGGCCACGGGCCCAATCCTAATATTTTTGGCTTTGAGGAATAAGATAAACTTTATTTTTGATGGGATTGTGACATATTTTTTCTGTTAATTGGGGGATAAGAATAAATTTTCGGCATAGTATTCTTATGGAAGAGAAAGTGGTTGAATTGATCCTTAAAGATGATTATGGCAGACCTATTGAAAATATAAGGATGTCTGTGACGCAGAGATGTAATTTTAAGTGCTTTTACTGTCATGGGGAGGGGCAGCTGTCAAATTCTTATGTTGAAATGTCCCCTGAAGAAATAGAGTTTATAGTTAAGGTTGCTGCTTCCTTAGGTGTTTGGGGGGTTAAGTTAACTGGTGGCGAACCACTTCTAAGAGATGATATCGTCGAAATCGTTCGCAGAGTTAGCAGTGTGCCAGGAATAAAAGATTTATCCCTCACGACAAATGGTTTCTTTCTGAAAGAGTATGCTAGACAATTAAGGGAGGCTGGACTTTCAAGGGTTAATGTTAGCCTAGATACACTGAGGGCTGAAAGGTTTAAAGCAATTACTGGGGTAGATGCTTATGAAAGAGTTATTGGGGGGATAATCGAGGCTAAAAACGCCGGTCTAAACCCGATTAAAGTCAATATGGTTCTTCTCCGCGGCATAAATGAGGATGAAATAGATGAAATGATCAATTTTATTAGAGAAAATGGCCTAATACTTCAGATAATTGAGCTTGAGCGGCCATATGAAGATGCCCTTTACATGAGGTATCATGTAAGCTTGGACGATATCGAGGGGAGATTAAAGAGGGAGGCTAAAAAAATAATTGTTAGAGAGATGCATCATAGAAAGAAGTACATTTTGGATAACAGGGCGGAGGTTGAGGTTGTTAGACCAATGCATAATACTGAGTTTTGTCTTCACTGCAATAGAATTCGGTTAACATCAGATGGGAAGCTTAAGCCATGTCTATTTAGAAATAATAACCTTGTGGATTTGCTTAGCCCAATAAGAAGCGGTGCAGATGAGAGGCAACTGAGAGAACTTTTTATTAGGGCGGTGAAGATTCGGAAGCCATTCTTCACGTGAAAGTTATTGGGGAAGGCGAAAGCACTTATATTTATGGTAGATGGAATTGGTAGAATGGTGATTTTATGGCGGAGAAAGTCAGGTTTGGCATAATCGGGACTGGTATTGGAGCCAACTTCTGCGCTAACGGGCTAAAAATAATAGCTGATGAGGGAATAGCCGAATTGACCGCTGTCACAAGTCAGAGAGAAGAGAGAGCTAAAGAATTCGCATCTAAGTGGGGCCTAAAGTACTGGTACACGGATTATAGGAGGATGCTGCGGGAGGCGCCAATCGATGCGGTTATAATAAGCACCCCCCACTATCAGCATTACCCTATGGCCATAGACTCTATCGATGCAGGCAAACACGTCCTAATTGATAAGCCAATAGCCATAAGCCTTCAAGAGGCTGATGAGATTATATTGGAGGCGAAAAGAAGGGGCGTGAAGCTGGGCGTAATATTACAGTCGCGCTTCGATCCAACAATAAGAAAGGTTAAGAGTGCCGTAGATAACGGGCTGTTTGGAAAGCTAATTTTGGGCGAGGCAATAGTGGAGTGGTTCAGAACACAAGAATACTATAATAGCAGCCCATGGAGGGGGCGATGGTCAACTGAGGGTGGGGGCGCCTTAATAAATCAAGCCATACACACAATAGACCTTCTAATATGGATTATGGGTCAGCCAAAATACCTGTGGGCTCAAATGGGCACATTCACACATAAAATAGAGGTTGAGGACCTAGCCGTCTCAGTGATAAGATTTAAGAATGAAGCAATAGGAGTTATTCAGGGAAGCACAGCAATCTATCCAGGGCTGCCCACGAGACTTGAAATACATGGAACCCAAGGAACAGCCATAATAGAGGGTGAATCATTAAAGAGGTGGTCAATAATGAGCGGGGAAGAAATAGTCTCGGAGGGCATTAAAGAGGGGTTAAAATCTTGGGCTAGACCTGAACTTGTCCCGGCGACCAATCATGCTTCCTTATTAAGAGATTTTGCAGAGGCCATAATTGAGGGTAGAGAGCCGTTTGTTGACGGCATTGAGGGCAGAAGGTCACTTGAAGTTATAACAGCCATATATCAATCCGCCAGAAAAAACATGGTCGTAAGCTTTCCTCTATAATTTTGAGGTGAAGGACTTCATGAAAGGAAAAGTTATAATCTTGATGGGTTCAAAGAGTGATGCAAGCTTCTCACGTGAAATCGCCAAATACCTCGACATACTCGGCGTTGAATACGAATTTAGAGTCGCATCGGCTCACAAAACACCAGAAAAAGTTCTAAAAATACTTGAAGAATATAAAAGCGAAAGAATCGTTTATATAACGGTTGCTGGCAGATCTAATGCTTTAAGTGCTTTTGTGGACGCGAATACTTTGAAGCCCGTGATAGCGTGTCCCCCATACTCAGAGAAGTTTAGCGGGGCAGATATTTACTCATCGCTTAGGGTTCCAAGCGGAATAGGTTCCGTCGTGACAATTGAGCCTGAAGGGGCCGCTATAGCAGCGGCGAAAATCCTTGCTTTAGAGGATGAGGAACTAGCGGAAAGAATACTCAAGTATCAAGCCTTAAAGAGGGCTGAGATAGAAGAGGCTGATAAGGAGCTTAAAGAGGTTAGAGGATGCGCAAAAAAGAAAGATCCTATCGTATGAGTCTTTCATTCTCCAAAAAATAAAAATTATTGATGCTAGAAGAGGGGAGATTCTCCTCTATACTATTTCGGACGATGTCTCGGCTGTTTTTTCTTCAGCGGAAGCTTCGCATGGCTCGGTTTTCTCCTCGCATGTTGTGACCGTAGTTTCAGCGGGTTTTCGCGCTACTCCTTCTAATGCATTTTTTATCTCTTTTATCTCATTTCTCATGGATTCTAGCCCTATTGACAGGGCCTTGCTCTGCTTCTCATACGTTTCCTCATCTATTTCGCCAGTTGCGTGCAGAATCTCAACATTAGCTAGGAAGATTTCTAAAATACTCATCTGCTTCTCCAAGCTTTCCATCCTGTCCTTCATCTTACAAGTAATCGATTCTAAGTATTTCTCCACGTCTGTTATGGCTTCACCTATCTCTCTACTTAAATGTTCGTATGTTGGTTGCGAGATTCTTCCAGAGGAGAATAATTCATCTAGCGCCTGCTTCTTCCTATGCAATAGCTCTAAATCTTTGGAGGCCAGTTCAAAAGCATATTTCCACAAGCTCAACATTAAACACCCGAAGAAAACCTTCAAGGGAGATTAATAGATATTTTTTGTTATCATGTATGCATATATTAAGATATTATGGCCAAAAAGAATCTAAAATTGCAACTAATAGTCAAAATGAACAATAAAATTCGAAGAAAACAGAGACTCCGGCTTTATTAATGTAACGAACAAATGTTTTATACTAAAATATATTAAAATTTGTAGTTTAATGTATTTTGATCCACTATACAAAGAGATGTAATATTTGGGGGGAATTTGATTTGTATAAACAACTTAATTTCAACAGAATTCATATAGACATTTTAAATTATTACACTACATTTGAGAAAAGTTTATATATGTATAAATAAATTAGAGAGCATGGATACTATGGTTAAGCATGTTTTTGATAAAAACACGATAAATCAATATATTCGGCAGAGATTAACAAAGAACTTCATAGATATACTTATTCTTTTAGAACTTACTAGCGCTCCCTTAGGTGGCTATGACATAATTAATATATTCAATAGGAAGTTTAGTTTATCGATTAGTCCTGGAACAGTATATTCAACCCTTTATTCCCTTGAAAGGATGGGGCTAATTAAAGGTGGGGGACAGAGAAAGAGAATTTACACATTAACTCGCAAAGGTGAGGAATTTGTAGAAACGGTTCTTTCGATGCGCAAGAACATTGAGCTCTTAATGTCTAAGATTTTTGAGACTAAGAATCTAATGAATAGAGCAATTCAGTAAATCTTTAAATATATAGAAGCAAAAGTAATGAATGATATAAATCTAGGTCCATGAGGGGAAACCGTTTATGGAGAAGACAGTACCAGCTGTTAAGGTTGTTGATATTTATAAGGACTATTATTTGAAGGGAGAAGTTGTTCACGCACTGCGTGGGATAAACCTTGAGGTGCCGCGTGGTGAATACCTATCTATTATGGGTCCTTCGGGTTCCGGTAAGACAACCCTCTTCAACATGGTCGGAGGCATAGATAGACCGACAAAAGGCGACATATTCATCGACGGGATAGATTTATCTAAGATCCCATCAAAGTCTATGGCTTGGCTTAGGTGCCGAAAAATAGGGTATATCTTCCAGACATTCAACCTCATACCAGTCCTGACGGCTAAAGAGAATGTTGCCCTACCAATGATATTTCTAGGAGTCCCAAAGGAGGAAAGAGAGAAGAAAGCCGTCGAGCTCCTAACAATGGTTGGTTTAGGCGATAGGATTAATCATAGACCTACTGAGCTTTCTGGTGGTCAGCAGCAGCGTGTTGCTATTGCAAGGGCCCTAGCAAATGACCCTGCGATTATTCTTGCTGATGAGCCAACTGGAAACTTAGACCTTAATACTGGGTTTGCTATAGTTCAGTTACTCTATCGCTTAAAAGCCGAAAGAGGAACAACGATTATATGTGCCACACATGACCTCAAAATGATTGACATAAGCGATAGGGTTGTGTTCCTCCGAGACGGAGCCATCGAGAACATTGAGGAGAGGAGAGGACTTACATTAACGGCTGAAGAATACTTCGCTGAGGAGTGATAAAGAGGAGGGAATAAATTATGTCTACGGAAAAAATTCAGTGTCCATGTGGAAGGATAATAAATAGTCCAGAAGAATACAAAGTTTTATATTTAAAGCATGAGTTAAAAGAGATAGATATTCTCTGCCCAAATGACTCATGCTACCTAAGGGAGCTGGGATATATAAAGTTCGAGATTAAAGATGGAAAAGCCGTTTTTAAGGAGGCATCATTCTATCCACCATTTGTGACGTGGAACGCTGGACGATTAGGCTTCGAGAATGCTGAGAAGATTCTTAAGAGTCACCTAAAAGCTATTGCCAAAAAAGTTGACTGGGTCAGATTAAGCGCGCCAAGTGCGACATGAAATGACGATGCAATGATGCTACAGTTTCCCTATTTTATTTTAGATATTCGTAAGCCCAGCCTATATCAAGCTCCTCCAGCCTAGCTCTTGTTGGAACGCCATCTTTGCTCCATCCCATCATCTCATAGTATAATTCTAGGGCGTTTCTAAAGATATTTGGGTCCAGTGAGGTATTTGAGAGAGGACCCCCTCTTGTCGGTTTGAAGAATCTCTCTGGAAGCCAGTCATCTTTCTTATTAAAGCCCTCTCTAATATTGAAGATTCTCGCCATCGTTATCACTCTTTCGCCAGCCTTCATAAGCTCCCATGCTGATGTATTCCATCCAGTAACAGCCCTAACTATTTCCGTTTTCTGATTGAAGTCCCACGGCAGAAAATCGCAGATTAATAGGCAGTTGTCTAAAACACGCCAATCAACATAGTATATGAAGGCCCTAATCTTCTTTGGACCAAGATCTTCAAGAGGAATAGGTTCAAGGACACCTAGGCTTGAGAGAGCATCTAGCATTGGTCCAGAGCTAGCAAGACCGGTATCATGCATGTTATGCATGTGATCGGCTCCGGTTGGTGAAACAGCATAACCTAATCCTAGGGCCCTTTTTAATCTAGGCTCATGCATAGGTATCTCTAAACCCTTAACATGCATGGCATACTTCTCTGAGCCTCTACCTATTGTCTTGGACGCGCCTCTTACACCCTCAGCCAATATCTTTCCCAGTCCTTTCCGATAGGCTATATTCTCAACCATCTTAACCATCGCTTCAGCATTACCAAACCTTAACTCTAATCCACCTGTATCCTCACTAGATATAATGCCATTTTCATAGCACTCCATCGCAAAAGCTATCGTAACGCCAGTCGATATGACGTCTAAAGAATACCTATTGCATAATTCATTGGCCTTTGTAACGGCCTCAAGATTATCTATACCGCAGTTTGAGCCTAAGGCTGCCAACGCCTCATACTCAGGTCCACCGTATGCAGGGTCCACATTCCACGGCTCTCCAATCCTAACAACCTTCTTACATCTAACTGAGCACGCATAGCAGCCCTCCATGCCTATGCTTATCGTCTTCTTTATTGTTCTAGCATCAAGCTTTTCTGGGCTTGGGAAGCCTCCATCCCTAAAGTTTCGGAAGGGAAGGTTTCCTGATGCGGCTCCAGCATCCATGCCAGCCCCAGTCCCATAATTATGTAGGTCGTTTACAAAGCGGAATTTGCTCATGTTCTCATTAAGCCATCTTGAGAGCTCCCTAAGCTTATTTGGGTCATAAACTTCCACACGCTCTCTCCCTCTGACAGCTATAGCCTTGAGATTTTTTGAGCCCATAACAGCACCCATACCAGTTCTCCCAGCAGCATTGCGAAGGTCAACTATAATGCACGCGAATCTAACGAGATTTTCACCGCCAGGACCAATAGAGGCTACACGGATGAGATTATCGCCAAGCTCCCTCCGTATTATCGTTTGGGTTTCACCTGTATCCTTACCCCACAAGTGCTTTGCATCCATTATCTCGGCTTCACCATCATGAACCCAGAGGTAAACCGGGCTTTCCGCCCTACCTTCAACTATTATAGCATCAAAGCCAGCGCGCTTAAGCTCAGCACCCCACATTCCACCAACCTCAGCCTCCCCAAAGCCCCCTGTCAAAGGCGACTTGGCACCCACGCTATTCCTACCGCATCCAGGTATGGGCGCACCAGTTAGCGGGCCAGCTGCAAATATCAATTTATTCTCCGGGCTCAGTGGATCTATACCTGGCTTAACCTCCCTAAGTAGGTAGTATGCGACAAAGCCCTCTCCTCCTAAATACCTACGATAGAAATTTTCATTCGGCCGCTCGATTGATATGCGCCCATCTGAGAGATTAACTCTTAGAATTTTTCCATTATATCCGAAGGGCATGGCAAAGCACCTTTCCATAATTTGATAGGATACTCACTTAGAAAATCTGTAATTTAAGTTTTGCCAAAAATTTAGATGTTTTGGTTTAGACTCTAATGTATGTTGAAAGCCACTCTAAAGTATATTTTTAGCGTTTTTGATTTCTACGCTACTGTTGGGGGAAAGGTTAAAGTATTCTTTGAGCTATTCTGAAACTCTTACGTATACCTCAGCTCTGGTTTCATATCTATCTATGCGCCCATCGCGGAGATAGATTATTCTATCACTAACATCAATCATTTTGAGGTCATGCGTGGCGGCGATTACTGTTACACCCTTCTCCTTATTCATCTCCCTAAGAAGGGTTATTATCTCAAGCCCGGTATGTAGGTCTAAGTTGCCTGTTGGCTCATCAGCAAGAATGATTACGGGATTATTTGCTAAGGCCCTTGCAATAGCAACACGCTGCTGCTGACCACCAGAAAGCTCAGCTGGCTTATGATTGAGTCTGTCGCCTAAACCAACCATCTCAAGTATCTCCCTAGCTCTTCTAAAGCGCTCCTCGCGCTCAACACCAGCAAATATCATTGGCAGCATAACATTCTCTATGGCTGTTAAGACTGGTATGAGGTTGAATGTCTGGAAGATATACCCTATTTTTCGGCACCTAAGCCAAGCCAGCTCATAGGCGTCCAGCTTAGCAATATCAACACCATCGATATATACTCTCCCTCTGGTCGGTCTATCTATGCCTCCGACCATGTTGAAGAGGGTTGTCTTACCGGAACCCGAAGGACCCATAATAGATATGTATTCACCGCGCTTGATTCTAAGGTCGACACCGTCAAGAGCTTTAACGGTTACTGGCCCCATCTGATAGTATTTGGCTAAATCCTCGGTTTCAACTACATATTCGAAGCTAATATTCTCTTCCTCCCTCAACTTTTAATGTATTATAGTTGCGCTTCCTCTTATAAAATTAATTCCAAATTTCTTCATTTTTAAGGAAAGATTTTTAATATCTCCGGGCTCTGAATTGATACTGGAGGGCCAATCCTTTGGATAGAGTTAGAGTGGGTGTCGTTGGTTCTGGCGGAATATTTCAAGGAGCCCATTTACCAGCATATCCGGATATAGCAGAAGCGAAACTTGTGGCCATATGCGACGTTTCAGAGAGCATTTTGAGGCTGGCTGAAAAGAGGGTTAGAAGCGTCTATCAAGAGAGGATTCAGAGGGCTAGAGAGGAAGGTAATGTGGATTTGGCTGAAAGGCTTAAGAGTGATATTGAGGAGCTGAGAACATACTTAAGCTTCTCGGAGATGCTCTCGAGGGAGAACATCGACTTAGTTGATATATGTACTCCAACGAAATTTCATAGTTCAATGGCGATTGAAGCGCTAAGAAGTGGAGTGCATGTTATGTGCGAGAAGCCCATGGCTAGAACATATCTCGAGTGTCTTGATGTTATTGAAGCCGTTAAAGATTCGAAGAAGTTCTATCAGCATAATGAGAACTGGCTTTATCATCCACTCTGGTATAATGCCAAAAAGTTCATTGAGAGCGGAGCTATAGGCGAGCCACAGTTAATATTTTTAGCTACAGCGCATGGAGGACCGGAATGGGCTTCATGGTTCTGGAATCCAGATATAGCTGGTGGTGGCGCTCTCCTAGATAACGGTGTTCACGCAATTACATGCTCATGGTTTTTAGGCGGCTTTGAGAAAAAACCGATAATCGTTAAGGCCGCTGAGCCACATGGCATATGCATACGCATGAAAAGCAGGATTATTCAGGGAATGTTTAGGCCCTTTGAGGTTGAGGATGATGCACATGTTCTTATACGCTTTGAGGATGATGAGGGCAAATGGACAACGGCGCATGTTGAGGGCTCATGGTCCCATAAGGATTCAATGGATACTGCCATAATTGGGACAAGTGGCATGATTAAACCGGAGAACAGGGGAGAGGAGACAATTTTGGTGATAAGCGATGCTAGCGGTGGAAGAAGAGAATTTAACTTGGGTAAAATCTCATGGATTCAAAGCTTCGCTGGTGAAATAAGGAACATGTGTAATTGCATATTAAGCAATATGCGGCCCGTATGTGATGAAAATATAGGGGCGGAAACAACGGCAATAGTTCAAGCGGCATACCTCTCACAGAAAAAGGGAAAGAGACCAGTAACACTCAACGAGTTTAAGAGATATGCCCTAAAAATAAGAGAAAAGGAGGGGGCTAACGCTTCAGATATACTACTGAGAGACTTGCTTAAAGGTGTGAAGCCCGCATAATATTACAATCATAATCCAAATTTTCAATTTCATCTTGAGATGATTTTGGGAAATTCATCCTAGATATTTTGTGATTTTTTCTTGGAACAATTCGTTTTTTAGAAGCGTACTGGCTTTTATCCATTCCTCTATTGGAATCGAGAATTTTGTGCCTATATACGATAGGGCCTCCTCAAGCGTATTGAAACTCTCATATTTGCGCTTAAATGCTTCCCTCACGCACTCTCTGTTAATCCATACGCCCAATGGTGTGATGAAGCTTGGATGAATTTCTCTCATGGCTATTACGCCAGCCTGCCTTCCCTCTCTAGCTAGGAATTCTGCAGCTGCGAGCCTAACAGCATAATAGCATCCGCCTAGAGATGCATAGGTTGTTCTTCCATGGTAGCCTTCCCAATCGCTTCCCATGGCTACTCTATCACTCTGCAGGTTCCAGAGAGTTCCGGGATACCATGCCTCTATCCACTCATATCTCCATTTAGAGGGCGTTAGAAGTATGACGAATCTATTTCCAAGATAATCAAAGCTGTAGACTCTATATTCGCTTATTTCAGGCTTATCTTTGACCTCATCTTCGATTAGGCGCCTTGATATCGCCGAGTCAACAGCTGTTATGCTCCATCTTGTAGGCACAATCCTCCGTTGCCTTTTAATTCCAAATGCTCCAATGCTAAAGGCCCTCTGAATCCTTGATACTGGAACGCCATCAAAGTATAAGTTGAGTATTGCCTCTTCAGCCTTAAGGTCTGAGTCCCCATAAGCCTTCTCAATCCTATGGTCTATTTTAGCGCCCTCAACATCAATCTTAAGTAATGGAGCCGATGGCCCCATGGGTTGAACCTCATCATCAAATAGAAAGCGCCCAGAAGGTTTCCTCTTAAAGATAGCCTCCGTGTCCACCGGCTCTCTTGATAGGGCTATCTCAAGAGTTCTGCTTAAGAACTGCTCATTACTGAATGGCTTCTTAACATTAACCCTAAATTTCCCCCTTATCAAGCCGGTTCTAAAATTGATTATTTCATCAACAGTCTTCCCAACCCATCTTTCCGGAGTGTCAAATACTGATGTGTCCCCTAAAACTGGCGGAATTAAGGGTCCAGCGTAAACATAAGGATAGCCTATTCGGCCAACGAAGATTGCTGGCGGAGATGAACCAAAGATTCTCTCAGACTCAACCATGTTCCTAACCTTTAGGAAGGAGTAAAGCCTAACAATAGCTGGGCATCTCGTCTTTCCACAGAGCATCCGGCTGCCCCTACAAAGTAAACAGACGCTCTCTTCCCTGACGTTAATTTCTAGGGCTGGCCCTGAGGGATTTAGATCTCCAGCAAGCTTCTCATCACTTATAATGTGCTCTAGCCATGGGATTTCATGCTGAACTTTCCTTAAGATTTTTCTGCGCAGTATCTTCAATATTAACCGGACCTAAACTAGAGTATACTACACTTAATAATTACGTGAGCGATTATAAAAGTATAAAAATTTTGGAAGAAATTTATTACAATAAAACCTGACTTCACTCTATCTTTATTGGCTCACCCTTTGGCGCTTCACCCTTCTTCTTAGGTAATGTAACCTCTAAGACGCCATTCTTATACGATGATTTGGCTTGCTTCGGGTCAACCTTCTCTGGCAACTCGACCTCCTTATAATATTTGCGCTGTGGTGTATCAACACTTATTGTCAGCGTTGTCTCAGTCCCATGAAGCTTTATATCCTCCTTTTCAACCCCAGGAAGCTCAGCTATAACCTTTATTTCACCGTTAGTATTGATTATGTCAACCAGCGGCTCACGCTCTTCCCTAATAGATATCGATGGCCTACCAGGTCTCCTCATGCTGGGCTTTATGTTCCCAAACTCTCTTATCTCGGGCTTTCCATCGGGACCTATGGTTATGCTGTATCCATATACGAATGGCCCCCACTCGTGAACCCTTGTTCCATCTGGTAGAACCCTTTCGCGCACCAAATCCTTTGGAACCCGCCTTGAGAGCTCCTCGAACTCCCTCTCGAACATGCGCTCCATCTCCCTAAACATCTCATCTATATCCTCGAAGAAGCTCGAAAATGGCCATCTCCGCCTCCTAAACCATCTGTCCCAAAATTCATCAAATTCCGACATAAATCCTCACCAAGAATATAATTAGTCTTAAATATCTTAAAAACTTATCTTGCTTCTTTGAGAAGCATTAAAATTTTCATAAGCATCCTAGCGTCTTTTGCGTTAAAATTGAAATCCATTCTATATGGGCATAGGTTGTCAAGTGTAATTTTATGCTCATTCCAGTCATATATTAGTGGGTATAGGCGGCAGCCATATGGCCTATACTCGTATATTCTGCACTTACCATTCCAGTTTAGAAAGAAGCATCTCCCATCAACATTCTTTAGTCTCCATATTCCTTCAGATTTCTCGGCGAAATCTCTAATTTTATAGCCCATCTTAATTATCCTATTGACGTCTAAGATTGTTAGAGGCATACTGGTTTCTCGGCAGCATAGTGAGCAGGAGTGTTTTAGGCATGGTTCTCCGCTTTGTAGTGGACGTTCACTCATTTTCATGAGCGATAATTACGTAATTTAAGATACTTATACAAATAATTTTATCAGAGACGATTTATATTTAATCCGACTAATTATTCTTCTCAGCTACATAGAAGGGTGCTAGGAGGATTCATAATGGAGCATTTTGGCGTTTTGATTAGGGCGCGCACGATTGCTGAAGCTTGGGAGAAGGCCGTCGTAAAGTGCTGGAGATATGGGGCTGAGACCCAAACAGAGTATGGTGAGATGTCTAAGGAGATATTGGGTTTAATGGTTATTGTTGAGGAACCATTCGGTGAGCCGAGGATTCATAGGGGCGATATACATGTTGCCATAAAGGATTCGCTGCGCAGGTATGTTGAGGAGGTTTTAGAGGGGAGCCTAGATTGGGCTGTTAAGGAGGGAAAAATACATTACACCTATCATGAGCGATTGTTCAATTATCCGCCAAAGGGCATAGACCAAATAGCCTATATTATTGAGAAGCTAAGTAAAGCTGGATTCTCTAGAAGAGCTCAAGCAGTAACGTGGATTCCGGAGAGAGACATGTGGGTTGATTCTCCACCATGCCTACAAAGGGTTTGGTGCACTATTAGGGATGGCAAGCTAATTATGCATACATCATGGAGAAGCAGGGATATTTTCAGGGCAATGCATATGAATATGCTTGCCATGACTGAGCTCCAAAAGAGAATCGCCGATAAATTGGGCGTCGAGGTTGGTGCATACCTAGACTTTTCAAATAGCGCTCATATATATGAGAAGATTTACGGCGATGTCGAGCGCTTCATAAATGTTCTCGAGAGAAGGCGGATAGAAGAGCGAACATAAGGGAGGAAAATTATTCGCCAATTACATGCACCTGAACCGTACGCATTTGAGGTCCATCCATCTCAATAAACAGGATTGACTGCCATGTTCCAAGAAGCATCCGACCATCCTTTAATGGAATGGTTACACATGGCTTAATTAAGGAGCTTAGTATATGCGCGTGTGCATTCTGTTCGCTGGGTATCCAACCATACTTAGCATTATGGCGGTAGTTGCCTTTAATCGGCACTAGCCGTTCTATTGTGGCAATTATATCCTCCCATAGGTCTGGGTCATTTTCATTGACGGTTATTGTGGCGGTTGTATGCGGAGCCCATATATTTATAAGTCCATTTCTTACCCCGCTACGCTCAACTACCTCATTTACCCTTCCAGTCACATTTATAATCTCCATTTTCTTTCCGCTTTGAATGGAAAACTCGGATGAGTAGAATTTCAAACGCAATTCCCTCCCTCTCTCACACAACATAAATCTAATTCATTAAATTAGTATTTGTGCTTCATAAGAAAATAATATCTCCACGAACCACTTTTATTTGGTCCCCACTATGAGAGTTGGCCTATTAACCCCACTATATATTTTATCCGCGTGGATTCTCATGGTTGGCTACCAAATGTTCACGCAGATATCTATAGCGACCGTAATTGCCTCCCTAAACAGTTTCTTACCCAATTTAAGTGCTTGGATGATATCTAAACTTGACACCATAACCTTTATACACAACTTTGCTTGGATATTCGTTCTATCCTCTCTTATTCCATCAATCCTCCTCGGGAAGGAGAGAAGCGTAACAGTTCACTTCATCTTCTGTTTAACATTCACTTTTGTATCAGCCTGGATTAGAGATTTTATATTAGGCTTAAATTCCGAGACTCCTTTTAATCCGGTCGTTTCAGCCGCTTTCCTATTCTATAATTTGCCAGTTGCAGTATTCTATCTATGCACACCCTATATTGTGATGCTCCTATTGGATTTTCATGCGAGTAAGCTTAGAGCGCGTAGAAAGGAGGAGATGATAAAAAGCATAGAAATCACGCTTTCAAACAATGCGATTAATAAAGGAAAACTTAGAAATGGTTAAATTTAAATATCCCATTATTTCTCCTCATTATTTTGGCGTGGTGGATACCTTGGAATGGCATTAGGCTTAAACGACCTATTATCTATGTCATGGATATTTGGCATTTTATTCACGCCTAAAGTTTGTTTGCTGGTTTATAGGAGGGTTGGTGTCTATGCCTGATTCCGGAAGCGGTGGTGGGTTTATTCTAGACCCTTTTGGGACAACTCTAATTGAGGATTATGAGAGACTTTGTACAGAGTTTGGAATACAGCCCTTCAAACCCCTACTGCCAAAAATACCTAATCCATCGGCTGCAATGCGTAGGGGTGTTATCTTTGGGCACAGGGACTTTGAGCGCATACTTGAGGCCATGAGCAGCGGTAGGGATTTCGCAGTTATGAGCGGCATAAAACCCACTGGTGAATTTCATCTTGGAACCTTAATGACGGCGCGTGAAATCGTGTATTTCCAGCAGCAGGGCGCAGTAGCCTTCTATTGTATAGCTGATGTAGAGGCCTATGAGGATAATGGGATACCATTTGAGGAGAGTGAGAAAATAGCCGTAAACAATGTTGCGGACATATTGGCTTTGGGATTCGACCCCAAGAGGGGCTACATTTACCGCCAATCGAAGGAGAATAGAGTTAAGGATTTAGCCATAATGTTCAGTAGGGGTGCAACATTGGCGACGATGAAGGCCATCTATGGCGAGAGGCATATGGGCTTATACCTCTCAGCCCTCATACAGGCTGGTGATATACTTATGCCGCAACTTGAGGATTTTGGTGGGCCGAAGCCGACTGTTGTTCCAGTAGGTGTTGACCAAGACCCCCACATACGTTTTACTAGGGATTTGGCCGACCGATTTTATAGTAAGTTCAGGTTTATTCCGCCATCATCAACCTACCATAAGCTTATTAAGGCTTTGGATGGCGGCTACAAGATGAGTAAACGTAATCCGATGAGCTATTTTACACTTGATGAGGAGCCGGAGATTATAGCCAAGAAAATCTTTTATGCATTTACTGGCGGTCAGCCAACGGCTGAGGAGCAGCGTAGGCTCGGCGGCAATCCAGATATATGCCCAATATTCGACCTATATCTATTCCATTTCTTCGAAGATGATAAAGATGTTATCGAACTCTACAATGACTGTAAGTGCGGCAATATTCTGTGCGGTGAAGATAAGGCGCGCCTAACAAAGATAGTTACGGAGTTCGTTAGGGAGCACCAGCGTAAAAAGCGCCAGTGCATCGATAAGGCTAGAGAAATCTTGGGTGTTGAATAGATGGCGCTGATTCTAAGATTATACATCCTTCTATTTTTGGATTTTTTCAGAATAAGTATGCTTTTGTCTGTGCCAGAATAGCAATCCTAGATATTATCTTTGCTAAACCCTTTTAGCCCCTCTCCTCAGTAAATTCCCTCACAGACTCTTTATTTGCGTAGAGCTTCCTTCCACCCACTAGACGCCTATAGTAAACCTCATATCTGGGCGACTGAACAATCTTATTGAGGCCAGAAGAGCCGAGAGAAGCCTAATCCTATATGGAATTGGATTGCTGAAAACGCCTATATCATCATTAATCTGCTGGTCCCCTAAAGCAATCAACTCTTCAATCTCACTATCGCTTATAGCAGACTCCGAAACGCCTGTCAAGAACCTAACATCACTAGCAGAGCAGTAACCCAAGCGCCAACACCGAAAAATCATCTAGAGTGGAATAAAAATTAACTCTTTTTGAGAAGTAAACGAGGAAATAACTTAGTTGCTTATTAGGTTTTGAGATGGAAAGAAAGATATTTTTAGGCATCCTACACTCTTGTGTTCATGAGGGCTTAGGGGATGGCTAATTC
Source organism: Candidatus Bathyarchaeota archaeon (assembly GCA_018396655.1). Lineage (GTDB taxonomy): Archaea > Thermoproteota > Bathyarchaeia > Bathyarchaeales > DTEX01 > DTEX01. The sequence goes on from JAGTQF010000026.1 coordinate 17,082, forward strand.
AGAAGGGGCTGCCCTTGAAGGTTTCACAGTGGCCATATTCGGTTCGGCTAGGATAGAACGGGGCAGCAGAATCTACTGGGAGATATACGAGTTGGCTAGGATGATAGGCGAGGCTGGAATGAACATAGTTACTGGAGGCGGACCGGGATTGATGAACGCTGCCAGTGAGGGTCATAGGGCTGGGCGGAGAAGCAGCGAGGCCAAGACTATAGGCTTAAGAATTAAGTTGCCCTTTAAAGAAGTTGAGTCAAGCCACCTAGACATTAAGAAGGAGTTTGATAGGTTCTCCCATCGCCTAGATGAGTTCATGAAGATAGCGAATGCTGTTGTCGTCGCGCCTGGCGGGGTTGGAACACTCCTCGAGCTCGCCTACACATGGCAGTTACTACAGGTTAAGCACATATCGAATATTCCAGTGATATTGTTGGGTGATATGTGGTTGGACTTTTTAGAGTGGGTTAAAAGGTGGCCTCTAAGACAACAACTACTAGACCCGGAGGATGTTGCTTTACTATTTCCAGCCAGAAATATTAAGGAAGCGTTTGAAATAATTATGGAGACGTATCGGAGAACACGAACCCGGCCATCTCAGATTTAATTAACTGCTTAACTCAGCATCTTCTAAATCAATCTAGGATTTCTGGTGGAAAAAATAATGGAAACGCTTTTACATGCTAGTCCCCAAAATATCTGAATGGTGTCTTGAATGGCTAAGAGAACTCTTAGGGTTAGTAAGATTAAGGATGGAACGGTTATTGACCATATAACTAAGGGCCATGCTCTTAACGTCATTAAGATTTTGGGGATTGATGGGCGCAGTGACGGTGTTGTAACTATAGCTATGAATGTTCCAAGCCGGAAGCTTGGCGTAAAGGATATCGTGAAGATTGAGGGGCGGGAATTGAATCCAGAGGAGGTTGATAAGATTGCGCTTATAGCCCCCCATGCAACAATCAACATCATAAGAAATTATAGGGTTGTTGAGAAGCAGAGAGTTAAGCTCCCATCTATAATTCAGGGGATTATTAAGTGCACAAATCCGCCGTGCATATCTAACAGTGAGAGTGAACCTGTCAAGCCAATATTTTATGTTGAGAGCGAGGAGCCGCTAAGGCTCAGATGCCACTATTGCGGGCATATAATGGGCAAGGAGGATGTGTTAAGGCAATTTTAAGGGAGCAAAACAACCTTGACCCTAATAGCAGGCTTAGAGCGTAGGGGCTCTAGCGGATTTAAGCACCACATATTTCTGACTGGCCCACCTAGAGTAGGGAAGACGACTGTTATTTTGAGAGTTGTAGAAGAGTTGAGGGCGGGGGGCGTTAAGGTCGGCGGCATGGTAAGTGAGGAGATTCGTGAAATGGGGGTTAGGGTTGGCTTCAGAATAATTGATTTAGATAGTGGCGCTAAGGGCATATTAGCCCATGTAAGTCAGAGAAGCGGGCCATCCATTGGTAAATATAGAGTCTGCCTAGAAGATTTGGAGGGTATTGGCGTTAAGGCCATATTAAATGCTTGTGAAAAAGCTAGTATAATCGTTATAGATGAGGTTGGACCAATGGAGTTATATTCAAGCGCATTTAAGGCCGCGGTTTTAAGGGCTCTGGACTCTGGAAAAAGGGTTCTCGGAACAATCCACTATAGGGTTAGCTCGGAATTCACGAATCTGATAAAGGGTAGGGCTGATACGAGCATAATCGAGGTTACATATGAAAATAGAGATAGGCTGCCAAAGACCATCGTCAACGAGCTTATGGGAAGAGTATTCGGGTGAGAGAAGAGATATGAGGATTTGCGGAGTGGACGATGCTGGTAGAGGGCCAGTTATAGGCCCACTTGTCATAGCTGGGATACTTGTCGATGAGAGGGGCTTAAATGACCTAGTAAGACTTGGGGTTAAAGACTCTAAGCTCCTATCACCCAAGAGAAGGGAGTATTTGGCTGGTGAGATACTTAGGATAGTTGGGGATTATAGAATCGTCAAGGTTCCGCCATCAGAGATAGACCACGTTGTTAAGCATGGTGGTAGGTTAAATAGGCTTAATAGGCTTGAAGCACATGTTATGGCTTCGATTATAAGGGAGCTTAAGCCTGACATAGCATATGTGGATGCATCGGACATATTTCCCGAGAGGTTTAAGCAGCATATCGCCGAGGAACTACCATTTACTATCGAGATAGTTTCTGAGCACAAAGCCGACAAAATATATCCAGTGGTCTCAGCAGCCTCAATAATAGCAAAGGTCGAAAGAGATAGAGAGATAGAGAACCTGAAGCGCATATATGGTGATTTCGGCTCAGGATATGCCGCGGACCCTAAAACTATACTCTTCCTTAAGAGGTGGATTGAGGAGCATGGCTCATGTCCGGATTTCGCTCGCAGCTCATGGAAGACCGTAAAGAGACTATTGAGAGATGAAGGGCAAGGGAGGCAAAAAAGGCTCATTCCATAAGGATACGCCATTGCAGCAGTTTTAAAATAGATGGACTTAAATAGTCATAAGTCATAATATCTTCTTGATGGAGAAGCTTTACACTCTCAAAGAGGCTAAGAGACTTCTGGGCGTTACAACTAGGACTATTCAGAGGTGGGATAAGGAGGGCAAGATTAGGGTTGTTAGGACTGTTGGTGGTAGGAGGAGGGTTCCTGAAAGCGAGATTAAGCGCATTCTAGGCTTAAGGGAAGAGAGGATTGTTATTGGGTATGCTAGGGTTTCATCCTCAGCCCAAAAAGATGATTTAGAGAGGCAGAAGCAGTTGATACTAACTTATGCCAAGGAAAAGGGTTACGGTGAAGTTCAGGTTCTTTCAGACGTGGGCTCTGGGCTTAATGAGAATAGAAAGAGCTTTCTAAGGCTTTTAGACATGGTTTTTGAGAGAAGGATCTCAAAGGTTATAGTTGCTTATGAGGATAGGCTTACAAGATTTGGGATTGAAACTCTAAGTAGAGTGTTCTCAGTTTTTGGGACGGAGATAGAGGTAATAAATCGTGGAGAGAAGACTCCTCATGAAGAGCTTGTGGAAGACTTGATCACCATAGTTTCTCATTTCGCTGGAAAGCTCTACGGCATGAGGTCCCATAAGTATAAGGAGGTTGTTGAAGGTGTCAAGAAGCTCATATCAGGTTAGAGCATATAACATTAAGCATGGCTACGAAGTTTCAGAGTTTCTGGAAGCGTATAGGCTGATACTTCAGAGGGCGATAGACGAAATATGGGCTAGGATTAGGTGGGTTGAGAAATTCGATAGATTTGGGAGGCATAGGATCATCCCAATCAT
>JAGTQF010000027.1 GCA_018396655.1 Candidatus Bathyarchaeota archaeon
GGATAGCCTTTAAGAAGGCAGTAGTTTAAGAAAGCCCTTAAAGCCCTATCAAGCTGATGAATCTGCCCACCGCTCAAGCCGCTGAAAACCTCTATAATATCCTCAGGGCCCCTCAGAAGCTTATCGCCAAGAAACCTATCAAGATAACTCAGCATCTCCTTAACAGTCAAAGGATTATACCTGCCGGAAGCATATCTTAGAAAATCATCCCTAAAACGGCTGAAACAAACCCCATTTGAGCCTTCCAAGCCTGCGATCCCGGGTTCAAATCCCGGCGGCCGCACCAAAAATTTTGTCGATTTTTTTGCTATTTTAGGCATTTGTCTACTATTTGTGGTAGGAGGAGGGAGGCTATTTAAGAAGATAGGTAGGTATCATTTTATATGGGCTGCTTGAGTCTTCTTTGTTTCTCTGACGTGTACGCTAGGATTAAAATTAGTATTGAGGTTACGAATGTGATTATGATTGCTGCGAATGTTGTCTTTGGGCTTAAGTTGAAGAGGTATCCAGCCAATGTCGGGGTTGGCAAATTCACTAGTGATGATAGTGTTACTGACATTGAGAGAATCTTAGCCCTAGCTCTGGCATCCATGGCGTCAATTTGGTTTGCTAGGAATGCTCTTGAAACCGAGAATGCCACAGCAGAATAGAAGCCCAGCAACAATGCGGAAAATAGAGCTACTGTTAAAAGCCCGCTTGGAGAGCATATTAAGAGTAGGATTCCTAGTGAGCCTAATCCATAGCCTAAAACAAGAGCCTTTAAGTAGTCATCTCCAGACCTAAGCCTTGGAACAATGAACAATGAGAGCATTAAAGAAACCAGTGCTGAGGCGAAGGGAACCAGCGATGCGACATCCTCACTCAGCCCAAAACCCTCCCTATGAATCAAATATAGCGAGAAATACGCGTATGAAGAATTAAAGAACCCAGCTACTATTATGATTAGAAGCAAGGCGATAATCATGCGGCTCCTTCCCATTAGGCGCAGGGAGCTCACGTATCCCCTAAATCCCGAGAAGACCTCATCCATCATAATCCTCCGGCTTAATTCCGGCTCCCGAAGATACTCTTGCCTGATTGCGAACATTGGCACTAGCGAGCAGAACGCTAGCGCGAAGAGTATCCTCATGCCTACATCAAGACCATAAAGTCCAATAATATATCCGGCTATGGGCGTTGTTAGGGAGCCGATTGTATATATAGCCGAGATAGACCCGTATATAAATGACCTAAACTCAACCATAGTATCCTCGACCAGTAGGCATTCCCACACTGAATAAATAACAGATACACAGCCTTCAATAACGTAGGCTAAAAGAACATGCCAGATATTTCGGCTCACCATCCATACCAATAGGGAAGACAGCCAACATATGCTGTCAAACAGCATGAGAACACGTTTTCTACCAAATCTATCAGCTAAATATCCTCCAAGTAATGGCAGAAAAATCGTTAGGAGATTAAAGGTGCTTATGAGCATACCTATCTCTATTGATGAAAGCCCAATAACAATGCTCAGGAACATGGGCCTGTAAAAGAAGACCCAGTTCATTGGGATGCTCCAGAATGGTTCTGTTGCTATCAGCACCCTAGCGTTTCTGCCAACTCTTCTATAAATCCCACCTAACATTAATAAGCCCCATCTGACGTACAGCATCAATCCTAATTATGAAGCCCCATAAAAAGGCTTCTGGAAATCGCTGGCAAAAGTAATGCTATAGAAATCGGCGAAAAATAAATAATAGGCATATTTTACTAATCCCACTTAACCAACGTATGATTGGGATGCACCAAGAATATGTCCGCCTTCAGGTTTAAGCAAGCTCTGGTGCTAAGGGCCGACCTAAAAATGAGCCCGGGGAAAGCTGCGGCTCAAGCAAGTCACGCTGCAGTCTCATCCGCTGAGGAAGCCAGGAAGAAAAATCCTTTGTGGTGGACGGGGTGGATTGAGGAGGGACAATGTAAAATAGTGCTAAAGGTTAACTCAGAAGCAGAGCTCCTAAGCCTAGAGAAGAAAGCCAAAGATTTAGGCCTACCAACAGCATTAATCTCCGATGCGGGCTTAACTGAACTTGAACCAGGCACGGTAACCGCTCTAGGGATAGGCCCAGCGCCATCAAATCTCGTAGATAGGGTGACTGGCAATCTGCCGTTATATTGAGGGCTGCGTAAATGCTCAGGGTTCCAAGCATAGAGGAGAATATTGGAATAAAGGTTTATGCTACGGAAAGCAGGGGTTTAGGTGGCTTCATAAAGCGCTATCCAGAAGACTTTATAGTTGAGGAGGTTTTGACAGATGGCTCAAGAGCTTCTGTCCAGCTTGAGAATAATAGGCTTAGCTCATTGGCTGAGCGTGGACGCTATTTAATATGCGTTCTAGTTAAGAGGGGCTGGGATACTATTTTAGCCATAGAGGAGATAGCAAAGGCGCTAGGTATAAGCTCCGATAGAATAGGATTTGCTGGAATAAAAGACGCCGATGCCCTAGCAGCCCAATACATAAGTATAGGAGGCATCTCATCAGGTAAACTTACAAACATTAACATTAAAGGTTTATCAATTAAATCATTAGGCTATTCGGATGAAGAAATATCGCCGGAAAAACTCTTCGGAAATAGATTCACAGTAACGGTTAGGTCAATTAGGGTTAGCGAGAAGACCGCTAAAAAGAGAATTGAGAGGATAAATGGGGAGATTGCTGAGTTCGGGGGTATGCCGAATTTCTTTGGGCACCAGAGATTTGGAACCATAAGACCAATAACACATATTGTTGGGAAATACATAGTTATGGGCAACTTTAAAGATGCGGTCTTGACATTCCTCGCTTACCAAAGCCCCTTCGAAAGCGCAAGAATCAGAGAGATTAGAAGAGAACTATATGAAAAAATGGACTTCAATTCAGCCCTAAGGCGCTTCCCTAAAAGCCTAATTTATGAGAGACTCATACTAGAGCATCTCTCTAAGAGCCCGAACGATTACTTAGGAGCATTATATAAGGTTCCATTAAACCTACGCAGGTTATTCGTGCAAGCATACCAATCATACCTATTTAACAGATTCTTAAGCGAGAGAATAAAGCGCAAGATTCCAATAAAAGAGGCGCTTGAGGGGGATTACGTCATAGAATTGGATGAAAACGGGCTACCAAGGGGGAGATTCTTCAAAGTTGAAGCAAGCAATTTAAAGGCCATGAATGATGAGCTCAAACATGGAAGAGCCGCCCTTGGAATACCCCTAATTGGGCCAAAACAACCGCTTTCAGAGGGATTACAGGGTGAGATTGAGAGAGAAATCCTAGAGGAGGAGGGCATAAACAGAGAGGACTTCAAGAGGGCACGTGCGATAAAAGTTGATGTTTCAGGTAGACTTAGATTAGCTCTAGTAAACATAATTGGCTTAAAAGTTGATATCATAGATGATGTGGAGAAGCCTGGAAGAAAAGCAGCCATATTCAAATTCACACTTCCAAGGGGAGCTTACGCAACAATACTCCTGAGGGAATACATGAAGCCAGCAACGGATGAACAACTAATAAAGTGTGGATTTTAGAGTGAGCTACCAATTCAATGCTTCTCTTGCAATGCAAAAAATAATATACTCTATTCATTTAGATTATTGTTGAGGGATGACTTAATGAGTGAGAGCAGACGCATCTGGATTCAAGCGGTTATTCTCGCACTTCTCGGACTATTATGGTTAGTGCGCGGCTTCATTAATAACGATTTTGCCATAATGATCGTTGGCTTCTCATTAATCTTTGGCGCAGTCTCCTTTACCCTAACAAATTATGTGATAAGCGGTTCGAAAGTTAAGCGCTACGCTGAAATAGCCTTTTTAGTAGCCTCCTTAGGGATAATGATTCTTGGATATATTTTGAGCGGTGCACTGATTCTTATGATTTTCATTGCTCTAACAATCGCGCTTCTTATGCTAGGCTTTATACTTTCGTATCTTCTGCCTAAAATACGCAGAGAGATATGAGGGGAAAAATTCTCTTAAGCCGTTTCTATTCTTCCGTCCCTGATATTATATATTTTTGTGCATCTCTCAGCAACTATTGGGTCATGCGTCACTATAATAAACGTCTGCCCATTCCTTCTATTCAAGTCTTTTATGAGATTCATCAGCGCAAGCGCAGACTTAGAATCTAGGTCTCCAGTCGGCTCATCAGCCAAAACTATCGATGGATTGTTTGCTAGTGCCCTAGCTATTGCCACACGCTGCTGCTCCCCACCGCTTAACTCATCTGGTTTATGCTCAGCCCTAGCCTCTAAACCAACCATTCTGAGGAGGTTAAGCGCCCTCTCACGTCTCTCACTCTTGGGAACGCCAGCTAAGGCTAATGGTATCTCAACATTCTCAAGGGCCGTTAATGTCGGTATAAGATTATAAAATTGGAAGACGAAGCCAACCTTCCTAAGCCTATAATCGGCCAGTTCACCCTCACCTAGAGCCGTTATATCGAGACCGTCAACGAATATTCTGCCACTGGTCGGCTTATCTAAACCACCTATAAGATTCAGGAGCGTTGTCTTCCCAGAGCCTGAAGGACCCATTATACCAACTATCTCGCCAGCTGATATCTGTAGGTTAACGTTATTCAGAGCTGGTATGCTAACCTTACCGCGCCTATAAACCTTACTCAAGTTAATAGTCCTAACAATCAGCTTAGACATGTCTAAGTGCCTCCACAGGCTTCATTCTTGAAGCGCGCCAAGCCGGATAAAGGCCAGCTAGAATTCCAACTAGTGCCCCTAGGGAGAAGCATATCGCAATATTTGTGGGTGTTATTGCCGGCGTTGCAAGCCTTATATTCGATATTGCCCTTCCACTTAAACCAGCGTTCCTCATACCGAATGGTGAAGCGCCGACTGAAAATAGCCCGGAGGTTAACATTGGAAATAAATATGCGAGTATACCTCCAGCGGCCACGCCTACCCCACCGCCTATTAATCCAATCAGCAGCGACTCGGCGAGGAACACCTTCATTATTTGATGATTTTTTGCACCTATAGCCTTTAACACACCTATCTCGCGGGTTCTCTCGGTAACGGACATTATCATCGTGTTAACTACGCCGAAGCTTCCGGCGAACAATGCCACTAAACCAATTGTAGCAAAGAACATCGTTAGAGTATTTAGAGTCTGGCTTGCTTGCTGAATAACTGCTGTGGGTGTTGTAACCCTAACGCCCGGCACGGTTGACAATATTAAAGATGCGACATCACTAACTATAGAAGGGTCTTCGCATTTCACAAGTATCTGCGTTACAACCCCATATTCGCCAGTAATATCCTGCGCATCGGCTAATGTTATATAGGCTGCGTACTCCTGAAAAACCATCCCTGTCTCGAAAACGCCGATTATATTAAAGGTTCGCTCCTTCCCTCCTTGCCCCGCGCTAAGACTAACAGTTTGACCTAATGTTAAATTTAGGAATTCCATTAAGGCATTTCCAACGATAATTTCCCCATTGCTGTTTTCTGCAAGGAATCTACCCTCAACAATATTCAATCCGCCAGTAACAATCTCGTAGGATGCTGGCTCAATACCATATATTGTAATCCTCCTACCGCTAATAGAGCCGCTGAAAGAGAATTGGGGTGAGACAGCGTATACTCCTGGAATCCCACTTATCACCTCCGCTATTGATGCATCTAATGTGCTTGGGCTTGGCAGCGCACCAAATGGTCCACCCCCACCCATCCCACCTCTAAATGATGTGGAATTGGAAACAGTTATATCAGCGCCACCCAAAGCTCTAATCATGCTTCTCGTTTGAGCCTCCATACCTGAAACCAGAGATAATAAGATGAACATCATGCTTATGCCGACAACTATACCTGAGGCCGTCAGAGCGGTCCTTAATCTCCGCCTCCTCAGATTCCTAATGGCTAAGCTCCAGGCGAACATTCTTCCATCTCGCCTTCATTTATCTCTGGAAAAAAGGTGGAGGGAAAAAGGAGGGGTTAAGTTGACGTGCTCTTATCAATTATCGTTATGCTTATTATGGTTATCTTTGTGACCTTCTCAGCCTTAAGGTCTATTTCAACAAAGGCTCTACTACCATTCTTGGTTAATATTAACATGGCTTTGTCCGCTTCCATAGTTATTTGCCCATTCTCTTGAACCACAAGCTTCACGTGAGATATTTTGATATCGCTAACACTATAACCTTCATTAAGGAGGTTTTGCACGTCTTCATCGCTGCTAGATATTCCCAAAACTTTCTCCTTAAATCCCTCACTTAGCTCTATCTCAATCCCCTTAAATCCCCATCTGCTCCCAAGAGCCCATTTCCAGCCACGCCTAAAAGTCCACGTGAAATTCTGAGCGTTACCGATGCACTGGGGCTCTACTGAAATAGGTATTGCCCTACGCTCAACCCATCCTGTCATCCAAGAGCGCCCACTATACCATGCTAAAACGCTGTATGCTGAAACAATCATAGCACTTAATGCGGCTAAGCCTAAGGCCGCCAGCGCTACAGTCTTCTTCAATTTGCTCCACCATTATTTTTGGGATGAAAATAGCATATAAAAGGGTTTTTCAGAATTATATCCTAAATTCATCAAAATCTGGGCTTACTTGAGACTGAGATAAAGCAGGATTATTAGTGCTACAAATGTGAATGCGTCTGGTAACATAGCGAAGGGACCGAGACCAAATGCCCTAAAGCCAAATAACATTTGCATGAAAGGATTGGATGAAAGCGTATAGAAGAGAAGTACTAGCGAGAATATTATGAGACCGAGGGCGAACTGGGCCTTAGTCTTACGATAAACATCCAAGTATATTAGGAGTAAGATTGAAACCAGCGCGACATTAACGGTTGAGATAACAGACTTAGCAGTATAGAAAAGTTCGATATCGGGAATCGGAATGTTCGGCGGTGGAATAATACCCCACTCCCTAAAATTTGATAACATCTCAGACTCAAGATTTGCTAAACTAATCTCGCCACGCCGATATCTCTCCACTAGCTGCCTAATTTCGCTCATTTGGTTCTCAGTCAGACCCCAGCGCCTCTTAATCTGGCGCTCTGGTGTGGCCCCGGTGGTGGCTAAGCTTCCCATGATTGCAAGTATGGCTACCGCTAAAAGAACTAATGTTATGAATACCACTTTTCTATCTCTACTATTCATTTCTCTATTCATTTTACTTTACCTCCTTTTTCTCTTTTTTCCCAAATTTCTCCCAAATCTCCTCGAATACGGAATAGTTTTCCTCCATCTCGGATGTCAAAAAGTATGTTACACCATATTTGTCCCCAGCGGACGTTATTATTCTGTTCTTCTCGAGAATCTCAAGATGGTGTCTTATAGTTCTATAATCGACCCCCAAATAATTCGCCAGCTGATTCGCATTCATTGGCGTATCATGTAGCGCCATAATTATACGAGCCCTCATAGCACCACCCCTAGTCCCGGCAATAAGCCAACCAAGCACATACTTCAACTGCCTAGCGCGATAGTCCATCCACCCAGCTCCAAGACTTCGGAGCTCAACATCTAATGCGATAGCTAAATGCGGGCAAATATCTCATAATATATGGCCAATCTTAAATTGCTTTTCGAAAATCATCTCTTACCAATCATTGGAGGAGACATTATAATCGCGGTAAATGGTAGGAGAATAACTGGAATAAATGACCTTTCATCTTATCTTAGAGGAATACGCCATGCCGGGTCAGAGAATAAATGTGGTAGTGGTTAAAGATAATCAACCGATAACAATAGATGTTGAGTTAGGTTCTAGACCACCAGGCTAAGGTTAAGCCTTAGGGTACAAGTCTAAACCTATCCCTTGGGAATAAGACAACCTCTCGAATATTTCTTACACCAGTTAACATCATTACTAGACGCTCAAGCCCTATGGCCCATCCAGCGTGAGGCGGCATACCATAATCGAAAACTTGAAGATGATATTTAAATGATTCTGGATTTAAATTCTGCTCCTTCATTCGCTTAATCAAAAGCTCTTTATTATGTATGCGTGTTCCGCCAGATGCTATCTCAATCCAATGCCACATTAGGTCGAAGCCCTCGCTTATCTCCGGCTTATCATCCTTAGGCTTTATGTAAAACGGCTTTATGTTTGTGGGCCAGTCAACTATAAAGTAGAAGTATGGATGCATCTTGCCGAGCGTTCTATAGGCTTCCGTTGGTATATCCTCTCCCCAGCTCACTTTTATCCCAGCATCCTTTAGCTCACTAATAACCTCATCGTATGTTAAGCGCTTGAAGGGGACGTTTGGAACCTCAACCTTATGCTTGAGTATCTCAAGCTCCCTTCGACATCTTTCGTTAACAACCTTGCATACATATTGTAGAAGGTTTTCGGCAACCTGCATAACATCCTCAGCTGCCGCAAAAGCCTCTTCAATATCTATCGAAATAAACTCCGTCAAATGGCGCCTAGTATGAGACTTCTCAGCCCTAAATGTCGGGCCAATCTCATAAACCTTCTCAAAATCTATTACGAGCTGCTCCTTATAAAGCTGGGGGCTCTGCGCTAAGAAGGCTTCACGCTCAAAATATGCGACGGGAAAGAGGTTAGCGCCACCCTCAGTTGCTGTAGCAATTATCTTTGGAGTATGAATCTCTATAAAGCCGTTCTTAGAGAAGAATTCTCTAATGGCCTCTAGGGCCGTGTGGCGTATTCGGAAAATCGCCTGATTCTCCTCCCGCACTAGGTCTAATATTCTGGCGTCTAGTCTTACATCAATGTCCGCTGGGGTTCTACCAGTAATATCTAGTGGGAGGGGTTGTTTAGCGCGGTTGAGGACTATTATGCTCTTGGGTATAACCTCAACACCTCTTGGGGCCTTCTCCATTCTTCTAACGATTCCTCTAATGCTCACGCAGTCCTGACGTTGAAGGTCCTCTGCCATCTTAACTATCTGCTCGTTAGTTTCATCCTTTGGGACAGTTATCTGCACCGTTCCCTCTTTATCTCTTAAAATCAGAAATTTTATTCCGCCTAAATCCCTAATCTCCTTTATCCAACCACTGAGAACAACCTCTTTCCCATCAAGCTCCGGGTTTATCTCCATTGTGTAGTGAGTTCTTTTCCAGCTTTGAAGGGCATGTAAGTTCATGCTCATCAGTTGGGCCACCATTACTAGTCTGCAAACTCTACCCTAAGAGTTATCCCCCTAACTCTTTTGGCAATCTCCCTCATAGCATTTACGTTTAGAGAGCTTTTCTTCCTACCTTTAAGTATAACCCTTGTTTCAACAGTTCCATCTGGAAGCCAAATCTTATTTATTGTGAGAATCGAGAGAGGTGAGAATAAGTCCTCAAGGAACTTCCTCTCATTTGTGTTATATTCAAGTATGCGAATACTTTTACCAGTCTTATCCTCAAGAAATCTTATAATCTTGCCGCCATAACTCAATATTTTATTCGCATCACCCCTCCTAACAAGTATAGCTAAAATATTATCAGCCTCAACAGCCCCGTGAAAATAAACATCCTGAAGTAAGGGATACTTATCTTCAATAGAAACAAGTAAGCGAGCAATCTCTAAATCTAAACGTGTTACTTCTCCCCTTTCAAGCTTAGCTCTGCACTTCGAACATAATATTCCGCTTCTCAAGCAGAACTGGCATAGCTCAGCTTTCACCTTCCTTCTATCCCTCCAAAAATAAAGGAGGGGCGGCGGAGCCTCTTCTATGGCAATTTTTAGCGGGTTAATGTTATCTCTATTGTGCTAACGTTCGTTGGCGTATTCCTGTTGCTCGATTGAATCTGCTCCGTTCCTATATCGATGCTTTCTATTTTAACGTCTGGCAGAAATCGGCGCCTCACAATCTCAACGACATCAACAGCTCTACTTATTGCTCGTCCTCTAGCCTTAACGCTCACTTCTTTTGCTCCGCCGTGGAATAAAGTTATACACGCCAGCACATAATTCATTACTGGTTTTCGCCCAATTAGCACAGAGCTACTTTCTGGCAAATCTACCGCCTCACTCCTAATAGTATTTCATCCACTATTGTAATTTAACCAAATAAATACCTTACGGTATTAAGAGCCTAGAAGTGTTTAGAGATGATGCAATAGTGCAACCTAAAATATTCCGAGCAATATATCCAATGCCAATTTAGAGTCTATGGCTGCCTTCAGCGGATGACCCGGATATGGGCTTATTTCGACATTTAAGAAGCCATCATAGCCAATTTCTTTAAGGGCTTTCATGACCTTCTGCCAGTTAATATCTCCCTCAAATAGGGGCTTAAATCTCATCGTTGACATTTGAAAGTCTTTAACGTGCACGCAAACTATTAGCTCGGCTAAATACCTTATCCACTGTTCTGGGAAACCCATAAAAAAGGCATTTCCAACATCAAAGTAGACCTTAACGTTCGGGTGGTTAATCTCTTCGATGAATCTTCGGAATTCAAGCGGACTATAAAGAAACCTATTCCAAACATTCTCGATGCCAATGGTAACTCCGTAGTTCTCAGCCGATTTAGCCGCTTCAATAATACTCCTTTTGGAGAGTTCCCACATATTCTGGTATGGAACATCTGCAGTAGCAACTGCTGGAACCACTAGGAAAACTGAGGCACCAATATCTGAAGCAAACTCGCAACCCAGCCTTACAATTTCTATGCCCTTTCTCCTCACATCCGGGTCCGGGCTTGCAAGATTATATTTCCAGAAGAGAGCCGTTGAAAGGCTTGGCAGCTCTAGGCCAAGCGATTCAGCCATCTCTCTTATTATTGCCCTCTCACTCTTACTCATCTTCAGCATCTCCTCATCTAGATTCAGCTCAACACCATCATAGCCAATGCTGCTGGAGTTTTTTAGGATATCATTAATCTTAAAGTTGGATGGATAAATCCACGCATTAACTCCTCTCTTCACCTTTACCACCACTCACAACTAGAATTGCCAGGTCTCCTCCTATTACTCTAATGGTAGCTTAATGGGTCTTCCGGTCTCCGCCGATTTTACAGCCGCCAAAGTGAACTCTAAAGTCTTCGCGCCCTCCTCTATGGGTACTCTTGCATCTCTATCCTCTAAGATTGCTTTAATGAAATCCTCAGTTTCAAGAAGATAGGTATCTCTCTCCTCAGTTATAGTTCTAGCTTTTGCTGGAGGCTTTGTGGAATATAATGTCAGAGTGTTAATGTCTCTTGACTCAAATGTGTAATTTCTGGCTGCCATCCACCATCTAAACCACCATTGTGCGTGAGCGCCCCATGTTGTTGCTGTGATTGCTCCAATGGCTCCCGACTTAAACTTGAATACTGTGCTGCTCACATCTTCTATGGTGATGTTTGGAATATCGCTCCAGAATTTAAGGTTCATGCTTCCATAAACTACTTCCACATCGCCACATAAATATCTCAATGCATCAAAGAGATGTGTGGATTGCTCAACTATTTGCCCACCGCTTTTACTCTTGTCTATCCACCAATCTTCTCTAATGAAGTGGCACCAATACATCCCCATAACAAGCCCAATATCGCCAGCTTCACCACTCTCTATGAGCCTCTTAGCCTCCTCAATCGCGTATCCAAACCTACAGTTATAGCCAACCTGACTCTTTACACCACTCCTTTCCACAGCCTTAACCATCTCCCTCGCCACTTTCATGTCTAATGCGATAGGCTTCTCAATGAAAATGTGTATTCCCTTCTCTGCAGCAACAGTAACCTCATCTGTGTGGGCGTATGGTGGAAGGCAAATATACACTATATCCAGCGTCTCATT
The DNA here is from genome assembly GCA_018396655.1 of Candidatus Bathyarchaeota archaeon. Classification (GTDB taxonomy): domain Archaea; phylum Thermoproteota; class Bathyarchaeia; order Bathyarchaeales; family DTEX01; genus DTEX01. The sequence goes on from JAGTQF010000027.1 coordinate 11,727, forward strand.
ATCTAACATTTCATGCCAATCTCTATAAGAGTTGCCACCATATTTGGCAACAAATAACTTTGCTCTCTCCTCAATCACATCAGAGAAAGCTACCATTCGCACTTTATTTGAACTCCTAAGCCGCTCGACGTGCACAGCAGCTATACCACCACAACCAATAAAACCAACCCTTAACTCGTCCATAGCCGCATGCCTCACGTTGATAGATTAATTCCAAAATATAAAGGCTCTATCTCTTGTCACTCAGCATCACATAATAACTCTATAGATGCGTCGATGATAAGAAGGCTCAAATAAAGAGGGGGCTTAAACCCACTTTTGGGTGGAAGGTATAATGAACCAAAAGCTTAAGATGGCGGCTGCTCTCTCCTTGATAGGGCTTTTGGGCTTCATACTAGGCGCTGCCGCCAATCTCCTGTACCTTAAGGTTTTACCATTTTTCCTATATGTTCTCCCACAATTATATGGGTTAGAGTGGGCTCTTTGGGGTTTAGTAGGAGCCCTATTGGCGATTATATGTTGTTTAATTTACGCCTATTTACCATAAAAACCCTCCACACTACAAAGGAAATCTCTGAAAAACGATAGTGGAGGAAAAGATGAGAATTTGATGAAGACAATACCGCAATATAAGTCCTCGAGATGGATTGATTCAAGCGGTAAAGAGATATTTAAATGTCTCGTCTACGAAGATGTTTATGTGGAGGCGATTGTTGAGAATCCGCTGAGAAGGCAAACCGTTATAGGTTTAGTTAAGGTAACCATTTATAGGAACAATAGAATTTTACCCGACGTTAATGTTAAGCAGAGTAAACATGTTGTGACTTTACCACCACTTTCAAGCGAGAGGATAATGGTTCCTTTCAAGCCGCTTCAGGAATCCATGTATTACTATGAGGTTTCAATAAATGGTGCAACCGTCTATAAACAGCCAAATACCTTCCCTCCCAGATTATGGGCTCTTAGAAGAGACAGCCAACTAATCCTTAATGAGCCAACAAATGGTGATGAAGCGGGTAACTCCAATTTCACCGTGACTGGCAAACTAATTGACGCCCTCTCTGGAGAGGGAATAGGAGGTGCTAAAATAGGCGTATATGACATGAGAACCCTTAGAAAGGATGAACTACTTGCCTATGGAATAACATCAGATGATGGGACATTTATCATAAAGGGCTTAAAGGTTTTTAAGATAGGCGGCAGGGTTAGAATTTATGCGAAATTTGATGGCGACGATCTTTATAAGCCCTCGATAAGCAGTCAATATACGCTTGACGCTGATGGATTTCATAATAAATATCCTCTTGAAGCAACTCTGTTAGTTGGTAAGGTAAAAGCCGTGATTCATCGTATACTCAAATTTAGGTAGCCATATTGCTCGATTCATTAATTGCGTGGTGATATATCAATGCCAAGAAAAACCATGTTGATATTCATTGCCGCAATAATCACCATTGGGATGTGGTATTACTTATTGGGCGGCAGATCCCTTCTTATTGATGTGATTACTGAATATTATACCATCAAATTTATATCAGCCCTCATGTTATTCGCCGGGCTCACCATGCTCTATCTAATCATTTCATCGCTAATTAAGTCAGCAATGTTAAGGGCGGGAGCTAAAGAGGGCGAAACGTTAATGATTAATAATGTTATAAAAGCCATGCTCATATTAACTGGCGTAATATCAATTTTAAGCGATTGGTTTTCGCTTGGAGCATTGGGCTCGGTTTTTGCAGCCTTTGGTGGAATGTTCCTCGGCTGGTCTCTGCAGGCGCCTATAACTGGAATAGCAGGTTGGCTGCTTATATCACTCATCAGACCGTTCAGTGTTGGCGACAGAGTCCAGTTACCATCTTACGGTCTAGTAGGTGATGTTGTCGCTGTAACCCCACTCTATACAATACTTAATCAAGTGGGCGGCTCTGTTGGAAGTGAGGAACCGGTGAATAGAACCATTCTCATACCGAATGCTATGCTCTTTAACACGCTGATAATTAACTATACACCAAAGGAGCAAGAAAAACTCATTGAGCAGTTCCGTAAGAAGTTTGAGAGAAGCGGGACAGACTCGGGTCCAGCATATATACTTGACGAGTTTGTTCTCAGAATCACGTTTGACTCAGATTGGGATGAGGCTGAAAGAATACTCTTGAACGCTGCTAGAGAGGTCACGGCAGATATCATAAAGGCGACAGGGCAAGAACCATATATTCGCGCAGACGTCTCCGACTGGTATGGTGTATTCATGAGACTTAGGTTTATGACTTTAGCAACTGAAAGGCCAAGGATAATGTATGAGCTCACAAAGAGGATAATTAAAGCGATACAGGCAAGCGATAAAGTTGACATAGCAATACCATATGTATATTCGCTGAAAAGACCATTCCCAATTCAGCATATAAAAAAGATTGATAAAAGTTAGGAAATAATTATGCTAAATGTTTTCCTAAGGCGATCAGCAACTTTTAACTTCTTTATCTCATTCCTATAGCATCTCTTGGAGCACCAAGATTATATGATGATATGCCTTTAGTTATTACGGATTTAAATGTTCGCCATAAAGGCTGGGCTAATCTTAACCCCAAATAACGTAGTTAGAGAAGGTTATGTTCTCGTCAATGGGGATAAAATATTTGGTATTTCTTTAGATAAGCCTAAAGATGTGAGTGAGATTCACAAATATGATGATTGCATTCTCACACCCGGATTTATTGATATTCACACCCATGGCGGCTTTGGCATTGACGTAACGTACTCATCAGAAAAAGACATTATAGAGCTCTCTAGGATTTTGCCAACAACCGGTGTAACTGCATATATGCCATCAACTGTTACAGATTCATCGGAGCAGATAGAGATGGCGATTAAAAGGATTAATTCAGCATCGAGGGTACGTGGTGGGTCAAAAATTTTGGGGATTCATCTTGAAGGTCCCTACCTTAATCCTCTGAGGGGAGGAGCCCAATCTGCAGAATATATGCGTAAACCATCTTTGGAGGAGTTTGAAAGATTTTATGGTATGAGCCATGGTCTTGTAAAGCGAATAACGATTGCTCCTGAAATCGAGGGCGGAATAGACTTCATAAGGGAGGTTATAGGAAGATTTGGGGTTAAAGTTTCACTGGGACATAGTGATGCAACGTATGAGCAGACATCAAGTGCCATCGATGCTGGCGCGAACATCATAACACACATATATAATGGCATGAGAGAATTTCATCATCGTGAACCGGGGATTGTTGGCGCGGCACTAATGGCAAAAAACGTTTATGTGGAAATAATAGCAGACCTTATACATTTACATCCGGCAACAATAAGTTTAATTCTAAAATGTAAGGGTTCAAATAAAACCATTTTAGTGACCGATGCGACGTCGGGAGCTGGACTTAAGAACGGAGTTTACTGGCTTGGACCGCGTAAGGTTATAATTAAAAATGGTGTGGCCAGAACTGAGGATGGAATTCTCGCTGGAAGCACAATATCGATGATAAAGGCTGTACAGAATATCCTTAAAGTCGGCTTTCCTTTAAAGGAGGCAATAAGGATGGCGACGACCACGCCATGTAATGCTATGGACTTAAGGAGTATTGGCAGGATATCCAGGGGCTATAAGGCGGATGTCCTCATAATGAACAAACAGTTAGAGATAGTAGAAGTGTACATTGACGGGGAGCCCTATGAAAAAACTTATTAATCTTCTCTAACTTGAAATCGCTTATGCGCAGATATATTGAGAATTTTAAGGGCAAGATATTTGAGCTGATTGAAAGAATCTGCCTGGAAGAGAGCGAGAATATATTAAGCGCCTCAAAAATAATCGCTGAGTGTATAAAGAGGGGCAATTTTGTTTATGCCTTTGGTGCAGGGCATTCTATGGCTTTAGCCTTAGACATTTTCTATCGTGCTGGCGGCTTACCGCAAATATATCCGATATTGGATTTAAGTTTATCCGCGTATAATGGGGCGCTAAAGAGCACAAGCCTTGAGAGGATTTTGGGATACGCCAAAGCTTTACTCGAGTATTATGATTTGAAAGATGGCTCAGCGCTAATAATAATCTCTAACTCTGGGAATAGAACTGTTCCAGTTGAAGCTGGGATGGAGGCTAAAAGGAGGGGTGCTAAGGTTATCGCTATAACCTCTAAGGAGTATTCGCGTTCTCTCCCGGCTGAGAACCCCTTTGGAAAGAAACTTTATGAAGTGTCCGATGTTACAATAGATAATAAAATGCCGCCAGGAGACGCTGTTATTGAAATTGAGGGGCTACCAACGAAAGTAGCAGCCATATCAACAATAATAAACTCATTTATCCTGCAGAGTTTAACAATAGCCACCGTGAACGAATTACTTCAAGAAGGTGTAATTCCAAAGATTTGGATGAGCGCACATCTGCCCGGTGGTGAAGAAGCAAATAAAGCGATAATAGCTGAATACTTCGATAGAATTAAACCTCTGTAACAAGATATAGCGGACCTCTTCAAGCATAACAAGAAAAGATAAGGGGTGCTTAGAGAATTAATTAGAGCTGAGGGCGGGAGATTGGCGGATAAATTGATTTTAGGTGTTGATGGTGGAGCGACAAAAACTCTATGTGTAATTGCCAATGATAATTTTCAGATTGTAGGGATTGGGTCTGCTGGACCATGCAACTACAATGTTATTGGTGTGGAGAAGGCGCGCATGAATGTTGAGTTAGCGGTTCAACGAGCTTACTCAAGCATTAAGAATGAATGCTTGAAGGGTAAAATTGCTGATGTTGGATGCTTTGGAATAGGTGGGCTGACAACCCAGCGTGATTATGAAATAATTTCGAGCCAGATAGTCCCAGTTAACGCTGCTAAAAACAGGATTATAGTGAATGATGTTATTGTGGCATTTTATGCCGCAACGAATGGTAAGCCGGGCATAGTTGTCGTGGCGGGGACGGGCTCTATAGCCTACGGAATCAATAGTAAGGGCGAGAGCATGATTTCTGGAGGCTGGGGTTGGCTTATTGGTGATGAAGGAAGCGCATTTGACATAGCGAGAAGAGCTCTAGGGTTCGCCACCAAAGCCTATGATGGAAGGGGGAAGAAAACCATTTTAACAGAGATGCTTATGAAGGAATTCGGTGTAAGCGATTTAAAGGATATAGTTCCAAAAATTTATCACGAGGTTACATCAACAAACATCGCCTCACTAGCTAGAATAGTTTTCTCAGCAGCGGAGAGAGGTGACAGAATAGCGATTAAAATACTGCGGGAAGCTGGGAAGGAGCTAGGGCAGTCCGCTATTGCGATTGCCAGAAAACTCTTCAAAAGAGACGAGTACATAATTATTGGGGTATCTGGCGGAGTTTTTAGAGCAAGTCTGACAGTTTGGGAATATTTTAAGGAATATGTGTTAAGGCATATACCTAACGCCATATTCACACCACCAGTAATCTACCCGGTTATTGGCGCATTGATAATTGGATACAAGAATCTTAAAATGGAAATAAACGATGAAAAGAAAATGACCTTAATCCGAAGCTTAGAAAATAAAATGGGGAAATTACAAGATTAGACTGGCCATATCTCTAGAAATTTGAACTCAATTGCGCTTTAGAATCTTCGGAGCCTCCGGATTTCCGGGACCAAAATGCTTCAGTATAACTAAACTCTCACTTGAACTCTCATTGACTATCTCTACACCGTCTTTTGCCGCTTCCACAGTTACAAAGAATTCATCATTTGTTAACTCACCATACCTTATTATTGTTGGCGCCTCAACCCTAAACTTACCTATTCTTCCATGCCCCTGTATAACTATGAGACCATAAGCTGCTCTATCATGTATTTTCACGCTTCTTCTAGGATATACTATTAACTCCTTTGCACTGAAATCGTCCAGGCCATAAATAATCCATTTCTCTTCGTAGCCCATTTCTTTAAACTCTTCAGGATTCATGGCTGGAATAGGCTCAATATAATGATTTTTCTTAAATTCGTGGTCCAGATTCTCTTTCCAGTTTATCATATCAACAATATAATCTAAGTCCCGGTGATGCTCCTTTGGAACATCTTTAATAAGAAGGTTCCATGGGACCGGTCTATCTTCAAGCATAGACTGATACATTGCGAAAACATCCGAAGCCTTCTGAACCTCATATGTCACAAGGGTTCCTGGGGCATGGAGTGTTCCGGCGGGAACAATCCATCCTGTTCCAGGCTTAAGCTTATAGGCCTTGGAAAAGTATAGAATCCCGTTGTCGCCCATATGCCACCTTTCGAGACATTTCTTAATGTCCTCCCTGGTTGTGCCTGGCTCCAGACCAAAGAAAGTGTATGGGAATCTTCCCTCAACAATATTGAGTTGGGGCGGAAAGTAGTAAGCTTCTGGCTTTGGAAGCTTATTAACTCTGCAGGCATGCTCCTCCATCTGGTGTAAATGTAGTGGGATTGGGCATGAATTGTCGAAGAATTTTGCTAGTACAACCCATCCACCATGCTTGCGTATGACATCTTTTCCAAGAAATCTCTCCCCTAAAAGGTCGATTGCATCCTTTAAAAGAACCCTATTTATCCTCGAACCCTCGTCAATGACAATATAACTTAAGCCCTCATCCTCAGGCGCTCCAGGGTTATCGGCTTTAGTTGTTGATGCAAGCCACCTTTCATCAATCCCACCCCTCTCAACACCCAAAGCGTATATATCCTCCGAGGCCAACTTAAGCCGCTTACCTGGAGAAAGAAAGCTCCTCGGAACCCACACCGGAGCTAATTTAACAACTCCATCGCCATACTCAAGAGCTTTTAAAATGACGTTCTCAATATTCATGGAGCTTGCACCTCAAAATATTTTGCTTCAAATTTAATGGTATTTTCAACTTTTAACTTTTAAAAGCTTACACTGGCGGAGGGAGGTATTGATGTGTTTTGGTAGCCCGGGAGAGATTCGAACTCTCGTCGGCGGGTCCAAAGCCCGCCATGCTTGTCCACTACACCACCGGGCTTACTCGTCTCTCCTTACAGCTACAACTAAGAAATATTATGGATAGGATGAGGCTTATTTTCTTTTTGCCCTCTTCCAGCCGAATTAGCCTATCCTATAAAGCGCGCTATTAAGTCCTTTCTCCTCTGCCTTATATTCACAGCGGTCTCCGTCACAGTTTTAAGGGCTTCATCGGCATCATGGCTCGAAAATTCCTTAACATCTAAAACGTTAATAGCTCCCTGGTAAACCTCTATTGGGGATTTCTTGGATTCGCTGAGATGTCTTAAAAGTATAGCATAGTCAAATCTTAGACCCTCAGCCGTTGATACTAGAAATGCATAGTTTTCAAGCATATCAACCATTACATGAAACATGTAGTGGGCTGCCTCCAAGAAATCATTCTCATCTATAAGCGCATTTACACGCGCAATTAAACCTCTAAGAAATGATTCACGAGCATAATAGCTGATTTTAGTAGCAATCTTGGGATGAATTATTTTGAGCGCCTGCAAATTAGCTGAAGTGAATCTTATCACACCCATCCATGCAGATGATAACGATTCAAGCATAAGCTTTAAGCTAGCCCTATTAACTCCAGCAAAACCTATAAGATCGATATAATCTTCGTATAAACCCTGCATGTCTAGGCTCTTAGATGACTGCTCCAGATTCCTTATGAAGTGACTGTATAGAACTGGTCTCCTACTAATTTCAGTTAAGATCTTCATTAGCGCCCAGAAGCTCCTAATGGAATTAACCTTCACGCTTTTATAGTCGCCCCTGTTAAAAGCCGTTCTTGCGCGGCTTAAATAAGTGTCAGCCTCAACAAGATAAGCTTCAGTCCTAATCTCAACCCTCTCAGGCCTCCAATAAACCTTAGACATTAGATTTTTGGCTTTAGTCAGGGAACCATCCCTATCAAACATTACCTGTAACTCATACAATTTCTGGTCAAGTTCGGGTGGAACCCTATAAACTATCCAACTCTTTGGAACGTAATTAAGATCTATGAGACAATCATTTAATTCGATCCTTTCAAGATATTCATAATCGAAATCTCTGCTCTCGATAATCAGCAAATCTAAGTCGCTGCTGGGCGAAGCATCACCACGACTCCAGCTGCCGAATAAACCTATCCCGGAAATAATTTCACGAGCTTTCAAATCTCCAATAAAAGGCTCTAGAACGCTTCGAAACCTCTCTGGAACACCCATAAACTAGCACCCTCTCAACAACATCTAAAGTATTAGGCTCAATCAACTGATAAGTTTTATCAATGAAGGCAAAAAGTATTTATGTATGAAAGGATGAACTATATATCGAGGTCCGTGGCACGACGGCGGCGTCAATGCAGATAAAAAGGAGGCGATTCAGCCTCCCAATGAAGCATTGACCTCCAGCCACGGACACAATTAATGCGGACCTTAGCCCCAAAAAGCTAAGGTCCAAGGCGGGACCACCGAACCCCGCAATCAAGATGATTGCGACCTACTCCCAACTCCGGTTGATCCTGCCGGACCCCACCGCTATCGGGGTGGGACTAAGCCATGCGAGTCGGCGCCCTCCAGTCACTGGGGAGGGCGCGGCGGACGGCTCCGTAACACGTAGCTAACCTACCCTCAGGACGGGAATAACCCCGGGAAACTGGGGCTAAT
>JAGTQF010000028.1 GCA_018396655.1 Candidatus Bathyarchaeota archaeon
CTTCCTGAAGTTTCCTAAATATTCTCTCCGCAATAGGGTGATTAGAATCATACTCGTTTAGATAGGCAAAGATAACGTCATTTTCCAAGAGCGGCATTACGCCATCAACCCTTTATTTACTTGCCTCATCCTCAGCCAACAACTCCGCCTGCCTTCTAAGCTCCCTAAATGGCTTGTTGACGTTAAATGCGCCATGAAGGGTTTTAAAGGGATCAGAGGGTAACGGAATTATCTTAAGATGATCACCAGCATTTATAACCAAAACCTTCTTCCCAAAGTTTAAAGACTCTCTGATTTCCTTAGGTATAGTTAGCCTACCCTTATCGTCAATCTCCAATATACTCATTTTCCCACCAATTAGGAAAATTTAGATAAAGTGGGATTTATATTTTATTCACATAATATACCCACGTTAGATTTACGTAAAACCTTAAAGGGGGTTATAAATATCCCCATACTCCTAGACATGAATGTAGAAACCAAGATCCTACACCATCAACTTTCATCTTCAAACTAAAACATAAAGTGGAAAAAGAAAGATGGTTTTGCAGGAGATTTCTCCAGCCGTCTCCGGTTCAAGTCCGGCCCGCGGCACCATTATTTCGGCCTGCGACATCCTTACCTTCCATCCACTTCCTCTTTCTAAAGAATTTGAGCCCATTGTGTTCACAGACGTATTCAAAGCCCGCCTCTATTAGCTTGGCTATTTCTTCAGGCTCCCTAGCAACCTTGCATACATATTCATCGCTCTCAAATTTCACCAAGTGAGTGTAAATTAATGTATTCTCTATTCTTCTGTGGCCTAAGGTCTTCATTACGTGGAGTATATCTTTAGTCTTTGCGTATTCCATCGTTGCCTTCCAGTGGCGGAGCGTGTGGAATGATATTTTTAGCAGCCTCGGGTTTCCAAACTTATCGGCAGCCCTCCTCCTATACCTCTCAAAGCAGCGCCTAAGCGAGTTGAGGCTTCCATAGTGACCAAATACCTTATCCCCGTTTCTGGGTAATCTGTTCAGCATCGCTGATCAGCATCAGCTTTCCGGATACTCTGAAAGCCCTCGGATCGCTTCCCTTTTCAACGCTATGGAGTGTATAATAATGGAGACGTAACAATAGTACTGAATATCGCAGCCCAGCAATTATAGTAGCAATTAAGTAGGTCACCAATAATAGCGGCGAGAAGGAAGCTGAATGCTGGCTAGCATCTCATTTGCTATATTTTCCATGTCAACTATTATTTTGTTAAACTTGAGGTAAACATCCTCTCCATCTTTTGTTATTTCTCTTCTATGTCTTTCTTTGTTATTTTAAATGTTGCTGAGAAGCTTAATGTTCCATTAACGGGTAGGTTAATTCATCACCCCAGCATGTTAAAAGACTGTAGTGGTGGCATATCTATCCCATAAGATTAATCCTCTTTCATGCTAATTATAGGCTTGAGAACTAAGGTTCTGCTTACTTATTAAAGGGAGAAGCGAGGCTTATTGTAGGCTGGAGTATTTACCACCACATTTTCTTAAGGGGCATGGCTAATATTTCTCTGATTTCAAGTCTCTTTAATTTATCTTTACTAAATATGTCGCTAGTTTTGCAGGCTCTGGCCACTATAGCGGTATCTGAACCTTTATCCGTTCCAGCAACAGCTATAACGTCTTCCCCAGTATTCAATGCCCCTAAATCTGAAGCTATTAACACCACTTCTACGCAAACCTTAAAGCCCTGTCCTAAAGTGTAAAAGCTATTTCTGACAGCGTTCATTCCGCGCGCGTGCAGAGGAAGATGTGTTTTATCTAGAGGTTTTCCGCTAAACCTTAAGATTTCCTCCTTAATCTCCTGCTTCATCTCCTCATGGGAAACAACTATAACATTGCATACTCCTTTAAGGGATTTAGCAAATTTGACACCTGTTTTACCAGACGTGCTTGCAACAACAACTGTTTTAATATCGCCCTCTAACTCTTCTAAGAACGCAGTCTAAAACAGCATCCGTATTCTCCGGTCCAGGCTCTCTAAAATACATGATCTGCTTTACAATACTCATAAAACTAAATTAATCTTTAAACCTTAAAAAGATTACTTATTTATAAAGCAAGCGTTGGAATTTATAGTGTGAGATTAGGATTAACGTTACGCGATCTAGGTAGGCGTAGTGGAGGATCCCCTTCTATTCCTATTAAGAGGGGCGATGCTTCATTTACCTAGTCATACCAATATATGCGCACAAAATGTGCACGAATCACCCTACCCCATAGATGGAACCCATATCGAGTCTCTTTCAATTCCAAGTGCTCTAATAATTTGATAAATAACAAGTAGTATAGTGTTTGCTGCGTTCGTAGATGCGTGGTATAGCAATGCAGTAAACAAGCTTCCTTCAGTCATTATTTTTAACGCGTAAATGCTAATATTTTGTAGATTTACGCTGGTTTGATTCATGGCCGTGTTATGTGCTAACAAAATATGAAAATTATCTTACCATTTTCTAAATGCATAAAATTATTTTTCTAGATCTCCCCTAATGCGTAGAAGATTAAGTAAACACTTAAAGTTAATATTAATAGTCCGCTTATGAGATTTAACCATTTCTGCCCTTTGGAAAACCACCTCTTTAATTGACCGCTTTTAATTTTCAGTAAATAAATACCAACGGTTATTATCAAAAATGGCGTAATAATTATACTATTATATAATGTGAGAAACAAAAGCCCCTGTATTTGTGTTTCCAGGTTTGCCATAAGACTTAAGGCAACTAAGTATGGCCCTGATGTGCATGGTAGGAGAAAGATGCTTGTGATGGTTCCTATGAAGAAAGCTGATAAGGGCTTGTTAGAAAAATTTCTTAAGAGAGTGGTAACTTTTTCTGAGAGAAATTTTGGGACTCGTTTAAATTTTCTATTTAAAATACTTCCAATAGTTTCTCTGAAGCCTATTGAAAGTCCAAATAGGCCGAAAATAAAGTTCAGTATTGACCTAAGTCCGAGAGACAAACCTAAAATGGCGACAAACAGACGTGCTTCACGAACATAACCGATTAACCTCCATACTCCAAGACCCATCATAAAATAGGCGGTGAAAATCGCTATTGAGAATGCTATCCCAAACTTTAAGACAGCTTCTCTGCCAAGTCGCATAGCAACTAATGAGAGAAAAACTATGAGAATGAAAAATTCGCATGGATTTATGGCGTCAACAAGTGCCGCCATAATTATAATGGGCAAGAAATGGGAGGAGCTCGTCTGAGACTTTATCTTGTTTTCAAAAAGACCTTCTAATCTCGCCTTTGCTTCCTCTTTTAATGGCTCTATGCTTCCATTAGATAAAAATATTTTTGTTACGTTATCAAAGGAGGCGAGCGCCTGCTCCAATGTATTTTTATCATATCTTGAAATCATGATGACCATTATTTTTCCGTTCTGAAAAACTAGTATTAATGGAATTGAATATCTTATATAAATCTCCTGCCAATTTAATCCTCGCGCCATTTCACAAGGAGTACAGAAGTTGGGGGGCAATAAAGAAACTCCATGCGTAACTAAGATATTGACTACCTTTAAAAATTCCTCTAGATTATTCGACTCATTTAAATAGCGGAATGTTAACTTTAATTTAGGGTATTTGCTAAGATGATTTTCTATCTCCCTCAAACTTTTAAATTCGGGGAAATCATAAATGTAAACTTCAACATAATCATCAATATTAGCAAAGGTGATCTGTAGCAACAAATATGCCACGATAATCAAAAAAATAACAGTGCGAAATTTATTTGGTAACATCAGACCATCCACTCCACTTAAATTAATAAAGACTTAGAATTTAATATTTCTTATTCCAATTATTTTTTATATAGCCAGCAAGAAACTTTTACTCCATTAACATCGATCATAGGAGGTCTTTTTTGGGTACATATATCCATTTTGAAATGACATAAGTGCGCATATTTATAATAGGATATCATAAATTCTTTAACTTCTATGCCTGGAGGCTTTACTTTTTTAGCAAACCATTCATTTCTCTTACTATACTCAGGCAAAGTCTCTATCAAAGCCTTAGTATAAGGGTGATATCTCTCTATGAGCACCTTCTCAGCTGGTCCTACCTCAACAATAACACCTCTATACATTATCGCTATATCATCACTTATATAATAAGCTGTTGCGAGATCATGCGTTACGTAGATAAATGATATTTTATCGTCGTCTTTAAGACTCTTAAACATATTTAATATATTCATTCTCATAGAGGCGTCGATCATAGATACAGGTTCATCTACAATTATAAGACTGGGTTTGGATAAAAGCGCTCTAGTGATGGAGATTCTCTGTAATTCTCCACCCGAGAACTCACGCGGATATTTACCTTTTATGTCTTTAAAGGATAAACTCATGAAGCTTAACACATCATTTATATATCTAGATGCAGCCTCATAATCTTTTAACCCCAGTAAATTTCTTGCAGTTTCATAAAGATATGTTCCACCTTTTTCAGTGGATTAAACGTATCATAAGGATCTTGAAAGACGCCCTGAACCTCTTTCAAGAACCATAGCTTATCCTTCGAACCGAGTTTTTGTATGTCCTTACCTTTATAAAGAATGGTTCCCGTATTTGGCTCAATTATCCTAAGTAATATTCTCGCAAGTGTTGTCTTCCCGCATCCACTTTCACCAGCAATTGTAAATATCTTTGGTTTATTTTCAATATTTAAAGGCACTTGGTCTACGGCGGGAAACTTAATTCTGTCGAGAAAGCCGTAACCAAATATTTTGCTTACATTTATTATTTGGAGTAGAAAGTTTTCATTTATTGGAATCACTTCCTTCATGTGGAATATTGCCAGCATTCAACATAACGTCCAGGCCTCACCTCACGTAAAGTAGGCGCTTCTCTCTACATTGAGCTTCTGAGAATGGGCATCTTGGACTGAACCTGCATCCTGGCGGCGGATTCTTGAAATCGGGTAGATGCCCGCTTAAACCTTTACGCTGAAATTTATCTCCTAGTCTTGTAATGCCTTTATTAAGGCTTGAGTATAGGGATGCAAGGATCTTCAAAGATTTTTTGTTCTTCCTATTTCGCGATTCTACCAGCATACATGACAGCTATCCTATGAGTTATAACCCCGTGAACTCCCATATCATGAGACACTATAACTACCGTGTTTTTGAGAGTTTTTGGGAGCCTTTAAGCATCGTTAAAGCTGTTTGCTGATTTATAACGTCAAGGGCTGAGGTTGGTTCATCCGCCATGATCAGATCTGGCTCCATAAGCAGCGCTAAAGATGTAACTACTCTCCGTCTCATACCTCTACTTAACTGATAGGGAAAAGCCGTTAATACATCTCTGGAGAGCCCCATTTGCTCCACATATTTTCAGCTCTTTCATAGGCTTCATTCTTGCTCATATGCGCGTATAACTTAAACATTTCTGCAAAAATGGTCTCTTATCATCATAGTTGGATGGGCTAATTATTCATTCCCAAGAAGAGCGGAATTAAACACTATCATAGATGAGATGGAAAGAACTCCTCCTTGGGAGGAGGAGAAAGTAATAGAGCTTGGCAGAAAAGCCCATTAATATGGGCTGAGCAGATGTCGTGGATAGGCTTCTTCCCAACGCCATTCTACACCTTCCAAGACGGCTACGCATGTGATGGATGGCCAACATGCCCAGAAAACTACTACATGGATCCGTTTTCATGGTGGGCTTAGCACATGTTTGTCATACTGAGACTGTATCCGACTGAAAGGGCTTCTACGAAGGACGCGCTACCAAGACCGTGATAGGCGTCAGTTGAATATGGAAGCGTATGGATTATTGGCGATGTTCCGGCGTTCATAGGAGCTGAGGGCCTCTCTTATGGGCCCTATAGCATGGGCGATTATGTTCGTATACCTAAGGAAGATGCTGAAAGACTTATAAGCCAGGGATTAGCCAGTCCTGTGCCTCCAACCTACGTTTATGTAACAGTATATGCTAAAGCAGCATACCTGCCTTCACTGGCGTAGACGGTAAAAGATACGGTGATAGACTTATATTTGAAGGTAAAGCCACATATGGCCCATCAGTCCTAGCCGAGATACCTGAGCAGAATTATCCGCAATAACGACAGTAAGCTACGCCTTAATAGCGTTAGTAATAATAACTTTAGTGGCAATAGTGGTCTCATGTTAAGAAAGTCCAAATTCTAACAAACTTTTTAAACGCTTTTCAAAAATAGCAAAAATAGGCTTTTTCACGTCTTTAGCCTAATTGTTTTACCTATCTTGGCGGATTCGTAGGCTGCTTCCATGATTTCCACTACGTGTTTTCCTTCTTCTGGAGTGCCTATTGGTTTTAGATCTTTAAGTATGCATTTTATGAAGTGGCGGTGCGTGTGCTGCGGTTCCTTTTCTTTAGTTAATGCTGGCATAATCCAGCTTGAATCCTTTTGCCTATAGAAGATTACTGGCGTATTAAAATAATTTAAGAGAACCGTTCCTTTCGTCCCGTATATGCTTGTTCCCTCAAATGTCGCAACCTGCGTCCAGCTAGTCTCCGCTATAGATATTGCCCCATTTTCCATCTCCATAAGTAGCGCACAATTATCCTCCACTTTCGCCGGTTTATCTAAGGTGGCTGTTAATGCCGACACGCTTTTAACCTTACCCAGCAGATACACTATTTGGCTTATGGCGTAAACCCCCAAATCCAGTAAGACGCCGCCATGAGCTCTTTCAAGATCAAAGAACCAGCAGCTTTTTTCCTCACCAAACATTCGAGCTACCTCCTCCTGATACTTCTCTGGCCCCCCATGAGCCACGCGGGACCTAGCCATACATATTTTTCCAAGATCACCGCTGTTAAGAAGGTCTTTAACGTAGTCGAAGGCAGGTGTATCAAAATAGACAAACGGTAAAACCATAACCTTTAAATCGCTACGTTTACGTGAAGCATTCACGATTGCTTCGGCATCTTTTAAATTTGTGCACATGGGTTTCTGAATAATTACGTGTTTTCCAGCATTAATTGCGTCTACAGCAATTTTAGCATGTGTTGGATGCGGAGTAGCTATTACTACAGCGTCAACGTCGTTTCTCTTTAGAAGTTTCATATAGTCAGAATACCAGAATTTGATGTTAAATCGCTCAGCGGTGAGTCTCGCTCTTTCCTCCTTTATGTCCGCTATGGCGACTACCTCCGCCTCTTCTATCGCCTTAAGCTCGGGGATATGAAGGTAGTTTGATATGCCACCACAACCAATTATGCCGAAACCAATCTTTTTCATCTACAACCCTCCTAGCGGCAAACATATTCTTCTTCCCTCAAGCGCTGAGCGTAACCCAGCCTCTAAAACCTCTTGAACATTCCTATTAAACTCAATGTTTAAAGGTTCCCCTACCTTCATATCTTTCTCTATACATTCTAAGAAGTATTCTGGACCGTTTCTCAAGCCTTTAGGCGGTTGAGGCGGATCTATAACCTCATGCAATATATCCCTATAGTTACCCTTAGTCTTAACTGAATAGAAATGTAGTTTTCCATCCTCCTCAACTGCAAGTGAACCGTCAACACCGTTTATGATCGGCCCATGGATGGGGTAGGATCCCACTTGCGACCAACATGCTTCGGCTATGCCGAAAGCGTTCTTGAAATCCATTATGATCACGGCGTTGTCATCCACTTCTAAATATGTTCTGGCTAATGTTCCCATAACCCCCACTACGCTTTGAGGCATACGCCCCAGAAACCATAGCGATAGGTTCACGCCATAACAGCAGTAATCCATGAGCGCCCCAGCCCCATTAAGCTCTTTATTGTAGAGCCATGTATAGAAGTAGGGTGAGCAGCCTATCTCCTTTGGCCCCGCGTGGGCTCCTCTAAAACGTACATGGAAGATTTCGCCTATCCTGCCTTCCTTAACCATCTTGTATGCTTGTTGTACGGCCGGGCTCCACGTCGTGGGATAATTAACCATCACCTTTATTCTATGTTTCTCAGCCGCCTTAACTATCCGTTCAGCTTGCTCCAGGTTAGCGGACATGGGTTTCTCCATAATTACGTGGACACCTTTTTCGGCAGCCGCCTCCACAACGTCCGCATGCCTACTATTCTCCGTGCATAGCAGTATTAAGTCAAGATCGCTCTCTTTAAGCATCCTTGAAAAATCTGTGTAAATTTTGTTTACACCGAAGAGCTCCTTTGCCCTCTCTAGGAGCGGAGGGTTTAAATCAGCTGCGGCCTCTATTTCCACTTTCCCTGTGTCCTTAAACTGGTTTAGTAATCCCCAGACATGATCGTGGGCTAATCCCGCTATTCCCAACCTATATTTTCGAGACATAATTTATGCTGACCGTATTCCAGAATATAAGGTTTAATTTAGCCGAAGAAAATCTTCAATAAACAGTAAATAAATTTTTGGGTAAATTTGAATCCCTGAAATTCAGGCACCGTAAAGATCCATTAAAATTATGACCATTAGAGTTGACCAGCCGAAATCTGGTGCGCCTAGAGGTTCACCGGTTAAACTGTCATAGTTCTCATTACAAGTAGGTCCAGAGGCCATGATGTCAAGGGCTTTCTCAGCTAGACGCCCAGCCTCTTCCGTGAAACCATACTTCTTTAATCCATGATACGTGAACCAGAGCATATTTATCCATGAACGCCCCCTCCAATACCCCTTTGGATCGTACTCCTTGTGATCCGCACTAACTGTGGGAAGCGGAAATCTTGTCCAAAACTCCCTGGGGTTAAGTAGATGCTCCACTAAGCTTTTAGCCTGTTCTTTTGAGGCTATGCCAGCGTAAAGCGTGAGGAATGCTGCTGGGCTCTTAACTTTAATTTGCTCATGATTCTCCTCGTAAACATCGTAGAAGAATCGGGTCTCCGGATCCCACATATATAGTAGTATTTTATTTGCGGTTTCGTCGGCAAGTCTATTATATTCTTCGGCCTTTTCATGCATGCCTAGTCTTTCAGCTAACTCAGCTAAAACTTTTCTCTGAAGATAAATTAGGCAGTTAAGATCTATAGCCTCTACCGGCGCCATACGGATCTCTTTATACATAGACCTGTATTTGGAGGGGTTTGCCTCAAACATTTTTATTGCCTCATCCCATCTAACCGAGTTATCCCAGCCAGACTCTAAATAATCCACGTAAGCCATAAGCTGATCCTTATCTGCGTCTCTAGCAACCCTAAACCATGCATCATATCGATCTAAAACCTTAAAAGCTTTAGCGAGAAAATCTTCTCCGCCGCCAGAATCCACTATATGTTTGACGGCTATAGCTAACACTGGAGGTTGAGTAGTCCACGGGGAGTAGTCGTCGACACCCCAAAATAACTTGCAGAACTCTTTAGACAAGAATATTTCATGGGGAATCCGCCCATCCGGTTTCTGCGCTTCAAAGAGATTTAAAAGTTCCTGCTCAGCCATTCTAACATTATATTTGGAGAGCACTATAGCGTGGAAAGAAGAATCCCAAAGCCACTGATGCCTGAAAGCGAATTTACTGGGCATAGTGAATGGATTTTTGAGGGCTGGGTTATCCCAGACAAAAGCTCTGTTTGCAAATATAACATACCACATGTATTTCCATAAGAGCGCATATTCGGGTTTTACGTTATTTAATCTGGGCAATTTATTAATAATGCTCTTCACCCACTCTCTCTTTTCGCTTTCCACGAAACTAGGATTATTTAACACAGCCTTAGAGGTCTCGATTGCTTTCTCCTTAGAGCAATCTCCGACAACAGTAAAGATGAATGATCTTTTGGGAGTAAGGCTAAATTTTATTTCATAAGTGGCATGACCATTCTCAATGCTGGATGTCATAGAGCCATTTGAAGCCACGCAAATAAAGTAAGAATTTCCATAAGATCCTTCTAAAACCCCTTCATGAAAGTTTAGACGCACATTAGCCATCTTTGTTATCCTATTTCTAAAATCGGGATTGAACCAGCTAAAGGTGCTCAGACTTCCCTTCGCCCTTAAACCTATTTCTGCTGGAGACAGATTCTGTATGGAGTAGACTAACGTATCATTATGTATAAACATCTTTACTTCTAGTTTAGTATTGCCAGCAACCAGTAGATTATAAGCTATGCCGTCGGACCAAAGTTGATGTTCAGAGGATAGATGAGGCTCCACTATCTCTAGAAGAGGACTAGCCTCAAAATATTCTCCAAAAGAGAAAAACTCAATGTTCCCTCCAGATAACTTAGCCGCCATTAGGTTCCCAACAACTTCTCCTTTCCACTTTAAAACAATCTCTCCCCCTTCCATAAATATATTTTCATTCTTCTCCCTCAAAAAAATGTTACTGAATATAATGAGGAGGAAACCAAGTACGATTGAGATCAATATTAAGGTTCTTAAAATTTTGCCGTTAATCTTATTCACCTATAATCCCGTAATTCTTTTGAGCCTAGGATTAAACATATCTTCAAGCCCTATATTTACGAGGTTTAAGGAAATGAAGATCAATATTAGGAGTATTGCTGGAGCTAAAACTAATTGATAATAGCCCTGAGCTATAGCTCCAAAACCCATAGACCAGAAAAGAAGTAATCCTAATGAGGGTATATCGCCTGGTCCTAGTCCTATAAGCCTTAATCCTGTCTCAGCGATCATCGCTCCAATCACCGCGTTAGCAAAACCTACACCTATAAAGGGCATAAGGTTGGGTAGTATCTCAAAAAACATTATCTCAACACTATTTAATCCAGAGACCTTAGCAAGATCTATATAAGGGCGTTCCTTTAAACTCAAGATTTGTGCCCTAATTACTCGCGTAGGCCAAGGCCAGCTGAAGATAGATAAAGTAAAGCTCATCATTAGTAAATCCATTCTTATATATGCAGCTATAGCTAAAAGTATTGGCAAAGTTGGTATTACAAGAACGGAATTGGTCATAGCATTTAAAGCGCTATCTACTTTACCACCTAGATAGCCAGATGTTGTGGCAATTACCACAGCGATTAAAGTTGCTATCCCTCCAGCTAATAAACCTATTATAAGCGAATATCTAAGGCCGGTTAGTTGAAGTGAAAAAATATCTCGACCGAAATGATCTGTGCCCAAGGGGTGTTCGAGAGAGGGGGGAAGAAGTTTAGGGAATAAACCTATTTCTGTAGAGCTGTGTCCCCTGAGCAAATAATTATTGATGTATGGTTCAAGTACTGCTAAGGTTACTAAAGATAACAGTATGAAAAAGCCGATCTTAAAAGTTAATGTGCTTTTGCTTAGTGAAGAAAGCAATCTCGTTATCCTTTGCACAAAAAATTTTTGCTGGGTCATTATTATTCACCCCTTACTCGGGGGTCTATAAGCGGATATATTAGATCTATAATGAGGTTGGCTGTTAACACTGTGAATATGGAAATTAATATCACTCCTTGAACGGTATTATAATCGAGGGCGTTTATCGCCTGAACGAGAAGCGTTCCCACGCCTGGGTAGGAAAATATCCATTCCACTAAGTAAAAACCGTTAACAATAAACCCTAAAGACATAGCTAATCCTGTAGTTTGAGGTAGGAGAGTATTTCTAAGCAGGTATCTGCTTAGTATTCTAATTTTTCTTAAACCTTTAGCCTGAGCGAAAAGTAAGTAATCTTCGCCTAAAATGGTTATCGTTATAGCCCTTGTGGATATAAGCCATCCCAATGATGAAATTAGTATGAGAGAAAGTGATGGAAGCGTTGCATGGTATATTACACTTGATATAAAAGCGAGGTTAAGTCCTGGTGTAACAGTGGGTGAAAAAGCCCATCTTGGAGGAAATATTGTGAAAATATAGGCTAAGAACATCACTAAAAAGAGCGCGAGTAAGTAAAATGGCACCTGAGACATGCAAAGTGAGATGGTGAACATTATAGAGTCAATTTTGCTACCACGTTTCCATCCAACTAGCGTGCCAGCTAATATACCTATGGCCCATGAGATAAGAGTTGCCGCTCCCAGAAGACCTATAGACCATGGCAGACGCCACGCTATGAGGTCTTGAACAGGGTTTGGAAAATTCAAAAACGAGGGGCCTAAATCAAACTCTAAAAATACTCGATTAAGGTAAGAAACATATTGAGTCGCAATATCACCCTCAAGACCGAATTTACGTTTATACTCATTTATTATCTCTTGAGTAACCTGGGCTAATTGAATCGAGTATCTTTGCTCTATTAGTCTAATAAAACGTGAAACCGGATCCCCTGGTATTAGTCTCAGAAAGAAGAAAACAATTGAAAAAGCTACGAATAAAGTGATTAGATAAACCAGAATTTTTATAACCACATATCTAACTACTCTTTTGTTAATCATTCATATCACTAGCTTAATGAAGCTTTATATAACAATAAGTAATTGCAAGATATAAGCCTATTGACCCTTATTTTCCTTGTGAGCAATTATCGATTATACGTTAGGGTTCTAACGAAATTTTTATAAAGTCTTGTAATTACTTTAAAATAGGGGAGAGAAGATTATGAGACATAAAATTGGGAACTTTTTTATGCTAGCTTTATTGGCAAACATTGCAATGTTAAGCATGGTGAACTTTGTACCTTTATCGTCTGCCCAAGTTGCACTGCCAGTACCTAGAGAGGAAGCAGTTATATGTGAGACAGATACAGCTTATACTGTTTGGGACAAGGCAAACCAATTCATACCTATGGGGACGCAATGGGGATCAGGATGGCATCAAGTAGTGCAGGAGTGGGACTGGTATATAAATTATGCTACCGGCGAAATAATATACTGGCGTATAACTGGCTGGGAATATAGCGAAGATGCTAAAACGTTTACAATGCATATAAGGCGTGGTGTGAAATGGAATGATGGCGTCCCCTACACGTCTAGGGATGTTGCTTTTACTTTAAATATGCTTAAGGCTAACCCCGAGCTATTCGGCGCTGCGTATGTTAATGAGTGGGTTGAATCTGTTGAGACGCCTGACGACTATACTGTGGTAATTCATCTAAAAAAGCCTAATCCAATGTTTCACCATACATTCAGAATGTGGGGAGCTATTAACGTTAGACCAGAACAT
The DNA here is from genome assembly GCA_018396655.1 of Candidatus Bathyarchaeota archaeon. Lineage (GTDB taxonomy): Archaea > Thermoproteota > Bathyarchaeia > Bathyarchaeales > DTEX01 > DTEX01. Next base: position 13,024 of record JAGTQF010000028.1, read on the forward strand.
ATATGGAAAGATAAGGATCCAAAGGAGTTCGCAAATTGGCCACCAGTGGAGACAGGTCCCTATAAGCTGTATGGTACTTATCCAGAGCTTAACATGTTTATATGGGAGAGAGACGAGGATTACTGGGCTAAAGATGTATTTGGGCTGTTTCCTGCACCTAAATATGTTATATGGAGGTATGCTCCTCCGCCAGACATAGACCTCGCTGATTTTGTACACGGCATGGTGGATGCACCATTGCCCCACTTATTCAGTTGGGATATGATTAAGATGGCTATGCGTCTCACCACAAATATAACATTAGCTCCCTACTTAGACCCCTGTCCGCTCGGCATATCAACCTTTAACTGTGATAAATATCCGTTAAATATTACAGAGTTTAGATGGGCTATTGCCCTATGTCTCAATAAAGAGAAGCTGGCAGCCCTATATCCGATGGCTGCGGAAACATGGGTTTCTCCATATCCATGGCCTATACCAATGTATGCGGTTTTTGACAAATATAAGCCCATGGTTGAGAAAGCACTTCAAAGAATAGAAAATGAGCTTGGTGTTAAATATGAATATAATCCTGCTAAAGCCGCTGCTCTACTTGATTCTCTTGGCTTTATTGACAGGGATGGCGACGGTATAAGGGATACTCCTGATGGCGCTAAAATATCACTGGAAATATTGAGTAGACCGGTGACGGTTGTTCAAGAGTATTATATAGCGGCAGATTTAGCTGAAGAACTCAGGAAGATAGGAATAGACGCGGTTGTTAGAACTGTGGATCCGGCAATGTGGCATGAGTTAACTGCGCTTGGTCACTACGATATAGCGGCTGGCAGCTTATGTTCAAGCGCATGGTTGCCTGGTGAAATAGTTTATATGCTTAATGATTTTCATAGCAAATGGTATGTACCTATAGGTGAAAGATCAGTAGGCGGAGGCGTTCACGGCGCCAATCCAAGATATCGTAACCCTGAACTCGATGAAATTGTAGACGAGCTGTGGACGCTAAGATCTGATGATCCCAGAGCCCAGGAACTTATTGAAAGAGGAATCTATATTATAATGAGAGATATGCTTAGCGCACCCGCAGTAGAAAAGATGTTTGTACAAGTATTTTCAACGGCTTATTGGGAAGGATGGCCATCTGAAGAAAACATGTATCATGTACCATACATATGGTGGCCTGAGTTTATCTTCGTCCTCTTCTCAATAAGACCCAGAGCTTTTCCGCCACCAGTATCTTACGTAGGCGTCTACTTCCTTAAGGACGTTGAAGCGTTTACAGGCGTCGACGGAAGGAGATACGGCCCATTCTCTAAGGGCGCCTTCGCTATGATACCTGAAGAGGATGCTGATAGACTTGTGACGCAGGGACTAGCCTCATATAGTCCACCTGTTCCCGCCGAGTTATCTGAGATTGCAAGGGCGGTTTCAGCCCTCCTTGAAAAAGTCTCAGCATTAGAAACAATGTTGTCGAGTCTCAGCAACAATGTTAATACGCTTAGCAATAATGTCAATGCTTTGTCAGGTCAAATAGCGGGTATAACAACTGTAGTAGTAGGCATGGGCGCAATAACAGCAGTGCTAGTTATTATCGCCATTGTGATGCTACTACGTAAAAAGTAAATTTTTCCTTTTTTATTTTATTGATCTTTAGTGGTAACATCGTTATTTTTGGTGTTAATTAATATAGGTGACAGGCAACTTTTCTTTCTAGACTAATGCTTTTTAGCTGGGGTGTTTCTGATAGGCATTTCTCCATGACGTAGGGGCATCTTGCTGAGAAAACGCAGCCTTTCTCCATCCTAAACTTTCTCAAAGATTCCACTGATCTTAAATCTATTTTATCAATCCATCTCCGTTTAGGGTCTGGTATTGGTATAGAACTTATGAGTAGCTTAGTGTATGGATGTAGTGGATCTTCAATCACATGGTTTTTCGGCCCCTCCTCAACGATTCTGCCATAGCATAATATAACTATGTTATCTGCCAGATAGCTGGCCGTATGCAGGTCATGTGATATATATAGGCATGAAATACCATGCTTCTCCTTAAAAGATAACAGATGATCTAGAAAGATAGCTCTGAGAGAGACATCTATCATGGATATCGGTTCATCGGCAACAATAAGCCTAGGCTTAATTAAAAGTATCCTCGTCAACATGAATCTCTGTCTTTCACCACCACTGAGCTGATGCGGATATCTTCCAAGAAGATCTTCTGGCCTAAGCCCTATGTCTTCCATAGCCTTAATAATGAGGCCGCGTGCTTCCTCCCTGCTAGATGCGAGCTTAAATTTTTTGATGGCGATCTCAAGAACCCTGTCAACTCTGTAGAAAGGATTATAGATGCTGTATGGATCTTGAAAAATAGGTTGAACCTCCCTATAATACTCCATCTTGTTTTTCTTGATCCACTCGGAGACTTTTCTACCCCTATATAGAATCTCGCCTGAGGTGGGTGGCAGAAGCCCCAGTATCATTCTGGCTATGGTGGTTTTACCGCTCCCGCTCTCACCTATTAAAGCCGTTATCCATGGTTTACTCGGCATGCTAAATGAGACGGCGTCTACAGCCTTTATAATCCTCCTAGAGAATAGCCCTAGTCCACCTCCAACTTTAAATTCCCTACTTACATTCCTCAACTCCAGTAATGGTTGATCCATATTTCAATCACCCATATAGGTGGCAGGCCACGAACCTTTCTCGTTCAACCTCCCTTATAGAAGGTTCAACTTTAACGCATAATTCCGTCGCATGCTGACATCTGGGATGAAACCTGCAGCCTGAAGGCCAGTTTAAGGGACTTGGAGCCAGACCCGGTATACCCTTAACATATTTTTTCCCTATCGCGGGTATGGCTGAAATTAGACCTTTAGTGTATGGGTGTAATGGTTCCTTGAACACTTGATTAATTAAGCCTACTTCCACGATTTTTCCAGCATACATTATTGCTATCCTATCCGCTATTTGCGCATGCGCCGCCATATCATGTGAAACCATTATAACGGTCATATGGTAATTTTCTTTAAGCATTCTAAGGAGCTGAAGAATACCTCTCTGAACCACGACATCTAAGGCCGTTGTCGGCTCATCCGCAATCACAAGATTCGGCTTAAGAGCTATGGCGGTCGCTATTATAACCCTCTGCTTCATGCCGCCGCTAAGCTGATGCGGATACATATTTGCAACCTCAACCGGTAATCCAACCTCTTTCAGCATCGCTAATGCAACCTCTTTGGCTTTCTCCTTATCCATGCCACTATGATCTATTATGGCATCAACCATCTGCTCCTCAACTTTTATAACGGGATTCAGTGAGTTCATGGCTCCCTGAGGGACATACGCGAGTTTAGACCACCTAATCCTCCGGAGCTCTTCCTCAGGAACCCTTAAAATATCTATTCCTTCGAAAATAACTTTTCCAGTGGGTATATAGCCTGGGGGTTTAACGAGCCTAAGAATCCCCTCGACGAGAGTGGACTTACCGCATCCAGACTCACCCGCTATGCTAAGAACCTCATTTCTATATGCTTTAACTGATACCCCATCTACGGACTTATAGTCGCCCCAAATACTTTTATAATAAACCCTGAGATCATCAACCTCAAGTATAGGCTCCATCAACACCACCCTAATTTCAATTAATATTGCCACCATCATGTTAATAGTAATCTAATGAGCGTTCCCTTGTTGCTGCTTATGTACATCGCCTCTATTATTTCTTGGGCTTTAATCGCATCACATATTATTATGGAGACTTCTTTATCTCCCTTTCTATTAACTCATCGAGAGAATTTTTATTTTTGGCTTTAAGTTTAGTTTAACCCGGCTTTTTCGAATCTTAGTGTAGTTCATTAGTTCAACCGGAGTCTTTAATAACAAGTCTTTATCACCATATTTCTAATGGTGACCATGAAATACCCTCAACTATTATGTCTATCCAGTGCTCTGATGAACTTATGATATGTGGATGGGGATCTATCGGGAAGAATTTTTATGAAGGGGAAATCACTGGGCTTAGATTGAATAATTACTGATGTTTGTGAGCATCCGAAGTTGATGAGGGTTTTATAAGTCCCTTAGAATTTTATTTGGGCATAAGAATTTATCTTTATCATTATCATTACATTTAATAGCGTGTTAGCGGAGGGCATCGATTTGGAGTTGGTCCGTAGCTTTATAGCTTTTGACATTGAGGATGAGGGTGTTATTAGGGAGCTTACTAGGGTTCAATCGATTCTTCTCGAGACTGGGGCAGACCTCAAGGTTGTTGAGCCGAGAAACATTCATGTAACTATTAGATTTCTTGGTGAGATACCATTAACTATGATTGATAGGGTTTATGGCGAGATGAGTAAAATAGTATTCTCACCATTTGATATTGAGATTAGGGGTTTGGGCGCGTTTCCGAATATTAGGCATATAAATGTTATTTGGGCTGGA
>JAGTQF010000029.1 GCA_018396655.1 Candidatus Bathyarchaeota archaeon
TTCGAGCTTGCCGATCTTCGCTAGGTAGATGAGTGGTGTGGAGTTTGAGACTGCGTAGGTAGGCTTATTCTTGCTCAAGCGCCTTCAGATCCTCTTCAAAGTCCTCAACGCCATATTGGAGTGTAACCTTCTTCTGCGCCAATACATCAATCATCTCCCATATTGAGACGCCAGCAATCTCGGCAGCCCTTGAGAGCGTAACCAACCCATCCCTGTACAATTCTACAGCTTTATTAATTCTCCACTCACGTAGGTAATGCTCCAACGCCCTCTCCAGAATGGTCGACTTATCCACCCTCTCCTCTCTGGCTATCTCCTCTATAAAACGCACCATTTCCTTAGGCAGCCTAGCTGAAACCACCTCAGACAAAGGTAATCCTCCGTATACAATTTAAAACCATGTTTACATATTTAAACATTAACTATAGCCACCTACATCATCTAAAACCAGAAGAGAAATAATTCTTTTTAGTGAAATTTTGAAAAGAGGATGAGATACGATATTACGTAGATATCGTCGGTTTTTCTAAAGTATTTTTAATTTTAACAGTATTAGGGGGTGGCGATTGTGTATTATTCGTTCAGGATTTAGTTGTCTTGCATTATGGGTTTTACTTTGTGAGAAACGGCTATATTGCCGGCTCTTTAATAAAGTCATTAAGGCTTGAATGGTTTATAATGTCGAGATGTTAAAGTCAGCGTTAAAATCCCTTTTTAACTTTAATTATCAGAAAGACGGATATCAGAACTAGGGGTTGGAGTACACCCCGGCTCCAGTTCTCAGGGCTCAAGTCCTTTTCCATATCCCCCTTTCTAGGCCTAGAGAAAGTAAGTTTAAGTTGTCTTAGGAAAATCTTTTTAGCATCGTAGTTATTTTGAGAGTAGTAGATGTGCTTCTTTTAGCATTTCTGGAATATTTAGTTCGTATGGGCATTTTTTGACGCATTGTTTGCATTCGATGCATGAGTCCGCCTTAACTTCCACCATTCTATATCTTGATCTAGCCCAATCTGTTAAGCCGTAGTATTTGTGGTATGCTAGTTGGCGTAGGATTATTGGTATGAGTATGCCTTGGGGGCATGGTTGGCAGTATCCGCATCCGCGGCAGAATGCTCTGCTTATAGACTCAACTGTTTCTATAAGCATTCTCTTCTCCATCTCACTCATTGATGTGAAGTTTTCGCCTATGCGCGCATTCTCCTCAACCTCCTCGATTCTCATCATTCCTGGGATTGCCGTGGCGATAGCATCATTCGATAAGACGAATTTAAGCGCCGTCTCAGCATTTATTGGAATTTTAGATTTTTTAATGAGTTCTAGGGGTGGTGAGGCTAGGAAGCCACCTGCAAGGGGTTTCATGGCTATTACGCCGACATCCATCTCCTTTGCTAGTGGTAAGATTTTCTCATCCACCAATTCATCATTCAATATATTATATGAGACCATTATGACCTCAAACTCGCCTGATCTTATGCCCTTCTCCATGGTTTCGTGATATCTATGGCAGCTAAAGCCTATATGCCCAATAAGCCCCTTTCTTTTGGCTTCTTTGAGAGCCTTTAGCGCTCCGTTAGCGCTCATAATCTTCTCGTATTTGTCTGGGCGGTTTGGGTTATGGCATAAATATAGGTCTATATAATTTGTTCTAAGATTCTTTAGGCTAGTTTCTATATCTCTTTTCATCTCATCATATGTTAGGGCTGCACTTTTGGTTGATATATAAAATTCGTCTCTGCGGCCGCTTACGGCCAGACCTATCTTCTCCTCGCTATCACCATACGATCTAGCGGTGTCGATAAAATTTATGCCTAAATCAAGCGCCCTATTTAGTATTTTGGCTGAGAGTTCCCGGTCTATATGCGGTAATTTTATTGCGCCGAAGCCTATTATTGAAACCATGAGGTCTGTTTTTCCAAGTCTCCTCTTCATCATGGCATATCATCCGCGCAACCGTTTTAATGCTTATGTCCTACCTCGAGGTTTGGCTATAATCTCTTTAATTACCATATCGAATATTCTGGACGAATTAGCTGGCTGGAGAACTATCGCTGTGTCCGCGCCTCTGCCAGTTCCAGCTATGCTTATCACTTCTCTGTCTACTGGTATTAGTCCGGCGTCGGCGGCCATTGCTGCTATCTCGACGGCTACTTTCATTCCCTCGCAGAATAACCTTAGTGTTTGGGCCATTATCTCTGCTGGGTAGGCGGTGCCAAACTTACTTCTTATTGCCCTTTCAACGTTCATGAAAACATGGGTTCCAGTATAGATTTTGCCACCGTTCGCCTCAATTCTTCTTCTGTTTTCTTCGGTGAGTTCCTGCTGGCCCAGTTCTCTGAAGCCGGTGTGATGTGTAACAACCACCAAATTATAGCCCCTGAATATTTCTGAGGCCTTTACTCCAGTATAGCCTCTGGTTGATGCGACAACTATGTCTTTTATGCCCAGCTCCTCAGCCCTCTTCTTGGCTAGGGCCAGCACCATATCCGTGTTCTCTTCACCTGGGCTCTCAAAATATGTTATTGATTTTTCAAGGGCTTTCATTCTTTGGAAGCCTCCAATCCACCTTTATGTAGCAATTATTTTTAATGTCATAACATAACGCCTTTTATAAAGTAATCTCTTATGATGTTTATGGTGCTGCCGCTGGATGCTTGTGGTTGCTGAGAAGCCCTCTGTGGCACGTATGATTCAGTCCTCTATAAAGCCTTCTCCATTGACGATAGCGTTAAGGGGCCATGTACTGGAGCTAGATTTTCCGGAGAGCTATTCAGTGTGGCGTAATGTTGACCCACGTGAGCTGTTTAGGGCTCCAACCGAGTGGGTTATTAGGGATGCTGAAGCCTATAGGAATTTGGCTAATGCGCTTAAGGGCGCCGGTATGATTGTTTTGGCAACCGATAATGACCCGGAAGGTGAGCTTATAGCCTATGAGACTCTTCTAGTTGCAGAGAGGGTTTTGGGTGGTTTACCTAGGTATGGGCGTATGAGGTTTAATGCTGCAACTCCAAGCGAGCTTAGGCGTGCTTGGGAGTCTCTTGAACCAGATTTGAGGTGGAGTTGGGTTTGGAAGGCTCTTTTCCGCCATAGCTTCGATTTGGTTACTGGTGCTGCTTACACTAGGCTTTTGACCCTTTCGAGGAGACTTGACCCTAATGGGAGGCTTATTTCTTGGGGTTCTTGTCAGATGCCGACGCTTTGGTTTGTTTATCAAAGGGAGATGGAGATTAGGAATTTTAAGCCCGAGAAGTATTATGTTTTATCCGCCATTCTTGATGCTCATGGTGTTAAGGTTAAAGTTTCTAGCGAGCCGATTAAGGATGCGGCTGCCGCTCGGGGGCTTTATGCTGCTGCTAAAGGTACTAGGCATGCGCTTATTAGGGATTTCCAGCTGAGAGATGATGTTGAGCACAAACCCCTTCCAACCGATACAGACACCATGCTACAGGAGCTCTCTAGGATTACTGGATTAAGCGCCTCTAGGATTATGGCTTTGGCCGAGGAGCTTTATGGTGATGGATATATAAGTTATCCTAGGACTGAGACTAATATGTGGCTGTCAACCGACCATAAGTCTATTTTGGCTACGCTAATGCAGACCCCGCTCAGCAGATATGTCGACTTGTCCTCTTATGGTCCTAGAGATGGTCGTAGAAATGATGGTGCGCATCCGCCGATATACCCAACAGCTTATTATGCTGGTTCGGACGTTAAGGGTAGGGTTTGGGATTATATTGCTAGGCGTTATCTTGCGAATGTTGTCGGTAGGGATGCTGTTCTAAAGAGATGGAGGTTAAATGTTGATGTTGGCGGTGTGCGTATGGAGGCTTCTGGTAGATACTTTGTTGATGAGGGATTCTACAACATTTTCCCATACTCCAAGCCTAAAGATACTCTCTGGATTCCGCAGCTGCGTATTGGCGATTTTCTACCAGTGGTTAGGGTTGATATTGAGGAGAAAAAAACTAAGCCTCCCCCACGCTTGACTGAGACTGAGCTTCTTAAGCTGCTGGAAAAGCATTCCATTGGGACTGACGCGACTAGGGCGGATTATCCGCAGATTATTCTTGAGAGGGGTTATGTTGAGAAGAAGGGTAAGTCCTTCCATATTAGCAGTTTGGGTGAGATGCTAATAAACCTCTTAAGTAGTGTTGATGTTAGGCTTGTTACGCCGGATACTAGACGATATGTTGAGCAGCTAATGGCTGAGGTTGAGGTTGGGAAGGTTAACGTGAAGAGCGCGCTGGAAGAAGCCCTAAAAATATATGAGGAACTATATGATAAGGTCTCAAAAAGCCTAAAGAAAGATACCTCCCTATCTTTTGGATAACCTTTCCCTCTCCTCCAAATAAAGCCTAAAATGGAGACCAATAAAGGGTAGGCTTTCATAAGGGCCTTCAAGCATTGAGTATAGCAACCCTAAGCCCACAACTAAGATTTCTCCTCATAACGCGCATTAACCTAACATAATTAAAACTTTTAAATCTTCTTCACGGAATTTCATGCTCTCTCTTGCTCTTTTTATATAAAAATGTTAAATACTTCTTCCGTCAAAAATAAATATTCATGATATATACTAGTGAACTATTTGCGGCAGCCATCTTACTCTCATGGGTTATATTTGTGGTTATGGTTTTAACTAAGAAACTATACGATGTTATGAGGCGGCGTGGTCTCGAGCATAACGTGGCCGTTTATTACAATAGGAAAATTATACACATTTTGACCGGGGGATTATGCGCACTTCTGGTTCCATTGGTCTTCAAAACATTCATTCTGCCATTAGCCATAAGCCTACTCCTATCTGCTTTCCTGCTTCTATATCATAGGAGGAAGAGGTTGATGCATTGGTTCCAAACAGAAGACAATACGTATGAGGTATCCTTTTGTATAATGTGGGGTCTAATATTAGCGTTGGGCTGGTTAATATCGGGCGGAGACTTCCGAATGGGCGTACTACCAATAATATTTATGTCGGTTGGAGATGCCATAACAGGCATTGTGAGAAATATCATGTATAGGAGGCGGACTAAATCGTGGTGGGGAAATCTAGCGATGGCGTTATTCTCGATGGTAGTTGGAGCGGCGGTTGGGCTTGCGGGAGTATTAGCCGGAGCAGTAGCATCGTTAGTTGAGCACTTCGAATTTAAGCCAGTGGACGATAATGTTCTTGTGCCGCTGGCATCATTCCTAATTCTACTCTTTGCCAGAGCTTTTGCTCCATGGCTTCTAGCGCTATAAGATTATTAGTTCTTCTTTTCAAGGGAGGAGATTTTTGGTTAACACGGCATCATTTAGGTAAAGTTATATTTATCATCTTTATCACATCTGCATAGTTAACACTAGATGTTAAGGGAGGATGATTGCTGTTGCTTACCGAGGTCCGTTGGCATGGTAGAGGAGGCCAAGGTATAGTTACAGTTAGCCGTTTGCTCGCCTATGCAGCACTTCTGGATGGGAAATATGCGCAAGCCTTTCCAGAATTCGGTCCAGAGCGTAGAGGCGCGCCTGTAACCGGATATACAAGGATATCTGATGAGCCGATAGTAATTCATAGCCAAATCTATAATCCACATGTCGTAGTCGTCGTCGACCCAACACTTATAGGCAATATAGATGTTGCCAGAGGGCTTATTCCGGGCGGCTTAATAGTGGCGCATTCGGAGAGAAGCCCCGAAGAGGTTAAGAAGAGTTTAGGCATAACTAATGCAAAAGTTTACACAGTCAATGCTATGAGGATAGCGCTGGATATACTTGGGAGGCCAATATATAATACGGCTATGCTCGGCGCGCTCCTAAAGGCCATACCATTGGTAAGCATGGATTCAATGACGAAAGTTATTTTAGAGAGGTTTCCTGGAGCGGTTGGTGAGAAGAATGTCGCTGTTATAAAGAGGGCTTATGAGGAGGCTGTTGGTGTTTGAGTGAGTCTGAGAAAAAATTGGGTTGGAAATCTCTTCCCATAGGTGGCTATCTACTTGAGCCTGGCTCAGCATTAAAGTATAAGACTGGCGATTGGAGGGCCTTTAGGCCCATAATAGACCAGAAGAGGTGCATAAACTGCCTTCTATGCTGGGTTTACTGTCCAGACGCCGCTATAATTAGGCTTGAGAAATACGTTGATGTAAACTATGATTATTGTAAGGGCTGTGGAATATGCGCCAACGAGTGTCCAGTTAAATGCATAACCATGGTTGAGGAAAGGAGGTGAGCGCATAAAATGGCTAGGTTAATGGGTTTAACTGGGAATGAAGCCATAGCATACGCGGTTAAGCAATGCAATGTTGATGTTGTTGCGGCATACCCAATAACTCCTCAAACCATAATGGTTGAGGTTATAAGCGAATACGTTCACAATGGCGAGATAAACGCTGAGTTCATATGTGTTGAGTCAGAGCACTCGGCCATGTCAGCATGTGTGGGCGCAAGCTTAACCGGAGCAAGAGTCTTTACGGCAACCGCAAGCCAGGGCCTGGCCCTAATGCATGAGATGCTCTATATAGCCTCCGGGTTAAGGTGCCCAATAGTTATGGGCGTCGCGAATAGGGCTCTTTCGGCGCCAATAAACATTCATGGAGACCACTCGGATATGATGGGCTCAAGGGACTGCGGCTGGATACAAATATATGCTGAGAACGCCCAAGAAGCATATGACTGGATTATACAGGCATTTAAGATAGCGGAGGACCCCAGAGTTCTACTCCCAGTAAGCGTGAATATAGATGGCTTTATATTATCGCATTCGATGGAGGGCGTAAGCGTCCTAGATGATGAGGATGTCTTAAGTTTTCTTCCACCGAGAAAGCCGGTTATAACAGTAGACCCGGATAAGCCTATAACCGTTGGGGCGCTCTGCCTTCCAGACTACTACTTTGAAATAAAGTTCCAGCAGATTCAAGCCCTAAAGGAAGCATATAACGTTATACGTGAAGTTAATAGGGAGTATGAGAAGCTGACTGGGCGCAGATACGATTTTGTGGATTCATATGCCATGGATGATGCTGATGCGGCAATAGTATGTCTAGGAAGCACTGCTGGAACAGCTAAGGCAGTTGCAAGATGGCTCAGAAGTGAAGGAAAAAAGGTAGGTGTAGTAAAACCATGGGTTTACAGACCCTTCCCAGAAGAGGAGCTAATTAAGGCGCTTGGGGATGTTAAAGCATTAGCCGTGCTAGATAAGGCATGTAGTTTCGGCGCACCATTTAACGCATTATGCAGCGACATCATAGCAACATTATACCGATATGGAAAAGACATAAAAGTCTTCAATTGTCTCTACGGCTTGGGTGGAAGAGATATCACGCCAAACGATTTAAAAGCAATCTTTAATGATGCCCTTGAAATCGCAAAGACCGGGATAGTGAAAGAATACATGAAGTTTATTGGGGTGAGGGAGTAAAAATGGTTAGGCTTCATGATTTACCAGTTGAGGAATTGTTCACTTCCGGGCATAGATTGTGTGCTGGGTGTGGTGCAGGAATAATAATGCGCATGACGATGAAGGCGCTTAGGGGTCCAACAATAGTTGTGAATGCCACTGGATGTGTTGAGGTCTCATCAACAATATACCCATATACTTCATGGAAGGTTTCATGGGTCCACGTAGCCTTTGAGAATGCTGCCGCAGTAGCCTCCGGGATAGAAGCAGCATATAAGGCTATGAGGCGTAGGGGCGCGTGGGATAAGCATGTTGACGTAATTGCAATAGCTGGCGACGGAGGAACCTTCGATATAGGTATACAAGCGCTTTCAGGCGCTCTCGAGAGGGGACACGACTTCCTGTATATATGCTATGATAATGAAGCCTACATGAATACTGGAATACAGCGCTCCGGCGCAACACCACACGGTGCAGCAACAACAACGAGCCCTGCTGGGAAGAAGATTCCGGGCAAACCGGAATTTAAGAAAGACCTTATAGGGATATGTGCTGCGCATGGAATAGAGTATGCTGCAACGGCATCTCCAGCCTACTGGAGCGATTACATAACGAAGGTTCGGAAGGGATTAGAGGTTAATGGCCCAGCGGTTATACATGTCTTTTCACCATGCCCACTAGGCATGAGACATGATTCATCAAAGAGCATAGAGATTGCTAGGCTTGCCGTTCAAACGCGATATTGGCCGGTGTATGAGGTTGAGAGGGGCAAGTATAAGCTCAACATTAAGGTTCCTCAGCCAAAGCCACTTATAGAATTCTTGAAGATGCAGGAGAGATTTAGGCATCTATTCCAGCCGGAGTTTCAGCATGAGCTAGAGGCCCTACAAAGATGGGTTGACGATAACTGGAGAAGGATAACGGCGCTCTGTGGAGAAACAACATAATCGCAGTTAATCTTCATAATCCCCCCATTTATACCCTCAGAATTTTTCTGGCAAGTCTCCTTACAGTATTCTTGCGGCTTAAAAGGTCGTGAGCCTTTTCCTCAGCTCTTCTCATAACCTCATCCTCATTCAAAGTCTTCACGTTCCTCTTCTCCATAATTATCTTCCCATCGATTATAACGGTGTCAACATCACTCCCGCGAGCTGAATAAACAAGTGCTGCATAAACATCGTGTAGGGGAGTTAGATGGGGCTTATGTGCATCCAACAATATTAAGTCAGCCCTCTTACCAACCTCCAAGGAGCCAACTAAACCATCAAGCCCCAAAGCCCTGGCACCATCTATGGTGGCCATCTCAATAACCTTTTTGGCTGGAAGGACGCGTGGGTTACTATACTTAATCTTCTGGAGTAAAGCCGCAATCTTCATTGTATCAAACATGTCTAGGCTATTATTGCTTGCTGGCCCATCCGTCCCCAAACCCACCGTTATCCCAGCATCAAGTAAATCCTTAATTCTTGGAATGCCAGAGGCAAGTTTCATATTTGAGACGGGATTATATGCAACCTTAACATTATGCTTCGCTAGAAGCGCTATATCCTCATCTGATAGGTGTATGCAGTGCGCAGCCAATAGGCTGGGCCTAAGAAGGCCAACGTCGCCAAGCACCTTAACCTCGCTCTTCCCATAATTCTTCTTGATATTGTCCGAGTTTACCTCCGACTCGGCTAAATGTATGTGAACGCCAACGTTAAGTCTCTCCGCTTCGTCACTAACCCTTCTAAGTAATTCTGGACTGCAAGAATAAACTGCATGCGGCCCAAGCATAACAGAAACTCTACCCTCATAAGCCCCATGATATTTCCTGGCAAGCCCCACAGCTTCATTAAGCAGAATTCTCCCAAGAGTTTTATGACCGGCCTCAATTATACCAGAAGATAAGACGCATCTCAAGCCAGCTTCGAGGGCAGCCTTGGCGACTGAATCCTCATAGAAATACATGTCTGAAAAGCATGTTGTTCCGCTCTTAATCATCTCGAGGCAGCTGAGCAGAGCCCCATAATAAACATCCTCAGACCTAAGCTTAGATTCAAGCGGCCATATAGCCTCCCTCAGCCAGACATCAAGGGGCTTATCCTCAGCTATACCCCTGAAAAGCGACATGGCAGCGTGAGTGTGGCAGTTAATGAGCCCTGGCATTGCAATCTTCCCCCCACCATTAATAATCACATCAGCCTCAAAGCTCGGGGCCTCAACACTCCTACCAACATAAACTAACAACCCATCCTTCACTGCTATAAGCCCATTCTCTATCAAGCCTGCATTACCCATCGTTATAATCATGCAATCCCGTATGATTATGTCAGCCCTCAACTAAGCGCGTCCCCCAAAAATATGATACATCAACAAAAATAATTAATAGCCCCCTAATAACTATCTTTCATGTAGAATTAAGTATTCTCGAAGGTATTGAGAGGCAAAGTGGGTCGCTGTGATAATTAGAAACGTGAAGAAAAGCGACCTAGAATCCTTCATTAAACTATATATTGAGTCCTACACTGGACTTGAAAGTTACGCATACACAAGTAGGAAGGACATAAAAGAGTATTTCAGCTGGCTGCTCTTAAGAGACCCAGACGGCTTCCTCATAGCCGAACTGAATGAACCAGTAGGCTTCGTCGCCTGCGATGCAAACTGGTTCAGCCACTTTGAGGGCGAAGTGTTAGGAGAGATACATGAGCTTTTCGTCCATCCAAAGTATAGGTGCTCCGGCATAGGTAGCATGCTCCTTGAGAGGGCTACTGAGTATGCCAGAAGTAAGGGGCGAAGAATCGTGGGCCTATGGGTTGGCGTGGAAAATTTTAATGCGAAGGAGTTCTATGAGAAGAGGGGTTTCGTGGAGACCGTGTCAATTGGTAAGTGGACTAGGATGATAAAAAAGATTTAAATCTGGAGAGAATATTGTTTTTCGTTTTTCCCTAAACTTTTAAATATCCCTAGATTCATGATAATTAGATGAGACCGATTAAGGAGCCAAGATAGACATAATGGTGAATATTTGTCCAGTATGCGGGCTTCCAAAAGATATATGTGTTTGTGGTGAGATAAGCAAGGAGCAGCAGAAGATTAAAGTCCGCTTAGAAACAAGGAAATTTAAGAAGGCAATGACCCTCATCGAGGGCTTAGACAGTAAAGATGTGGACTTAGGCAGACTAGCCCAGAAGATGAAAGCCTACTGCGCATGTGGTGGCACAGCAAAGAATGGACAAATAATGCTCCAAGGAGACCAGAGAGAGAAGGTATATCAGTTCTTAATCCAGATGGGGTATCCAAAAGAAAATATCGAAGTGCAATAGAAGATTTGGGAAAATTTAGCGATATTCTTAGAAGGTTAAAGTGGGTTTCGCCGGGTAAAAATAAAATCCTACTCTGCCCTAGATGTGGAAGCAGAAGCATTAGGCTATCAAGCAAATTCGATGCTTGGCTGATGCCAAGAAGATACGTATGTGAGGATTGCGGCTACATTGGACCAATAATCCTAGAGGTGGACGAAGAGAATGGAGAAATCGACTGGAATGGTAGACTGAACTCTTAAAGCTAGTCTGGTATCTCTAGGCGCAACTGCTTCTTTAAAGTTTTATAACGGTTCCTAACAGTAACCTCCGTCACACCAGCAGCATCAGCAATCTCCTTCTGTGTCCTCTTCTCACCGGCCAAATAGGCTGCAATATAAAGCGCTGCAGCGGCCAAACCCATCGGGTCTTTACCAGCCGAAATATGCTTCTGTTTTGCCTCATTTAGTATCTTAAGAGCACTCGCCTGGATATGCCCAGAGATGCCAGCTTTCTCAGCAATTTTAGAGAGGTATACTGTTGGGTCAGCTATAGGCATTGTAAGGTCAAGCTCACGCAGCAAAAGCCTATAACATCGAGCCACATCCTTCCTACTAACTAAACTCGCCTCCGAAATCTCCTTAAGATTCCTTGGCGTGCCAGTTAGCCTACATGCCGCATAAAGTGAGGCAGCCGCTATAGCGGCTATAGACCTTCCCCTAACAAGACCCTGGTCTAGGGCTTTTCGATATATTATTGCGGCTCTCTCCTTAACTGCTGACGGTATGGCAAGCTTATCTGAGAGACGGTCAATCTCAGTCATAGCCTGAGCCAGATTCCTATCAATCGATGAGTGAACACGCGATCTTATCTGCCACTTCCTCAGCCGCCACATCTGAAGCCTAGTGTTCAATGGCAGTTTTCGACCTAAAGCGTCCCTATCAATCCTATCGATGGCTGTTGAGAGCCCTTTATCGTGAACTGAGAAGGATGTTGGTATGCCAACCCTACTTCTGCTCTCTTTCTCCTCCTGTGTGAAGGCCCTCCACTCTGGGCCCTTATCTATAGCGGACTCCTGAATAACTAAACCACAATTACCACAAATAACCTCACCAGTATCAGGGTCATTAATAAGATTTGTGCTTCCACACTCCGGACACTTATCAACCATTATTACCCGTGCGGGTCTAACCTCGAAATTCTCCTCCTCCATTTCCATACGCTTATATCCCTCCCATTATATGGGAAATGCTGTTTAAACGGGTAACCTCACAAAACACGATTCCTCATGGGTGCTCGGAATCGACTAGCTCATCAGACCCGTAAAAACCTCTAAAGAGACCTTTAACTATATAAGCTTTTCGCTTCTTATAATCCTCCCAATTCTATCCCACCCGGTAGAAGCAAAAATTTTTCGGAAAATCTGGTAATATCTCATCTTTCAATTGTTTTAGAGCCAAAAATATTAAACAATAACAATAAATAATAGTTCTCCTACAATCATTCCAATATTTAAGCGTGGTGGTGCATGTGAGCCAGCCTGGTCTACCATGGATTTTTAGAGATTATCAGAGATGCAGCGGATGCAGAAGGTGCGAGATAGTATGTTCATTGAGCCATGAAGGTAAAATATGGCCGGAAGCCTCTAGAGTAAGGGTCTTTATGCTAGTTCCGGGCATAGAGATTCCACATTTATGTGCACAATGCTATGATTATCCATGTGTTGAAGCATGCCCGGTTGGAGCATTATCGACTAGTAAGGAGACTGGAGCTGTTTTGGTAGATAGGGAGAAATGTATTGCATGTGGACGCTGCATTGATGCTTGTCCAGGAAAAGTCCCCTATATTCATCCGAGAGATAATTATGCTGTTATATGCGACCTATGTGGTGGGGACCCTAAGTGTGTTAAAGCCTGTAGTGAAGGCGGGTGGAATGCTCTTCAGCTTGTTAGGGGTTTTGTTGGCTACAACTCTAAACTCTATGCCAAAACCCCTGAAGCAATAACAAAGGAGCTCGCCAAAAAACTCTATGGTGAGGAACTAGCTGAGGTGATTTAAGCGTGAGAGGTTATGCTGGGAAAATACTCGAAGTTGACCTATCAACTGGAAATATAAAGGAGATTAGAATCGAAGAGGAGATTCTTAGGCAATATATTGGCGGAAGAGGCCTGGCGGCTAAAATACTCTGGGACCGCCTGGGAGATAGGTGGGAAGAAATAGACCCGCTAGGTCCAGAAAACCTACTTTTAGCCCTTACCGGACCACTAACCGGCTTCGCGCCAGGTGGCAGAATATGCATCTCAGGCAAGTCTCCGCAGAGCAATGGTATGATTGGCTCAACTATTGGAGGCGAGTTTCCAGTCGAGCTTAAGTGCGCTGGATATGATGGCATAATATTTACTGGAGCCGCTGAGAAGCCAGTATATCTATTGATTAAGGATTCCGATGTGGAGATTAAGGATGCAAGCCACATCTGGGGTAAGGGTGCGAGAGAGACCGTGCTAACCCTTGTTCGAGAGGCTAGGAGAGAGTTTGAAAGTAGGAGCCGTAGCCGTGGACTTTGGAAGGAACCATCAATGATATATATTGGGCCGGCTGGCGAAAGGCTGTGTAGGGTGGCTGCTGTAACATCCAAGTGGGCTCATGCAGCAGGATACGGAGGCTACGGAGCCGTTATGGGTTCCAAGAAGCTTAAGGCGGTCTTGGTTAAAGGAACGGGCCCGCTTCCGGACGTATTTAATCCGGAGGGAACTTTGGAGTATGCGGATAAGATTGTTAAGGCCACGCTTAAACTTGACTTCTTTAGGCGATGGGGTACTGGAGCGGCCGGATACACTGTTGGCGCTGAATTGAGCGCTGAGCCAGTTTTGAATTGGCAGGAGGAATGGCATGACGAGAAGAGTTTCGGTGTGGATAAGTTTGAGACATTCTGGGTTAAGAGGTTCTGGGGGGACTTCGGCTGCGCGATTACATGCCTAAAGCTCGCGGTCATCGATTCCGGTCCGTTTAAAGGCGCCATAACCGATAATCCAGACTACGAGAACCAAGCCTATCTTGGCACAAATCTGGGCATATTTAAGCCTGAAGGCAACATCTATTTAACGGCGCTTGCCGACGAACTTGGCTTCTGCGGAATACAGGTCGGAAACCTTCTAGCATTCGCAGCGGAATTATACCAGAGAGGCATATTAACCAAGGATGATTTAGAAGGCATAGAGTTGGAGTGGGGTAATACAAAAGCCTTCGCAGATTTGCTAAGAATGATTGCTGAACGAAGGGGTATCGGCGATATACTTGCTGAGGGAACCTATAGGGCTGCCCTAAAAATCAGCAGACTAAAAAGCGTGGATGCCACAGCATACGCCGTAACATCTAAGGGGATAGCTATAGGCGCACACGGCATGAGAAGCGGAAAAGATTATCCGCACTACGTATCCTACTCATGCTCTGTTCAGGGCGGGGACCACACGTCAGTCGCATACATTCCATTAGAGCATGGAAGCAGCGAGCTCAGGGCAATTCTATACGATTCAGGTGTTTTATGCTGGTTTAACTTCTTCAGCCCAGAAGCCCAAGAGCACCTTTGGGGTCTCTTAGAGGCCGTAACAGGCTGGAAAATTACACCTGAAGAATGGCTTAATGTAATAGCCAGGCGAATACTACATATCCAGAGAGCTATGCTCCTCCTCGGAGGGCCAGATTTAAAGTGGAATCCAAAGGTTCACGACGACGTCCCAAGAAGATGGTATGAGCCACTGACCAAAGGGCCGCATAGTGGAAAAGCATTAGACAAATCCAAAATGCAGGAAGCCGTCAAAGAATATTATAGGGTTGTCGGCTGGGATGAAAATGGTGTTCCAGCATCAGAAGAACTTAAGCGCCTAGAACTGGACAGTGTGGATAAAAAACTAGAACAGATTAGACAATCCCTGAAATAATCTACCATGTTTTAGTGAGCCAAAATATGAGACATAATGCCATCGGAAAACCCTAAACATAGGAATGAAGAAATAGAGAGGATAAAAATCCCAGGAGAAAACCTCAGTAAGAAAATATTGGGGCCGTGGTCGAGCATAGTCCCTTAAGGCTTTCGGGGAAAATGTGATGATGGAAGAAGCGCCTTCATCTTCTAGAGAAACCTTTCTTAATATTTAAATGACTAAATAGACTTGAATATCTTCATGGAGACTTTTACGAAAATGGCTTCTGAAATTAAGGCTGGCAGAAAAAGGAAGAGGTCCAGCCGTGTTGAGTTTAGTGCCGTTTCGGTTCCGCTGCCCTTACTTAAAGAGATAGATGCTCTCATCGAGGAAGTTGGTTATTGGCCTAGCCGCTCAGCTTTTGTTCGTGAGGCATGCATAGAGAAGATTGAGCGGGAGCGGGCACGCTTAGAGAAGATGAAGTGAAAATCTAAAAGGCATTTATGTAAAATTTAGAGGAGAATTGCCCTAATAATATCAAAATGTTGTTAATTTATAGGTAAGTTTTATATATTTGCTCATCTACAATTATATTTTGTTTTAGGATAGGTGTT
>JAGTQF010000003.1 GCA_018396655.1 Candidatus Bathyarchaeota archaeon
CGGTGATTATGACGGTGAACTCTATTATGAAGTAGAGGATGAGGCTTAGGAGCATCACATATAGGATTGTTTGATGTATAAACAGTATTATGTAGGCGAGCCAAGCTATACGCAGAAATAAAAGTAGTATATCCATTAAAACCATGTCGTAGACTGCTAGAACCAACATTAAATCGAATTTTCCACCGAAGAATAGGTTTCTATGCTTCCATAGGCTCTCTATCTGGCCCTTTGACCAGCGTGTTCTCTGGCGCCTCCAATCCCTCCATGTTTCCGGCGCAAATGTCCATGCTATAGCTTTTTCGGCGAATGCTAATTTTCTGCCCAGTTTCCTAACCTTTATTGTTATGTCGAAGTCCTCTGTTATCGTGTCCATATCATATTCGCCTAGGCTCGCGACATGTTCCCTCCAGAACGCTCCGAATGCTCCAGAAATTATTAGCAGGGTTTTCACCATCGCATTAAATCTTCTGCCGAGCTCAAGCGAAACAAGATATTCATATGCCTGCAGCTTGACCAGAAGGTTATTTGAGCCGTGTTCGCCTTTTAAAACCCTAACGTTTCCTGAAACAGCGCTCACATTTGGGTCGCTTAACGGCTTAACTATTTCTTTTATGGCACCCTGCTCAATTAATGTGTCCGCGTCAACGGTTACTATTATGTCGCCGGTTGCGAATTTAAGCCCAAAGTTTAGGGCTCCAGCTTTTGAGCCGCTTGCAATATCTCTGCGAAGGAGCTTTATTAGGCCCTTCTTTGCATATTGATAGGCTATTTCGAATGTTCTATCTGTGGAGCCGTCGTCAACAACTATTATCTCCTTATTATCATAGTCGGTTTCTAGGGCGGATTCTATAGACCTAGCGATAATCTTCTCCTCATTATGGGCTGGTATAATAATTGTCACTTTAGGTGAGAAGCCAGCAGCCTCTCTTCTAGGCTTAAATCTACTGTAGAGGGCGTGCATTAGGAGTATTAGGCATTTGCCGACCGAGCGTATAAAGTCGAATATTAGAAGCGGCCAGAAAACCAAAATAAACTCTGAGGGGGCTAAACCCCTAAGCCACTCAATAAAACCCCAGAAGAACGAATATAATAGCGATAGGATGTCTATCGACACTAATAGTTTTCACCCCGAAATAGGGCGAATAATAAATTAGTTTTCATGTATTCTCGACGGAAACCTTATCCTCTAAATCCGGCGTGTCCGCTCTAAACTTAAGCGCTAGTGAGAGGCGGCTATGCCCTTTCCTAGTTAATCTATACTGATAGATGGTTTTTAATGACGCCTCATCTATGTTGAAAGTTCGCCTGCATCCAAAGCACTTAAAGTTGAAAGTTGGTAGACTAAAGAAGTGTCCATTGGAGCATTTATAGAGCGCGCTAACCCTTCTATAATCCACGCCCAACTGCCTAAGCTTCCTTCCACACTTCGGGCAGATAAGTTCACTGCCAACACTTTGATAGCTGAACTTGAAGTCTAATCCGCCACAATTCATGTGCTCCAGCGCTTCGCCCTTAATCAGCTGGCTGCTCCCGCATTGCGGGCACTGCAATAGAAGGTTTGGTTTGAGTGAACCACAGAATGGGCATGCAACCGCCGAATATAATGGTTTGGCCTCCGCAAAGCCAGCCTTAACAAGCTCATCGAGCGCTGACAGGAGGCTCTCAAGTTGCATATGGCTGTTCTGTTCAAGCAACCACCCTATTTCATCACCACTTAATGTTTCATGCGCCGAGAATAGGTCGGCCAAATACATGGCGGCTTCAAGGCTGATGCTCTTTGGGAGGCTCACTTCTAATGCGACTTCCTCTATAGCCCTTATCAGCCTACCGAAGTCCTCCTCATCCTTGACGATATAGTCTCTTGCACCGCGCTTCATGGCCTCAACGGCTATCTTCTCATCGCCTTTTCCCGTCACAAAAATGACTGGAGTTGTAATATTTATCTTCTTCAGTCTCTCGAGGAAGTCAAGCCCAGTCATCCCCGGAAGCCTATAATCCAAAATTATTAGGTCGAAGTCTTCCTTACTAACTCTCTTTAAACCCTCAAATCCATCACTAACCGTTATCAACTCAAAGTTTATTCTACTCTTCTTCTCAAGTAGGCGTCTAAGGATTATTTGGTCGTCTTTCGTGTCCTCAACATACAATATTCTAAACTTGCCTAGGCTCTCATCGGCGCTCAAACCCTGCTTAGACACTTCTGAAATAACCATCGCCTTCCCCCTTCCTACGTTGGTATCTCTGAAGTTTCAAGCCAGTAGCGCTTTATCTCCTCCATAACCCTCAAGAAGTCCTCGAATCTAACTGGCTTCACAATGTAGCTGTTACAGCCCAGCCTATACGCCAGCTCGATATCCTCGCTTCTATCTGAGGATGTGAAGACTATGACTGGGAGAACCCTCAATCTCTCATCCCTCCTTAGCTCCCTTAGAACCTCAAAGCCATTAACCTTCGGCATCTTCAAATCTAATATGATTAGGGATGGGAGGGCAAAATCCTTGTATTCACCTTCCCTTCTGAGGAGCTTTAGTGCCTCCTCACCATCATTAACGATGATTAGCCGCCCCATGATGTTCACCTTACTCATCGCCCTCTTGGTTATTAGGGCATCATCCATACTATCCTCAACGAGCAGAATCGTGTAGGATGAAGTTACTCTCCTAGCCATTACCCTTCACATCTCCCATACTTTTTAGGTATGGTGAAGGAGAATGTGCTCCCTTTACCGAAGACGCTTTCAGCCCAAATCTTACCACCCCACCCCTCAACTATCTTCTTACATATGGCTAGGCCGGCACCCGTCCCCTCATACTCCTCGCCCGAATGAAGTCTCTCGAAGAGATTAAAGAGCCTCCCAAGATGCTCCTCCCTAATCCCAATACCATTATCCCTGACTCTAAAGATGTATTTGCTGGGCGTCTCTTCGCATGAAACCTCGACTGTTGGAACCTCAGACTTATTAAACTTTAGCCCATTATCAACGAGATTCGTAAACAACTGCTTAATCCAAACCCTTTGTATATATAGGACCGGGAGCTTACTGACGATGACCTTAGCCTTTTTACTCTCGATTATAGGCTTAAGGTCCTGAACTATTTCATCCAGCAGCTCGTTCAAGTCAACCCTCTCAACCTCCATGAACTTCCGCCCAACCCTAGAGAGCAGAAGCAAATCCTCAATGAACTCGTTCATGCGGGCTGCGGCAGCATCAATCCTCCTTAAATATTCTAGGCCCTCCCCCTCAAGTTTATCGCCGTAATCCTCAAGAAGGAAGGATATGAAGGACCTTATAGCTCTTAAGGGGGTTTTTAAGTCATGGGAGACAACATACGTGTAATTTTCTAATTCTCTGTTTGACCTCTCAAGCTCCCTCCGAATCCTCTGTAGCTCCTCTACGCGCTCCTTTAACTCCATACATGCGTGCTCAAGCTTCTTCTCCATAAGCTTAAGGTCTGTGATGTCCCTTGAAATTCCAACCAAACCAACCACTCTTCCATTTTCATCCAATATAGGAATTTTTGTGGCGCTAACCCATCGAACCCTCCCATCCCTACCTTTAACCTCCTCAACCTTTCCTATGAGCGGCTCCTTAGTCCTCATAATCCTCTGCTCATCCTCGTAAGCTTCGCGTGCAAAGTCCTCATGATAAAAGTCGAAGTCAGTCTTACCTATGGCCTCATCGGGACTTTTCAAGCCCATTCTAAGGGCCTTAGGTTTATTAATCTTGATGAAGCGGGAATTGGCATCTTTAAAATAGATAGCGTCCGGTATACTATCCATTAGTATGTCAAACATCCGCTTCTCCTGTAATAGCCTCTCGATAAGGCTTTTCCTCTCAGTGATATCTTTGACTGCGAGAATAACCCCAACAGGCTCCTCGTTAGAATCCTTGACAAAGCTTGCTGAGACCTCGACCAGTATTTTGCGCCCATCAACAGCTGAGAAGTTTACTTCAAGCCCAGCAATCCTAGACTTATTTCCGTTTAAAGTCTCAATTACCCTTGAGTATTCATCTTCTTTGATGAAGCGGGTTATAGACTGGCCTAAGAGCTCATCCCCTGAATGGCATCCACACAACTCCATATAAGACTGGTTACAGCCAATAATCTTACCACTCAAATCCACGATTACCGTGGCCTCTGGATGCATATAGAAAGCCGCAGACCAAGATAATTGCTTAGAGAGAAACTCAGGCTCTAGAGGTGATATCCTAACCTCAGGTGAACCGTTCTCTTGAGCTTTAACGCTCAAGGTCAATATTCATCCCTAAAAGATGGTTGTGCAAGTGGTCACATAATAATGTTGAGAATCATAAGAATAGATTGGAAGTATTGAAGAAAAATCTCTCTTAAAAAACAGTTAACCAAATACTATTTAAAAGTTCCAATCTAAAAACTAAAATTTAAGTTGATTGGGATGAGGGCTAAGAGTAGGGCTCTGATAAAGATATTTGGTGCCACTCTAACAGCAGCATTATCTTTCGTAGTTTTGTATGGGGCATTCTTATCGGAGAGTCCACTAAAGAATTATGGATTGCTAAGCGTTTTCCTAGCAGCATTATTCAGTCACCTAACTATTGTTGCAAGGGGCTTCTTTGTGCCACTTTTCCTTTCACTAGTGGAAACTTACGGTCCGCTGGCTTTGGGGTTATCGGCCGGTTTAGGCGGAGCTTTAGGCGAGGTAGCCGCATACTACTGGGGGAGGGGGATAAAGGAGGCTTTAAGTCCGGATGAACGGAGGAACCCACTGCCAAGATGGGCTGAAAGGTATGGGCTTCTAGTAGCATTGATTTTTGCCGCCTCACCGCTACCAGACACACCAATAATACTCTTAGCTGGCTTACTGCGCTTCCCCCTATGGAAGCTAATGCTCGTTCAGGTAGCTGGGAAGTCGACCCTATATTTTTTGGGAGCGGTGATTGGCGGCTTCATTCTAATGGGGCTAAAGTCCATCGTTGAGGATGTAATCGCTTCAACCATAATCTTAATCGCATCAGTAGTCTTGTGTATAATAGTTTCTTGGAGTAAGAGTAGAGAGAGAATTCTTCAAATTCTGGAGAAGATGATGAATAGATTTGGCGTAAAATTAGATTCGTAGGCTGAAATACCCTTTATATATGAGCCAGACTATTTCATTTTAGTTAGGTGCACTCCCGGGGAATGAATACACCATGGGCTTAAGGGTCTTTAACACTATGGGTATGCGGAAGGAGGAGTTTGTGCCGCTGCGTGAGGGTGAGGTTCGAATATATGCTTGTGGTCCGACGGTATACGATTTTATTCACATTGGGAATGCGAGGGCATTTGTCGTTGCGGATGTTATACGCAGATATTTAGAGTATAAGGGGTTTAGGGTTATCTTTGTGAGCAACATAACCGACATAGACGATAAGATGATAAGGCGCTCCCAGGAGATGGGATTGAGCCTACAGCAGCTTGGCGAAATATATAGCGACGCGTACTTCGAGGATATCAGCGCCCTAAATATAAAAAAGCCGAATATTAGCCCAAGAGCAACGCAGCACATACCGGAGATAATAGAGGCAATACGGAAGCTCATCGAGAAGGGATACGCATACCAAGTTGATGGAGACGTATATTTTGACGTTACAAAGTTTGAGGGATATGGCAAGCTATCCGGAAATAAGATGGAAGCACTTGAGATGGGCGCTAGAATCGAAGTAAACCCGAAGAAAAGAAATCCAGCAGACTTCGCATTATGGAAGGCGCAGAAGGAGGGTGAGCCGGGCTGGCATAGTCCGTGGGGTTGGGGTAGGCCGGGCTGGCATATTGAGTGCTCAACAATGGCCATGAAATATTTAGGCGAGACAATAGACATTCATATGGGTGGTAAGGACCTCATTTTCCCACATCATGAGAATGAGATAGCTCAGGCTGAGGCCCTGACGGGGAAAACATTCGCAAGATACTGGCTGCATAACGAGTGGCTGACCGTCGAAGGTGAGAAAATGTCAAAATCCCTGGGGAACTTCATTACTGTTAGGGATGCTCTGAAAATGTATAGCCCACAAGTTCTAAGGTTTTTCCTGATATCCGCTCATTATAGAAGCCCGGTTGACTTTAATAAGGAGAATCTTAGGGTTGCTAAGACGAACTTTGAGAGGATAACCAATTCCCTTGAGAGACTGCTATCCCTTAAGGAAAGGGCTGAGAAAAAGGGCGATGAGGATGCTCTCCTCCTAGAGGTTAAGGAGGCCAAGAAGAGGTTTGAGGAAGCAATGGATGATGACTTCAATACGCCACTGGCGATAGCCGCAATATTTGATATTGTTAAGGCAATAAACACATACGCCGATAGAAACTCCGAGATAGAATCCTCAGTAAAAAATGAAGTTTATGAGATTATGAAAACCCTCATGGAGGGTATTTTGGGAATTAGGGTTGAGGTTGAAAGGAAAGATGCTGGACAAGCGCTTCTAGTGAATAGTTTGGTGGAATTAATCCTGGAGATTAGGCATGAGATGAGAAGAAGAAAAGACTGGAAGATGGCGGATGAAATCAGGGAGAGACTGCAAGCATTAGGCTTCATTATAGAGGATACCCCGCAAGGAACTAAATGGAGATTGAGAAGAGAGTGACAGATAGAGCCATTTTATATAGCAAAGGTTATTATTATTTACGTCGAAAGATATCTTTGTCAGTCAACTAAAAGTTTGAGGAGAAAACCATAAATGCCTATATTTCCATCAAAAAACACAAAAGCGGAGGAGCATAAAAGATACTTAAATGCTGCGCAAAAGAGATTAGAAAATTTTCATACATCATCTAAAGAGGAGCAGTCTCTAAGATTTCCGACAATAAAGCAGATAGAGAGCGAGGTGAATGAGCAGCTTAAGATTTTTCAATCTCACATCAAGGATATAAAGTATTCTTCTTTGAGACTTGAGGAGCTAATAAAAATGTTTAAGTCTGGTGAAATCTCGGAGAATGCATATAAGCTTCTTATGGATGAGCTGAGTAGCAGCTTATCACTCTCAATAGAAGGGATATTTAGGGTTAGAGAGAGCCTTGAGATACTTAGGGCTAGGGCTAAGATTGAGTGGGCAAAGGAAAAGCTGGATTTTGAGGTTGAGAAGCGAGAGATGAGCGGTAAAACTTTAGGTGAGGAGCAGTATTATAGGAGGGAGGTTTACTCTCCATTATATAAGTGGCAGGAGATAGTAAATAGAATAGATGAAGCCCTATCCTCACTAAAGTTTGAGGATGAACTATCAATTATAGAGCGCTATTTATTGATAACTAGAGAGAGGAAAAACGTGAAAACTAAGGAGGTTGAGGAAGCTCTAGAGATTTGTCGTCAGCGCCTAAATATTTTGTCCGAGAAGTGGGCAGCGGTGAGACGTGATAAAATCAGTCAGGTCATGAACTTGGAGTTGAAGGCTTCTCAAATTAGGGATGAGATAAAGGAGGTTGAGGTGAGATTTGCTGTTGGGGAACTGAGTAGAAGCATTTATGAGTCAAGGATGAGCGTATTGCAGGGTTCTCTTAGGAAGGTTGAGAAAGAGATTTCCGAAATTAGGGGATATATTGATGAAATAGACTTGAAAATATTTAGGATTTCAGAGCTGCTGAGGGAAATGGTCGAATGAGAAAAAAGAGAAATAATATCGTATATTCTCTTCCTTTATTGATATTGGCATTATTGATGCTGAATTTTGCTGGCATTTTTTCAAGGTGCTTTGCATCAACACCCATGCATCTTGAGATAACTTCAGGATTAATGGTTAATAGTATGGGAAACACAACAGAGAGCAATATAACTTCCTTACAAGTTAGGGTTATATCCTCCTCATCCCTTATGCGCCCATTATCAAATGCGACTGTTATTCTCCAGGATAGTGCTGGCCGTATAGCTCTGAGGGGGCGAACGGATAAAAATGGCTACGTTAGATTCGATAGCATTCAAATTGATAATTACACGATTTTCGTCGAGTGGTTGGGCGCCGAAGTCTTCTCTGGAAAGATAGATTCTAGTGTAAGTAGAAATGTGGAGTTAAGGGTTTCAGTCTTTGAGGTTATACTTAGGCTTGTGGACCCCTTTAGAAAGCCGCTTCCACACTCAACTATAACGGTAAAGAGAACAATCCTAAGGAGGGCTATAAGTGGATATCTCATGGAGACACAAGAGCTAGTTAAGATGGAATCTGATGAAAATGGCTACATATCATGTTTGCTGCCATCCGGCACATATGAGATTTCATGCTCCTCTGGAATCTATTCTGGAAAGATTAACGTGAATCTCACCGAGAATTATAGTGGCACATTATGGTGTAACGTGGAATTTAGGATTTGGATTCTTCTTCTCCTCATATCCCTACCCTTATCCTTAATTTCGCTACTATTAGAAAGGAGAAAGCTTAGGAGACCCCTAGAGTATAGACGCTATCAGAGTATGCTCCTAAAGCTCGAATCCATGTATAATAGCGGTCTAGTTGAATACAAGATATACAGGAAGTTAAAGGAGGAATACGAGACGAAGCTTATGGAGCTCGGTGGGAGGAGAGGGAGATGATGCGTAAACGCGCGGTAATAGTAGTGCTATTTGTTCTTCTGCCGTTGCTCATGGGCTTCACAATATATAGTAGAGCTGAAGGCTCGGATGGAAACGTTAGCGTGCTGCTGACATTATATTTGAGGGAGTATGGAACTAATAGACCAATCGGCAACGTTTCAATATCAATTGCCATATCCACAATCTTAGGTCATGTTGAGAGAATCTGGACAACGGACGAGAATGGCAGAGTAACCGCTCAACTTGGGGAGGTAACGAAAGTCACCACGCCAACGCCGCCAAGATTAACGAAGATATCGCTCCCAGACGATTACGCATTAATAAAAGTTAACAATGTTTTCATCGAGGACACTTCCTTCACAGCACGTTACGTAAGGGGGAAGACTGAATATGCAAACATGCAGATAACAGTCGACCAAAAATCCTATGGCGATAAGATTCTCATTGAAGTTTACTGCTGGGCCCTTAAGGGGAAGGTTATTAAGATTTCAAGTAGCGACCCACTCACAGGTGAGCCCTCGGTAATCTCTGTTAAGCCAGCCGCAAGAGTTATGCTCGATACTGGCAGTATTAGAGATGGGTATGAAAGCTACTATTTTGTTCCATTAGGCTATGAGGTTTTAGTATCTTTTGTGCCAACCGCTAGGTCGAAATACACGTATCCACCGCTCAGAGTCATTGTGGACGAAAATGTATCGTTCATAAATTGGATGCGTTATGCGGCTGATTCATATAGCAGCAGCGAGCTCTCTCTCCTCGAAAAAGAGATTAGCTGGCTGAGTTCTATGGGGCTCTCTCTCACTCGAGAGATTGAGGAGTATGGGGCTCTTAGGAGCATACGTGAGAGGGCGCTTTCCCTCTATGAGGACGGTGCATATGATGTTGCCATAAACGGGATGAGCATGTTCATTACAAGGTTAAATGACATGAAAAGATGGCTATCAAACCTGAGGGTTCTTGCAGTATTAGGCGCCATACTTATAAGCGTTTTCATTTATGGGATGGCCTCGCTCTCATCAAACTTCATATTTGAGGAGGTGGAAAGGGGTAAAGCGAGATTAGCAGCTAAAATCTTAATCTTTACATCCTTAACTATAATGTTCTCCTTAACAAATCCATCTTCAAAGATAGCATGCGCAATGATAATTGAGATGGCTGTTAATGCGAGCGTTAAGGCAAATGATTTGCTCGCGATTCTGGTTGGAGCACTTGTTATCAGCGCATCAACGTACTTTTTCATGATGCTAGCGTCGATAAGGAGAGCGCCAGTAATTGACCTGGCATTGCAGATGGGGGTGAGAGGCCTGAAGAGGAGACCATTCAGAACGATGCTAACGCTATTTACGATAGTAGTAGTTGTCTCCTCATCAATATTCTTCGTAAACATCTCCATAGAAAGAGAGACTAAAGTGAGAAGCTCATGGCCTAGCACGAAAATCTCAGGCCTAATTATAGATTCCACTAGCGTATCCCCACCGGTCAAACTGAGTATATATGATGTTGAGTGGATTCGGAGGAACAACTGGTGTATGAATATTAGCTATATGGAGGCGATTAAGAGGGAGGAATATGTTGAGGGGGCAGGCCAGCTTTATCGCGCTGGCGTCATTTACATTGGCTTAAGCGAGCAGCCTCAGGCAGTTAACATAGTGTGCATTGACCCAGATTTCATGGAGAGGCAGTATGAGCTCTCAAAATACATCATTGGCTTCTGGAACCAGTTCTCTAAAGGAGAGAAAGTCGCGCTATTGCCAAAAAATTATGGTGTCACAATAGGAGACTATATAAGACTGGGCGTTAGCGAAGTCTTAATCACACTCTCGGGCCCGCAGGATCTTGGAATAAGAAGCTTGGGTCTATTTCGTGTGGTGGGTAAATTCGACCCATTGCAGTTGATGGATTTCAAGAGAATCGA
This sequence comes from Candidatus Bathyarchaeota archaeon, assembly GCA_018396655.1. Taxonomy (GTDB): domain Archaea; phylum Thermoproteota; class Bathyarchaeia; order Bathyarchaeales; family DTEX01; genus DTEX01. The sequence continues at coordinate 10,451 of JAGTQF010000003.1, forward strand.
TAACAGCACTCTCTTCGCGGATATAACAACGACAGTCTTGCTTCCGATAGGTGCGATAGAGGACCCGGCAATAGGAATTTCCGAAATCACTGTGATGGTGGCGCCGGGCTTTAATCCGATAGATGCGGCTAGGGATGTGGCGTATTCGCTTGGGCTTCCGGTTATAGCGAATAAAGATAGCCTGGCATCTCTAATCTCATGGTCCCTTGAGATTTCGCTGACGGGTTTCCTTCCATATCTGGTTCCATTAGTCATAGCCGGACTAATGATTTATGCAACTGTAGTCTCAGTTTATGAGGAGAGGAAGAGAGAGCTGTTTACGCTGGCAACGCTGGGTCTTGACCCACGTAATACATTCCTCACATTCATTATTGAAACGCTATTACTCGGCTTCTTTGGGACATTCATAGGTTTTGTAGGCAGCTATATTGTGGCGATGATTATATTCTCATCAGCACCAATCTCTCCAATAGCATATAAGGCGCCTTATATGGGATGGTCCATTTTCACAGTCTTCGTAGCCCTATTCACAGGAGTATTTATGGTCTTTCTAGGCGGATATATTCCTTCAATGAAAGCTCAGGGATTAAGCCTAATGGGTAGGGTGAAGAGGCGCGAGCTTGTTGGCGAGATAATATCGGAGAATGGTAACCTCATTTTTATGCTGCCGATAAGGGAGGTTGTTCAGAACAGCGAGCTACTCTATAATTATGTTAGGGAGACTCTCAATAAGATGCCATCATCCCAAGTGGACCGCCATTCAATTAAGGGTGAGATTAGGGGGGATGGCTCCTTCAGCGTATCATTTGTTATCTTCGGCTATGGGCAGAAGGTTTCTATACCATGCGAGATTAGGGGCGAGAGGAGCGGAGACATAATAACTCCGCTAATATCTTTTCCAAAATCATATGGAGAATATGAAGAGATGAGACGTATACTCCGTGACCTAGAAGCCCAGCTTATTGGATTTTCAGCATGGCGCGATATGCAACTAAAGATGAGGATAGTGAGGGAGGCTCCCAAGAAGGAGAAGACCATAGAGGAGACTATCGATGAGATTAGAGGTCTCATTGAGCAGATAAAGGATTCCATCAAAAAGATTAGGATTTTGGACGCCCAGAGGAGTAAGCTGACCGAGGAGGTTTATGAGGAGTTCAGGCAGAAATATCTCTCTATCCTGAATGAGAAGTTTAAGAGTTTGAGGACCATGACTGTAGGTTTAGAACCATACACAAGCCAGATACAGGAGGAGATTAAGAAGACAAGGCTGGAAATTGAGCGGATAACAATATCATATAATCTCGGCGAGATAAGCGAGGAGGAATACATAAAAATCTGCAGCCCCTTACAGAACAAACTGGACATGCTGGAAAATAGGCTGAAGGAGATTGAGGAGATATTTGAGTTTCTTAAGAAGCCCACGGGAATAATCTAAATTACCAGAATAATCAAATCACTATTAATTGTTGTCTCGATTGGATGTGGGATAAAATGGGCGTGGATAGATGCACCTTTAATGAGGCGAAGAAGCTCGTTAGAGAGCTTGTTGAGACTAAGGGCTTTCCAAGCGATGAATCTGCCCTAACCCAGAAGCTTCTTTGGGCCTTCGTCGAGTTGGGCGAAGCGGCTGATGCGTATAAGAAGGGTGAGAGCTGGAATTTGGTGAGCGAAGAGCTTATTGACGTAATCTTCTACATACTGGATTTTATAGGTCTCGTTGAGAAGACCCAAGGAATCGAAATCGATGTGGACCGCTTATTTCTTGAGAAGTGGAGGAAAAATATGGAGCGCCCCAGACAGTATGGTCAGAAGAGAGATATAAAAGTATAGATTGCTTCACTCTATTTTATCCCAGCAACCTCTTTATCCTCATTAGATTCTCTAAATCGCTTCTTAAACTATTCTTTGGGGTCTCAAGTATTAGTGGTAGGCTCGCAAATCTACTCCTCAGTATACTTCTAAAGCCTTTCTCACCAATCCGCCCTAAGCCTATGTGCTCATGACGGTCTATGCGCGAGTTTAGGTCCCCCCTAGAATCGTTTAGGTGAACAAGCTTAACTCTGCCAAATCCAACAGCCTCCTCAAGGCCTTTTATCGTCTCCTCTATAGCCTCCTCAGTTCTCAGGTCATAACCAGCCGCGAAAGCATGGCATGTATCAAAGCAGACTCCAATTTTATCGGAGTAAGCTGAATGCTCAATTATGTATTGAATATCCTTAAATGAGCCGCCAACGCTATTTCTTGTTCCCGCAGTATTCTCGAGGAGGAGCATAACCTTCTCGCCAGACGTGGAGAACGCCCTATCTATAGCCTCAACTATTCTCTTAAGGCCGAATTTAGCGCCATATCCCAGATGGCTTCCTAAGTGGGTAACCAAGTATGGTATTTTTAGGCACATGCATCTCTCTAACTCCACTATAAGAGTCTCGATTGACTTAGCGTATATGTCATCTTTTGGTGACGCTAGATTTGATAGGTATGGCATGTGGCTGAAGACTGGCCTAACATCGTTCCTCTCAACTTTAGCTATGAAGGCTTCGACCTCCTCATCTCTGAGTGGTCTAGCCCTCCACCCACGTGGGTTTCTCGTGAATATCTGGAGCGTGTTACATCCAATCTCAAGCGCCCTATCAACAGCCTTATCCACGGAGCCATAAATCGACATGTGAAATCCTATTCTCATGAGGGATGCGCCTTAAAGAATTAAATCTCCTCCCACTTTAAAAGCATAAAATCTCTAACAGATGGGAGGCAATAAACAGTAAATAAAGGGAGGAAGGAATAGACTAGGGTTCTCCGCTACCTTAGTTCTCCTATCTCCTCCGAAGGGGCCTTAAGCGTTGGCAGCTCCGGGAATTTCTCCTTCATTCTCTGCTCGGCAACCAGCGCTGCCTCATTAAGAATCTTCTGGGCCTCCTCACTAGCAACCTCGAAGTCGGGCGCCATACCAGTTGTTTGACTCGCTTCAATCATGATTTCGTCAAGTAGCATGCTTATCTCGCCAAGCTCACGCTCAGCACCCGGGAATATGCTGGCTACACCCGTGCGTATGCTCTGGAGAACCTTACTTATGGGCGCTAGGGCTGCTGCAACATTACCGAGCTGGGTTACTGTTCTAAGCCTTAATGCAACCCTTTCTAGGGCTAGCTCGGCGTTCATCATAAAGTTTGTCATCTTCCTGATTTCAGCAAGCTCATTCGCGTAAACATTTGCCCTCTGCATCTCATGCCTAGAATAGGCGTCAACAACCTTCTGGAAGAGCGCCTTATCCCTCTCAGTCAATAGGTGTATTGCACCATTCAGGTATTGTATCTGCGCCTCAACACGCCTAGCAGCCAACTCAATCTTCTGCCTTAACGGAGCATCGGGCTTAATTAGGGCCTTAATTCCAGTTTTAGGCTCCTCCCAACTCTTGGCGAACTTTGACATTTACTTCACCCTTTGCCATCAAAGAAAGGGGGCTCCGAAAACACTATTAACGCTTCTTAACATGCTAAGATTTACTCAGTTATTAGAACCCACAGAAAACCACCATGAAAAAGCATTACTTTCCCAGCCCCCTAAGAATTCAGCCCCTCTCTCCAACTACGATTTTTTAAAGAATCCTGTCAAAACTCTTAATTCATTTCCTTTCCTTATTGTAAATGATGGTGAAGGATGCGTTTCCAGAGGGTAAAGAAGCATCTGAGCATGTTCACGCCTTATTTGCGTACTCGCGGCTCTGATACTCCTCGATAATCTTCTTCCTTATGTCGGATGAGCTGCTGAGCTCTTTATTTACGAACCGGTCTATCCTAACAACTTCTATGTTAAGGTTTCTTTCCTTAACATACTGTTTTAGCCTTTTCTCCACATCCTCTTTATCGTAGCCCAGCGCTATTATGTCTGGCTTAATCTTCTCTATAACCCTCGCCATATCCATCTCCTCATACCCCAATATGGCCTCATCAACAACCTTCAGAGATTCAACTATAGCCCTGCGTTGTTCCTCCGGGATTATGGGTTTTCTCCCCTTAAGCCTCTCAACAGTCTTATCCCTAGCAACAATCACAATTAGTTTCGCATTCTCGCCACCGAGCTTCTTCGCATTAGTCAAATAATATACGTGCCCATAGTGTAGTAGGTCGAAGGTTCCTTCAGCCAGAACAATCTTACCCTTCTTCGCGTCTTCCATACCCTCCAACCCTAATCACCTACCATTCAAACTCAACAAGCCCCAGCATGCGCAGAGCATCTAAGAGCCCCTCACAGTAGGAGATGGAGGCTAGGCTCACATCGTATTCTCCCTTCTCAAAATAATACTTTGCATCCTCAAAATATCTTTTAGCCCCATCAACAACCTCCCCAATGAGATTTCCTTTAACAAGAATTGAATTGCCAGCAGTAATCTTCAGCTCTCCAAGAACCTTTCCAACTTTAATTATATACTTTAGCGTTCTCTCAGCTAATTTGCTCATTTAACCATCCCCATAACCCATCTTGGAGCTCCAGCCAAAACCACTAGGGCCTCAGCCTCCATAAAATGAAGTCTCTCTGCTGGAATAATAAGTATGTGGGGTGGGTTGCCGAAATTAAAGTCTAAAATCTCCTCTATGGCACCTGCTTTCACAATGGCGTCCTCAGACCCGGCTCTCGCCACACCAACCGCCAGGCTCTTTCCACTGATAACATGCTCTCCAACTCTATCCTCCATCTTTAGGAGAATCTCTAAGGCTTCATTTATAGTCATGTATCTGGATTCCTCAACCCTAATATCCAGAAAACATAATGTGTGCAAATCCCTCATTTTATTTTCAGATATAACCCTATATGGCGTCAGCGATATCTCACCCCCATCTGGAAAGGGTATAGTTACGCTCTTCCCAAATTTATAATTCTGTAACCCAGAGAGACCCATGGCGGCCGACACTATTGATGCGCCATGAATAACCCTAGTTTTAATACCCATCCTCTCAGCTTTTATTCTGAGGGCTATGTGTGTCGTCGCAATCAGCGGGTCGCCTGGAACGAGAAAGGCAACCCTCCCACTTCTAGCCCTCTCAAGAATTAATCTGCCATCCTCATCCTCAATGTTCCTTCTTGAAAGGACAATAATATTTTTGCCGGAAATCCTCCTAAACTCCTCAAGGCCGAAGGCTGGCATAAGACTTGTATAAAATTCAGCAAAGACATAATCAGCTCTCCTAACCTCCTCGAGACCGCGTAATGATATATCAGAGCAGCCATAGAGTCCCAAACCGACAAAGACAAGCTCGCCCATATCAATCCCAACATGATAAACCATATATAATTATGAAATTCGCGTATCGAAAAGAAAAAGTTATTAACTCTCTGATTAGTTTATCTCTTATCTTGAGCGGCGCGGGCCCGTAGCTTAGCAAGGTAGAGCGGCGGACCCACAACTATTGGGCGAAAATGTGGGGCTGAGGCTCTTAAGCAAGCCGTCACAGGGACACCCGTAAAAGCACCCATGCACCAGAAGAAGGGGTGCTTCGGGAAGGTCGAGGGTTCAATTCCCTCCGGGCCCGCCACTACCAATATTAAACCTTCTTAGATAGGTATGTCTTCCTCTAACTGCTGTCATTTTTTGAGAGATACCTCGATTATCATGCTGAAGCAGTACACTTTATATGTCGCTAATTTTCAGCAAGCCACCTGTAGATAGTCTTTAATGGTATATTAAGGCTCTCTGCTATTTGTTTAGCGCTATAACCTTTACTTTTAAGCTCTTTAACTATTGCTTTGCTCCTCCTTCTCTCAGCCCTACTATATCTCGCCTTATTCTCAAATACTATGCGTCTCTCATTGCCAAAGAGTGAGAGGGCGAGCATAAAGGCTCTAATATAATTGCAATCTCTGCTTCTATTGATGTAGCTGATAACCTTAATCTGATAGTCTTCAGCAATGTAGTTTTTTATTTGGCTTAATGCCTCTTCCATTAAATCGAAATTCATTGATGAAGAAAACCTAATTTCCACTAATCGACTCTCGGGCTTAACAGTAATTGAATATCTCTCACTGACCATCCTTCCTCCCATCCGCATGACATTTTATTAGAATTATAAGGGTTAAGTTGGCGCTTATAAACTTTCTCATTATGAAAAAATCTAGAAGTGCGAAAAATTTATAAGACTCTTCTCACATTATAAAAATTGAAAAATGAGAATAAGAAAGAGGTGATACCTATGATTGGAAAAAGAATAGTGCTAAAAATGACTGAGAATAAAATAACTGATTGCGGTCCTCCAAATTAAGCACCCCTCATTATTTTTCCTTGATTTACCTAAAACTAAACATTTTCATTAATAGTTTCGGATTATATTCTGAGGCGGTTTATTTGCTCATCATTTAAGGCTATCGCGGTGACCTCGCTCTCCCCATTCTTTCTCCTATAGAGCACGTTTACTGGAATATTTTTCGGTGCATCTGAGTAGCGTACCGTTATCGCCGCGGCTTTCTCTATGATATTTGGGTTCGTCTCACCCATGATTAGGGTGATTGGACCCTTATACTCCTTAACCACTAGGTATGGTATTTGATTTTGTTCAGCTATTGCGAGAAGCCTATTGTTCTCATCCATATTTCTCCCCACTATTATTTTCACACCATTGATTCTGAAGTGCCGTCCAATCATTAGGAGAATGGCGTCTTTCAACGTTAATCTCCCCTCATGCTCCAGATGGTCTCTTACTCTGCGGGCGAATGCTGGGTCGTTTAGTAGGCATCCCCCCGAGGGGGTCGGATAATTTTTTATGCCGTACTTGGCGGCTAACTTAATCTGTGGTGTTCTCCTTTTACCCCTAATGGCCAGTAGCTTTTCTCTATTAACCCAGCCCATCCTTTCGGCTTCCGTTGGCGGCAGCAGCTTAGCCGATAATGGTCTTAGGATTTTACCCTCTAATCCAGCCTCCCGCTCTATTAGCTGCATAGCCCTTAACCTCTGGGAGAATGGCCTCTCATCGAGAACCTCACCGGTTACGAGAAAGCTTGCACCTATCTTGTTGGCTAACTCCTTAGCCTTTCTGAACATTAATATTCGGCAGTCTATGCATGGGTTCATTTGGCTTCCATAGCCGTGAGGTGGATTGGCAACAATATCAAGAAACTCCTGACCCAAGAAGACGACATGAAGTTTTATGCCGAAATCTCTGGAAAATCTGCTCACAGAGTCGCAGTCACCCTTATAAAATGGTGTTATAAAGTGGACCGCCTCAACATCAACGTCTTGGTCTAAAATGATTCTTGTAGCGAGTAGGCTATCTAAGCCGCCTGAGAGCAGCACTAAAGCTTTAGGTCTCTGTATGCTGGTCTCCATTATAGCCTCCCTTTTTAATCCCACTAAGTATCATTTATAGAGAAGACTTTTATAAACATAACAAAGTTATATGCCAGCCCAAGTTCAAATAAAAATTAACGTGAAGAAAATATGGAGTGGGTCTGTGAATGCTTATTGAGCATGGGGTCTTGAGGTTCGACCAATCTAAAGGGAACTTTGAGAGTTTAAGGGATGTTATAGCCATCGAAGAAGTAACAAGGCTATATATTAATGATGGTCTTTATGCTGTTTTCCATCATCTCCCATCGCAGGTAAAGGAGCTTATTGTAGGATATCTCTTAACTGAGGGTTTAATTGAGAGGATTGAGGATATTTTAGAGATGAAGTTTTCCGGGATGGATGCCCATGTTAGATTGTCTGAGGATAAATATCTTGGCGTCTCAGATAGAATTCGGTTGATAACAGTCCTCTGCAGCGGCAAGATTGCTCCGCTAAACATATCTAAATCCGCTCAAAAACTTAGATTTAACGACATTAAATTCAGCGCTAATGTAATTTTCAAATCCATTGAAATACTAAATTCTAGGGCTTCAATTTTTAGGGCTTCTGGAGGAACGCACTCCGCCGCCCTGATAAATGGAGATTGCGAGATTATGGCGTTTGCTGAGGATATTGGTAGGCATAATGCCATCGATAAGGTGGTTGGTGAGGCTACTATTAAAGGCGCTAACTTAAGTGAACTAATTCTTGCATCTACCGGTAGGCTCACCTCTGAAGTCGTCATTAAGGTTGTTCGGGTTGGGATACCGGTTCTAGTATCCCCCTCAGCCCCAACAAGTATGGGTTTGAAGATAGCGGAGTCCTCCAATCTAACCCTTATAGGATTTGTTAGGAAAAAACGCTTCAACATATATACTTCGCCACATAGAATAAATGAGTGGGTTCAACTCAATAAAACTCTTTAATTGACCATGCGACAACATAATTTTAGTGATGTTTGTGGACTGGAAAGCCTTACCTCAAGAAGACCATCAAAATGAGAAGGCGAATGGGAAGTTGCCCAACCAAAGCTTTCTTGGGAAGGTGATAGGTATGAAGAGGAAAGTGTATGTTCTTACTATCTTTTGGATTCTACTTATGCCGCTCCATTTAATCATAGGGTGCTATGCGTGGGGTAATGAGGGCTATAGCTCCAGCCCAAGCGCCCCGAAGTATGGGACGCATGACTGGATTGCTGAGCATGCGTTGGACTGGCTTCCAAGCGAGGCTAAACAATGGATAACCGCAAACCTAAACCTGTATCTCTATGGAACTGAGCTTCCCGATAATAGGCAAGCTCCAGACGGTATAGGGGACACAGGACTCCACCACATATACTTCAGCGCAGGCGGAATTCTTGTGGATGATGCTGCTGCCCGCAGGGCGAACGCAACATTTAATCAAGCGTTGACCTTTATGCTTTCAGGGGACTTTGCTTCAGCCGCGAAGTATGCTGGAGCCATGACTCATTATATAGCGGATATGGCCGTCTTCGGCCACGTCATGGGCGCTGGCACGGATTGGGGTGCTGAGGTGCACCACAGCGACTACGAAGACTACGTGGGCAGAAAAACCTCAAGCTATAATTCAGAGTGGAGTGCTTATCTATCCTTTGACGGTGAACTTAGGCTCATCACTGCCTATGATGCGGCAGTTGAATTGGCATATGATACAACGTTCGATAGGTCCGGAAGGGGTTTAACATGCACCTGGATGGATGAGAATTATAATTGGAGCAACCCAGCATTCATGGCGAGGGCTCTTGAATCGCTTAACCTCGCAGTGAACTATATTACGGATGTTCTATACGCGCTTTACACGGTGTATGCTGCCAAAACAACTAAACAACCGGTTGCCATAGTAACGTTTTCAGTTAGCGGAATGGACTCCGGCGCTTCAGGCACGATTTTGGTTGTTGACGGAGTTTCCTATATATACAGCCAGTTGCCCATGACCTTCACGTGGGAGATTGGCTCAACCCATAGATATGAGTGGGCCAATATAGTTGAGTCAACATCCGAAGATGTAAGGTTTAGGCTTACCTTTGTAATGGGCCTCTCAAATAAATCTTTGGACTCCATAACTGTTTCACATGAAGGGGGCTTCATCGAGGCCGTTTACAAGACCCAGTATAGAGTTGGGATAGGGGCCGAAGCCGGTAAAGGAACGACTGAGCCACCTCCGGGAATATATTGGTTTGATGCTGGAGCGCATGTGAATGTGACGGCGATTCCTGGGCCAAAGTATGAGCTTAAGATGTGGAGGGCGATTACGGCGGCTGGCGCAACATATGACCACTACAGTAACCCAACAACTATCTTGCTGGATGGCCCAATAAATATAGTCGCCGAGTTCACAGAGGCATTCGACTACCAGATAACCCTAATTCCGAGCACTATATCTCTGTATAGGGGGAAGTCTGCGGACGTAAGCGTCCAGGTTGAGCGCACGGCCGGGGAAGCCCGCCAGAAGATTATGCTTTTGCTCACTGGCGCTCTGAGCGGAATCTCATATAAATTTAATGTGGAGTCCGGTTATCCGCCCTTACACACGACGCTGACGATAACAGCGTCCAATGATGCTCCCATTGGGACTCACATTTTAACCGTTAGGGCGCTTTATGGCGAGGTCGTGAAGGAAATTCCACTGTCGGTCACAATAATGGAACCCGAGAAGGCGTGGTATGAGCAGCCATGGACTCTGGCAGCCGTAGCCCTCATAGCCGTAGTGGCGGTCGCCATCCTCATTTGGAGGCGGAGGGCTTAAAACATGAGTTTCAGGGGATAGAATGTCCGTTTAGTCGCTAAAAGGGCTACTCCAGTTTTCTAGAAGTCGATGGGTGCTACTTTTAGCGCCTTTTCCCCTAAGAGTTTATTTACAACTAATTGCGCCACTTTAGCTCCACTTAATAGCATTCCTCCGAAGATTGGGCCCATTCGCGGGGTCTGGTCTATAGCCGCAACAGCCATTCCGGCGGCGAAGAGTCCGGGACAAACCTCTCTAGTTCCCTCCACAGTCAATTTTTCAGCCTTAGAGGTCCACATCGACTTCTCACCTAAAACAGAAATTTTCAGCTCCGGTATTTTCTTAGAGGCGACTGATAAGACTTCAGCGTCATGTCCAGTGCAGTCTACAACAGCCCTCGCCTTAATTCCGAGCGGGTCGACATGCAGCCTAGCCATCACTACAGAAGACCACTGGATAACCACGCCGACTATTCTGAGCGGATTATCCCTATATATCACATCGTCAACCGTTACACCCAATATTATCTTTGCGCCGGAGTCAATCGCCTTAGACGCGAGTTTAGCCATCATCTCAGCAGCATCAACAATGAAGAGGCCATTCTCAAGAGACTCCATCCTGCAGCCAGCATCCTCTAAAATTTTCTCAGCCGGAGACTCGACGATTATCTTGTGGAATTGCATTCCACCACCACCCATGCCGCCACCAAAGGAGAGCCTCCTCTCAAACAAAACCGTCCTTAAGCCAGCCTTAGCTGTATACATAGCTGCCGTAAGCCCCGATGGGCCAGCGCCAACTATTATAACATCCACATCGGCGATTTTCAGCCAATCCTCCATAGTCTTCTGGATAATCAGCCTAGTAACTTTCTCCTCCTCAACCTCCTTAATCTCAAGCGGCATCCCATCAGCCTCCCAAAAGATTCGCCCTTAACCTAAGATAAGCATAATTTCTTAGACGTCTGCTTTAAAGTTTTTTACGAGATTCTGCCATAAAAATTCACGGAGAGAGGGAAAGGCTATCAGGATGATAGGGAGGTATCAGGTGGCATGTGCAAGAAGAAAAAATATTAAAGTGTGGCGTCCGCAAATTAAGGGAGGATAAATAATGGGGAGCGTAAAGGACCTAGAAGTTATTAGAAAACCAACCCCGGAATCTATGGGGGTAGGTAGATTTCACTTTTCTGACCGCTACTCAGTCTTCGATTGGGGTGAGATGCCAGACCACATAGAAGGTAAGGGAGCAGCAATATGCCTTATGGGAGCATATTGCTTCGAAATGCTTGAGAGGAGGGGCATAAAAACCCACTATCGCGGTCTCATGGATGGAAAGGGGAGAATCGTCCACTTTGACGAGCTCGAGGAACCAACGAACATCATGGAGATAAATCTAGTTAACGTGTATAGGCCTAAAGCCTACGTGGAGAATGGCAAACTCAAATACGACTACAGCATTTACACACCAAACCTGAAAAACTACCTACTACCCCTAGAAATAATTTACAGAAATGGGCTGCCAGAAGGCTCATCAATCTTTAAAAGGCTTGAACAGGGGCTCGTAACTCTGAAAGAATTAGGCTTGGACCACATGCCCAAACCCGGCGAGAGACTTGCAAAGCCCATATTCGACGTGAGCACAAAGCTCGAGGAGAGCGATAGATATATTACTTGGGAGGAGGCCCAAAGAATTGCGGGCCTAACAGAACAGGAGGTTGAGGAAGTCAAATCTATCCTATTAAAGGTTGACGAGACCATAACCGAGATTGCCGGAGAGGCTGGCTTAGTGAATGAGGATGGAAAGATAGAGCTAGCCTTTGACCCGGAGAGGCAATTAATGGTTGTGGACGTCGTCGGAACGCTGGATGAATGCAGGTTCACGTATAATGGTTTTCATGTAAGTAAAGAGGTTGCCCGAATATATTATAGGCGAACAGAATGGGCCAAAGAAGTGGATGAGGCAAAGAAAAAATCAAGAGAGCAAGGTATAGAGGACTGGAAAACCCTAGTAAAAACTAAACCACCGAAACTGGAGCCAAAGCTCAAAACCCTAATAAGCCAAATGTATATGGCCACAGCAAACGAAATAACCAAAAGAAGATTCTTCGAAACGCCAAAACTGGCAGACATACTCAAAGACCTCCAAACCTACTTCCAACATTAACAAGACCATAAGATTAATCCTAAAACGGGCTACAAAATTAATAGCAACGGTTAGCTCCAAAACTCCAAGAATTTAAATGTCAACTACATCTTTGGTGCGGGGGGTGGGATTCGAACCCACGAACCCCTTCGGGACGGGATACCCCATCTTTTTAGATCTTGAGTCTTACGCGCATATGGTTATCTTTTGCCATATGCTCCGCGCATTAAGTCCAAATCTGCCTGTTTGACCTGGCTCTGCCACCCCCGCATCCTCATATAATAGCTTTATCGTTTTTCTGCGATAATTATATTTTATGGTTTCATCTCTAGGATTATTGTTTCACGCTTTATTGCTGGAGGGACTCTATGAGTGAAGATAGGATTGTTGAGATGATTGAGGAGGCAAGCAAGAGTGTTGTTAACATTAATACTTTGAGAGTTTTTCATGACTTTCTCTATCAGGTTGTTCCAGTTGAGGGAATTGGTTCAGGCTTCATCTTTGATGAGAGGGGCTATATTTTAACGAACTATCATGTTGTTGAGGGTGCGAGGAGAATTATAGTAACGCTGGTTGATGGGCGTACTTTTGAGGCTAAGTTTATTGGAGCTTATAGGGGTTTAGATATAGCGGTTTTGAAGATAGACGCGGACAATTTAGCTGTAGCCAAGCTGGGCGATTCCGATAAATTAAGGGTTGGACAGAGGGTTTTTGCTATAGGAAACCCATTCGGATTGGCTGGTGGACCAACAGTTACGTCTGGTGTTATAAGCGCATTAAAGAGAACAATCCACTCTGAGAGGGGAATATTTAGGGATCTGGTCCAAACTGATGCTGCTATAAACCCGGGTAACTCAGGTGGACCATTAGTTAACGTTAATGGGGAGGTTGTTGCGATAAATACGGCTATAATTCCATTTGCTCAGGGAATTGGCTTTGCGATACCAATAAACGCTGCTAAGGAGGTTGCTAGAGAAATAATATTGTATGGTTCTTATGCGAGACCATGGATTGGGATAGCTGGTGTTGGCGTGAATAGGCAGATTGCTGAATATTATGATTTGCCAGTTGAGCACGGTGTGCTCGTTGCTAGAGTTACGCCCGAGAGCCCAGCCGATAAGGCTGGAATCGAGCGTGGTGACATAATACTTGAGTTTGATGGTAAGCATATTGATGGGATAGAGGAGTTGCAGAAAATTCTGGCCGAGAAGAAGCATGGTTGCGAATGCGAAGCCATAATTTTAAGGGGATTGAGAAAGTTTAGAGTAAAAATTTTGTTGGAGAGGGAGCCCTAAACCGCAAATATTAATAAATCTTAAACCCTATTAATGCTTTTGTGGTGATGCTCAATGCCAATAGACCCGGACTTTCAGAAGAATAGGAAGATTGTCGATACTCATAGGGGGCATGCTGTTTGGGGGCCAGTTGAACCTCCTACAAAACTTGGGATTCATGGAACAAACGTTGCTGTTGATTGGGATATATGTGAGGGCTGTGGAACATGCATTGATGTATGCCCAGTAGGCTTATATGAATGGGCCGAGACGCCTGGCCATCCCGTTTCAGAGAAGAAGTCTGACCCGGTTAGGGAGTCTGAGTGCATACAGTGCTTAGCATGCGAGACCCAATGCCCAACACAAGCAATAAAAATCACCCCACCATAATCACCCCCACTTTCTTTTTAAGAGGCCACCAATAATCCACATTAATCAGTAATATCGAGTTTCTTAGTCATGATGATGTGAGATTGATATGCTAGAGGACGTTAAGAAGATAATATTAGCCGCCCAGAAGAATGAGATTACCGAGCACTATATTTATAGGAGGCTGGCTCAATCAATAAAGGACTCTAATAATAGGGATGTTCTGAGACACATATCGATTGAGGAGCTTGAACACTACGATTTTTGGAGAGGGTACACCCGCAAGGATGTTAAACCAAGTAGGCTTAGGATTTGGAAATACCTCTTAATCTCCAAGATTTTTGGGATAACTTTCGGAATAAAGCTCATGGAGAGAGGAGAAGAAAGGGCTAAAGTCATATATGAAAAAATATCCAAGCAGATTCCAGAGGCTTCCAGAATAATTGAGGATGAGGATTTGCATGAGAAGGAGCTTATCGGCTTAATTGATGAGGAGAAACTCAGATATATTAGTTCTATAGTTTTGGGGTTGAATGATGCTCTCGTTGAGCTTACAGGAGCGCTTACTGGTTTTACTCTAGCCTTCCAAGAAGCGCGTTTAGTTGCAATGACGGGACTAATTACTGGAATTGCAGGAGCATTATCAATGGCCACATCAGAGTATTTATCAACTAAATCCGAGGGAGACTCTAGGAGTCCGCTTAAGGCGGCTGCTTATACTGGCATAACCTATATCTTCACCATTCTATTTTTGATATTACCATACATTTTCTTAGCCGAAATTTATGCATGCATAATTTTAACGTTAATAAACGCAGTAATACTCATTTTCTTGTTTACCTTCTATGTCTCTATAGCAAAGGACTTATCCTTTAAGAGAAGATTCCTAGAGATGATTATAGTAAGTCTTGGGATAGCGTGCCTAACCTTCTTCATAGGTTTTCTTGTGAAGATATTTCTAAACATAGAGATATAAGATTGAGAAGTTAGACGCAAAGATAAGAGAGTCTCTGTAAAAGTTTGGAGTGGCTTAAAGATTACTAAAAGAAAAAAAGGGAGTAGAGGTGATGTTCTAGTATGCTGCTGAGAGTCTCTTACTCTATCTTCTTATAGCATAGCCACCAATCTAGGCACTTTATTTCTCCAGCCTTCTCCTGCTCCCTTCTCTTCTGAATCATTTCCACAGTGTTCGCTGGTGGAACAATCACATTGTCGCCAATTATCTCATTATTAGGCCAGTTGGCTGGTATAGCATAGCCTTTATCGGCAATCTGTAGCGCCTTTACCATTCGGAGTATCTCATCCATGTTTCTGCCAAGTTCCATTGGATAATAAAGTATCGCCCTAACAATACTCTTAGGGTCAACTATAAAGACCGCCCTCACGGTTTGAGTTCCGGCAGCCTGCTTATGGCGCATACCCAATCTTGCAGATATCTCGCCAGTGTTATCCGCAATTATTGGGAACTGTATCTCCACGCCAAGCTTCTCTTTAATCCACTCCTCCCACTTTAAATGCGCAAAGACCTGGTCTATGCTCAGCCCTATCAGCTCACAGTTTAGCTTTTTGAATTCCTCATACCTCTTCTGGAATGCAACAAACTCAGTTGTGCATACTGGCGTGAAGTCCGCTGGATGGCTGAACAGAATAAACCACTTACCACTATAATCGTCTGGAAGCTTAATTATGCCCCTGGTTGTTCTAACTTCCATTTGAGGAAATCTATCGCCTATTAAGGGCATCTTATACTCTTCCATAAAAGCTCACCATACAATCCTTTAACCACAAAATAATATAAGGCTTCCTTACAAAAATCGGCTCAAAAATAAAAATCTAAGCTCAAATTTCGCGGTTTTACCATCGCCCCCATAGAAGATTCCGGCAAAGATAGACTCAATCCAACACGCTAAACACTTTAAATTTTAGCCTAAATAATTCTCAGTTTAATATGGGAAAGTATCACTATGGATTCGCGGACGAGGATTGAAGCCCTCCAGCAACTAATGGATGAAGTTAGTAAGTGCAGGAAATGCAACCTATGGAGGTCTAGGAGGAATCCTGTTCTGGGCGATGGAAGCGTGGAGGCATCAATAGTTTTCATTGGTGAGGCACCAGGATACTGGGAAGATATTAAGGGTAAACCCTTCGTCGGCTCAGCTGGAAAGCTCCTAGATGAAATCCTTAGGGAGAATTTAATCTTAAGAGATGAAATCTACATAACAAACGTTTTAAAATGCAGGCCTCCAGAGAATAGGGACCCGCGTCCAGAGGAGATTGCTGCATGTAGTGATTATCTTGAGAGGCAGCTTGATTTGATAAGGCCTAAGATAATTGTGACGCTTGGCAGACACTCAACGGCGTATATTTTCTCTAGAGCTGGCATCCCATTTAAGTCTATAGGTGATGTTCAGGGAAGAATATATGAGGTGAAATTCTGGGAGACGAAGACTTACGTGGTTCCGTCCTATCATCCAGCAGCAGCCCTATATAATGCGAAGCTTAGGGATGAAATTGGGAATGCAATAAGACTTGTTGGAAGAATGAGAGGCGAATTAGGCATTTAGCGCCCTAAAAACCATTATATACCTTTGTTTAAGTAGGGCGTTAATGAGGAAGGTGATGATATGTTCGTGGGTTTTCTTACGGCACCTTTGAGAGAGTGGAGTTTAGAGAAAATCGTTGAATGGGCTTCTAAGAATGGGTTTGGGGGTTTAGAGGTTTTAGTTTCACCAACCATAAGGCAGATTGATGTTGATAGGGTCCTGGCTGGAGGAGCTAGTGATGTTAGGCGCTTATTCTATGAGAGGGGGCTGAAGATATCGGGTTTAGCCTTTTATAGCACAAGAATACTTGAAGATGAGAAGGAGCAAAACTTTCTATTAAGGGTTGTTGAGGCAGCTTCAGCCTTAGATGTGGGTGTAGTCTGCACGCTGGCCGGTGGACCGGTTAAGGGTAAGGATAAAATGCGGACTTTGAAAGAGGATTTCCCAAGAGTTTTCGGCCCAATTGTTGATACTGCTAGGGAGCATGGCGTAAAACTAGCCTTAGAGAATTGGTATGCGACAAATCTCCAGGGCTTAAACCATTTTCAAGCCGCATTCGAAAGCATTCCGGATAAGACTTTAGGCTTAAACTTTGACCCATCCCATCTCTTTTGGCAGCAAATAGATTATATTGAGGCGGTTTACAAGTTCGGCGATAGAATCTACCATACTCATGCTAAGGATACTGAGATACTGCCCTTCAGGCTTAGATATGTGGGCGTTTTAGGTAGGGATTGGTGGAGGTATAGGATACCTGGCTGGGGTGGGATAAATTGGCGTTCATATATCACCGCCCTTAGGGAGGTTGGTTACAATTATGTGCTTAGCATTGAGCATGAGGACCAGTTTTTCAGCCCGGAGGAGGGGCTAATTAATGGCAGAAAGTTCCTTGAGAGCCTCCTCTAACAGATTGTTTCTAACCCTCTTTTACTCCATGCTTAAACCTTTTCTGGCATTAGATATTAGGTCGGCGAGTATGCTGTAGACTCTTGTTGAGTCCTCCATTTTAAGCACTATTACTGTCTCGGTATAGCAGCTTATCGTCTCCTCAATATTTATCTGCCTCCTTGAGATGGCGTTATAGAACATGGCGATGCAGCCGGGCGTATCAACAATCTCCCTCGGACTCTGAATTATAATGGCTGCAAGATTACTCTTCTCATCAAGTATCTCCGAAGCCTCGAGCTTTAGGCGGATATCATTAAAGATTCTCTGGTCCGTTATTATGGTTAGGGTTATTGCACCCTCAAGAACCTGAAAGAATGCCTCTGGAAACTCGGCTGATATTAGCCTAGCCCTTTCAAGATTCTTTCTAGTCTTTTCAAGGGATATCTTTGCCAAGTTTGTTCTAATCGTTATAATGCTTTCAGATATGATTTTCAGATTTTCCTTTGATGGCTTAAATTTGGCCTTGGCACGTTTAACGGATGTTATCATACCCTCTAGTGTTACTTTTCTTCCCAATATTTCCTCGGCCTTAGGCTTTAGTAAACGGGCTACAGCGCTAAGGTTTGCATAACCTCTCTCAATGGCGTCCTGGATTGATGGATCTCCCTCAATGAGATATTGAACAGTTTTCGCCAGTGAAAGTTCGACCAGTTTTGGTCACCTAGAATGTTTTTAAGCCACGTTTTTAGTCAAAAAGCACATATATTTAACCCTTATCTCTTTCATTGGTTAAGCGTGCTGGAAAGGAGTGCTAAAAAATCTTGGCGAGAAAAATAGTCCTAGCCTATTCAGGCGGCTTAGACACGTCCGTGCTAATAAAGTGGCTCCAAGAGAAGTATAATGCCGAAGTCATAACCGTAACATTGGATGTCGGTCAGAAGGAGGATTTAAGGGCTATTGAGGAAAAGGCCTATAAGCTTGGCGTCCTAAAACATTATTCCATCGATGCTAAAGATGAGTTCGTTAGAAACTATGTTTTCCCAGCTATTAAGGCTAATGCGCTTTATGAGGGCAAATATCCGGTTAGCACAGCCCTCTCGAGACCGCTTATAGCCTCAAAGCTCGTTGAGGTTGCCGAGAAGGAGCATGCAGAAGCGGTTGCACACGGATGCACTGGTAAGGGCAACGACCAAGTCCGCATAGAGGTCTCGGTTAAGGCGTTAAATCCGAACCTTAAGGTTATAGCGCCCGTCAGGGAATGGAATATGACCCGTGATGCTGAAATAGAATATGCGAGAGAGCACGGCATACCAATCCCGGTTGATAAGGGTAAACCATATAGCATAGACCAGAACTTATGGGGCCGCTCAATAGAGTGCGGGATACTTGAGTATCCCGATAAGGAGCCGCCGGAGGATGCTTTTGAGTGGACGGCTCCACTCGAAAGGGCTCCTAATGAGCCAGAGTATATTAGCGTAGAGTTTGAGGATGGTGTTCCAGTAGCCCTAAATGGTAGAAGTATGGAGCCCGTTGAGCTGATTGAGAGCCTCAATAATATTGCTGGGAGGCATGGTGTTGGGCGGATAGACCATATGGAGGACCGCTTGGTTGGGATAAAATCCCGTGAGGTTTATGAGTGCCCGGCTGCAACCGTCCTTATAGAGGCGCATAAAGACCTTGAGAAGATGGTTCTCACGAGGCATGAGATACTCTTTAAGCAGCATGTTGATGCTGAATGGGCTTATCTCGTCTATGCTGGCTTATGGATGGAGCCACTTAAGGAGGATTTAGATGCATTCATAAATAAAACTCAGGAGAGAGTTAATGGCGAGGTTAGGGTCAAGCTCTTTAAGGGTAATGCTATAGTTGTCGGGCGCTCTTCACCCTACTCACTCTACGACATACACTTAGCCACATACAATATTGACACAACATTCGACCAAACCTCCTCAGCCGGGTTTATTGAGCTTTGGGGTCTCCCAACCAGGGTTGCTAGAGCCCTTAAGAGGACTAGGAAGGCTGAGACCTAATGTCCGAGCTACTTCGGGGCGGTAGGCTTGCAGGGTCTAGAAGGGACATTATTGAGTTTACTTCCTCAATAAAGAGTGATGTTAAACTACTTAGGCATGTCGTGAACATTAACAGGGCTCATATAATAATGCTGGTGGAGAACAAGATAGTCCGCGCTGAAGAGGGCTCTAAGATTCTCGGAGCGCTAATGGGCTTAGAGGACAGATTAACCATCAGACCCGATATTGAGGACGTTCACATGCTCGTTGAGGAAGAGGTTATAAGATGCGTTGGGATGGATGTTGGCGGAAACCTGAATTTGGCGAAGAGCCGAAATGACCAGGTTGTAACTGCCATAAGGATGGCTCTGAGGGAGGAGCTTCTTGACATAATGGAGCTAATAGTCAGTCTTCAAGAGACGCTTATCAATATGGCTGAAAGGAGCACTAACATTATTATTCCGGGATATACGCATCTGCAGCCAGCCCAGCCCACAACTCTCGCCCATTATCTGCTGGCGCAATCCGATATCCTTGGGAGGAGCCTAGATAGACTACTTAATGCTTATGGACGTGTTAATTTATGTCCTATGGGCGCTGGGGCTCTGGCAACAACTAGCTTTCCGATTAGCCGTGAGAGGGTTGCTGAGCTACTAGGCTTTGATGGACTTGTCGAAAATTCCATTGATGCTGTCAGCTCAAGGGATTTTCTACTTGAGGTTTTAGCGGCTTTATCCATTATGGCCATCGACTTAAGCCGCCTAGCCGAAGACTTAATCTTATGGTCCTCAGTTGAATTCAACCTAATAGAGCTTCCAGACGAATTTACTTCAACGAGTAGCATAATGCCCCAGAAGAAAAATCCGGAAGTTCTTGAGATTGTAAGGGCTAAGATGTCTTCAATCCTGGGTGATTTCACAGCGGCCTCAGCAATCTTAAAGGGTCTTCCATCAACATACAACTTAGACTTTCAGGAGGCCACGCCCAAACTCTGGGATGCATGCGAAATCATACGTGAATCACTCCGAATACTCCCAGAATTGATTAGAAGTATAAGGGTTAGGGAGGAAGCCCTAAAGAAGCCCATTCTAAGCTTTTTGGCTGCTACGGAGCTCGCAAACATCCTAGTTAAAAATTATGGCGTTCCATTTAGGCTATCGCATAAAATCGTTGGGGCACTAGTTAAAGCCTTAGTGGATGAGGGGAAGCCCCTTTCGGACGCTACGCCGGAAATGCTGGCAAGAATCTCGGAGGGAATTTTGGGTTCACCAATAAATATTAGGTCTGAAGAGCTGCAGAAGGCCATGGACCTAACATGCTTTGTGGAGTCGCATAGTGTTAGGGGAGGGCCCTCTAGAGGGGAGGTTGAGAGGATGATTTCTGCGAGGAGAGCGCTGCTAAGCCGCTATAGAAGTAACATAGCATCGTTGAGGAAACGTATTGAGGACTCGATTAACGCACTTAACGCCATAGCCGAGTCATATGCTGCGCAAGCATTCCATCCAGCATCTAAAGAACCATAAAGTTTAAATTTATGTTTTCCTCTTGCTTGAGGAAGGGTTCGTTGAAGCGCGAGAAGAGCCCCGAGAAAGTGAAGGCCGGTAAGGCCGTTCTGGTTCTTGAGGATGGGACATTCTTCATCGGTAAGGGTTTTGGAGCCATAAGGAAGGTTTCGGGTGAAGTTGTCTTCTCAACTGGTATGGTTGGTTATCCCGAATCCTTAACAGACCCATCATATTATGGGCAGATTCTAACGTTAACTTATCCGCTTATTGGAAACTATGGGGTCCCGGCATACGATTATGATGAGTTCGGCATACCGGTAAGATTCGAATCCATTGGGATTAAAGTTACTGGGCTTGTAATTCAGGAGCTATGCACAAAACCCTATCATTGGGCCTCTAGGAGAACGCTTGATGAGTGGCTTAGAAGCGAGGGGGTCCCTGGAATATATGGGATAGATACCAGGCGCCTGACGAAGAAGCTCCGTGAGAGGGGTGTTATGCTTGGCATACTACAAGTGTGCGAGGAGGGTAAGGAGCCAAACATAGATAGGCTGCTTGAGGAGGTTAAGAGTGTCCCAGACCCAAATGAGCGCGACCTTGTCAGCGAGGTTACGATTAAGGAGCCAGTCTGCTATGAATGTGACGGAAGGGTTAGGATAGCCCTAATAGACTGCGGTGTGAAGGCTGGAATAATAAGGTGTCTGCTCAAGCGCCGAGTTGACGTTGTGAGGGTTCCTTATGACTTTTCAGCCGATGAGATTCTCGAGTATAAGCCTAATGGGGTCCTAATAAGTAATGGGCCCGGAGACCCAAAGAGATGCGCCAAGACTATAGAGGCCGTTAGGGTCCTCGCTGAGGAGAACGTTCCGATGATGGGCATATGCTTGGGAAATCAGATTTTATCCTTGGCTATGGGAGGCGATACTTATAAGCTGAAGTATGGGCATAGGTCTCAGAATCAACCAGCCTACGACCTTGAGACGGGACGCTGCTACATAACAATTCAGAATCACGGCTACGCTGTTAGGGCTGAATCCCTAGAGAAAACCGGCCTAAAGTGCTGGTTTATAAACGCCAATGATAAAACAGTTGAGGGAGTGAAATTCAAGAATGGACCTTCCTTCGCTGTCCAATGGCATCCAGAAGCCTCTCCAGGACCATATGATACCGAGTTTCTTTTCGACGAGTTTCTTAAGAGAGCTGAGAAGATCGGGTGATAGAGTATGCCAAGGTTTGAGTGGGTGCGTAAGGTCCTAATCCTGGGAAGTGGTGCAATAAAAATTGGTGAGGCAGCTGAGTTCGATTATTCCGGGAGCCAATGCCTTAAGGCGCTTAGAGAGGAGGGCATAGAAACAATTCTGGTTAACCCGAATATAGCGACCATCCAAACCGACCCACGGCTTGCTGGCAAAGTCTACCTTCTGCCAGTTATTCCGGAGTACGTTGAGAAGGTTATTGAGAGGGAAAGGCCAGATGGGATAATGCTTGGCTTTGGGGGGCAGACGGCCCTAAACTGCGGTGTTCAATTGGCTAAGATGGGCATCCTAGAAAAGTATGATGTAAAGGTTCTGGGGACCTCGATTGAGGCCATTGAGAGGGCATCTAATAGAGAGCTTTTTAGGCAGACAATGCTTAATGCTGGCATACCCGTTCCAAGGAGTAAGTCCGCAACATCCATTGAGGGAGCGATTGAGGCCGCTGAGGAGATAGGTTATCCAGTTATGGTTAGGGTTGCTTATACTCTTGGCGGCAAAGGCACTGGTGTCGCCTATAATAAGCGTGAGCTTGTTGAGATTGTTAGTAGGGGCTTAACACACAGCATGATTAGACAGGTCCTGGTTGAGGAGTATATCGGACACTGGAAGGAAGTCGAGTATGAGGTTATGAGAGACTATCAGAACAACTGCATAACCGTTTGTAACATGGAGAATTTTGACCCAATGGGCGTTCACACAGGTGACTCAATAGTCGTCGCACCCTCGCAAACATTAACAAACCGCGAGTATCATATTTTACGCTCAGCATCAATTAGAGCTGTTCAAGCCCTAGGCGTAGTCGGAGAATGTAATATTCAGTGGGCGTTACACCCAAGGTCTGAGGAGATAAGGGCTATAGAGGTTAATCCAAGGATGTCTAGGAGTTCAGCGCTAGCTAGTAAGGCTACAGGCTACCCGCTCGCATATATAGCCGCCAAGCTGGCGATAGGTTACACGCTACCAGAATTAATCAATAAGGTTACTGGAATAACAACAGCGTGCTTTGAGCCAGCCCTAGACTACATAGTCGTTAAGATTCCACGATGGGACCTAAAGAAGTTTAGGAATGCGGACCGCCATATAGGCACACAGATGAAGTCCGTCGGTGAAGTCATGGCTATAGGAAGAACATTCGAGGAGGCTCTTCAAAAGGCTGTTAGAATGCTTGATATAGGAAAGATTGGCCTTGTCGCGAATAACGATGATGAACCCGAGCCCCTAGAAGCCATAAGGGACTGCCTAAAGAATCCGACCGATGAGCGCCTCTTTAAGATTGTTAAAGCTATGAAGATGGGCATGTCAATTAGGGAGATTTACCGCCTAAGCGGGATAGACCCATGGTTCCTCTACAAGATTAAGAACATTATTAATATGGAGAAGAGGCTTAGAAGACTTAAGATTGATGATGAGGATGCACCTGAAGTTATTAAGGAGGCTAAGCGCTTAGGCTTTTCAGATGCCCAGATTGCTAAGTGTATGGGTTTAAGCGAGGACGAGATTAGGCGCTTCCGAAAAGCCCACGGAATAGCTCCAGTTGTGAAGCAGATCGACACGTTGGCGGCTGAGTGGCCCGCCAAAACAAACTATCTATACATGACGTACAGTGGTGATGAGGATGATATTAAATTTGATTCAGGAAAGAAGAAGGTTATTGTTCTCGGCGCGGGCGTCTTCAGGATTGGCTCAAGCGTCGAGTTCGATTGGAGCGGTGTTAATACGATTTGGGCTCTAAAGAAGCATGGTGTGGACGAGGCTATAATGATTAATTATAATCCGGAGACGGTTTCAACCGACTATGATATATCGGATAAGCTATATTTTGAGGAGCTAACCCTAGAGAGGGTTCTTGATATTTATGAGAAGGAGAAGCCCCTAGGGGTTGTGGTTAGTGTTGGCGGGCAGATTCCAAACAATCTGGCGCTTAAGCTCTCTAGGGCTGGCGTAAATATACTTGGAACATCAAGCGAGAGCATAGATGCAGCCGAGGATAGGTCGAAGTTCAGCGCCCTACTAGATAGATTGGGCATACTGCAGCCAAAATGGAGTAAGCTAACCACGATTGAAGAAGCTGAAAGATTCGCTGAGGAGATAGGCTATCCAGTTCTAGTCAGACCGAGCTATGTCCTCTCCGGATACGCCATGAGGGTCGCATATAGCAGTAAGGAGCTTAGGGACTATCTTGAGCTGGCCGCTAAGGTTTCGCCGGAGCATCCAGTCGTAATATCGAAGTTCATTGAGGGCGCTAAGGAGGTTGAGGTTGACGGGGTCTCAGATGGTGAGGATGTTCTCATTGGTGCTGTTATAGAACATGTGGAGCAGGCTGGAGTGCACAGCGGAGACGCGGTTATGAGTATACCGCCACAGTCCCTAAGCAGCGATGTCATAAAGAGGATTGAGGATTACTCGCGCATGATTGCCAGAGCCCTCAAAATTAAGGGACCATTCAACATTCAGTATCTCGTTAAGAATGGTGAGGTCTCGGTTATAGAGTGTAATCTTAGGGCCTCAAGGTCTCTACCATATGTGAGTAAGAGTAGGGGCGTGAACCTTATAGAGGTCTCAACGGCAATTATGTTCGGCAAAACCCTTAAGGATCTGGGTCTACTTGAGCTCCCACCAACACCATATGTCTCCGTTAAGGTTCCGCAATTCAGTTTTATGCGCTTAAGTGGTGCAGACCCAGTTTTAGGTGTTGAAATGATGAGCACTGGGGAGGCTGCGTGTATAGGTGAGAACTTTGCTGACGCGCTACTAAAGGCCTTGCAGTCCGTTGAATTCACGATTCCAAATGATAATGGCGCGGTCCTAATTACTGTTGGCGGTGAGGAGATGAAGCGTAAGATAATTCCATTGGCTAGGAGCCTAAGCGATTTGGGCTTTAAGATTTATGCGACAGAGCACACGGCCGATGCGCTTCATAGGGCTGGGCTAAAGAATATAACTATTCTCCATAAGGTTAGTGAGCCATCGAGAAAACCAAACATAATAGACTACATAGTCCAGCGCAAAATAGATTTGGTCATCAATATCCCGGCCCCAACAGCTAACCCAGAGAGCGATGTCTCCGGCATACTTAGGGATGAATATGTTATTCGGAGGCTAGCTGTTGAATACAATATTCCAATAGTCACAACCCTCGAGCTAGCCTCAGCCATAATTAAGGTCCTCAAGTATAGGAAGAAGAGCGAAATCATAATCCGCTCACTAAACGAGTACATGGACAGCCTACCACTGAAATACTGGTAGAGGAAAAGGCTCTCTAGGCAAAAGAGGGAAATTTTGGGCATGAATGGTGTTTCAAAAGGTTGAAACGCCGCGTTTCACAGTGTTCCTTAACTAGGACTTTTTGCAAAGATATAGCGTGGTGATGAGCGGTGGAAGTTAAGAGCAGAATGACTTATGCATTAACGTTGCTCTCAATCCTAGCATTAGCATCATTTGCTGGAATCACATCTCTATTTCCGGTGAGTCCAGTAAGCGCTGAGACTACATCTTTGGTATCGGAAGGCTGTCCAGGCGAGGCTGAGAGGGCTGAGAAAATTCTGTTGCTGGCTGATGCTGCCAAATTAAGGGTTGAGGCGCTGCTAAACTCCGTGTTCGGCAATGAGACTGTAATGGATAAGATTGAGAATGCGAGCCTACTGGATGAGCTATGGAGTGTGAATGCAACATTTTATGATGTGGGTATGACGCTACTCAATGATGCGCATGAGTCCTTTAAGGGTGGCGATTATGTGAATGCAACATCATACGCTATGGAGGCCCTAAATGTCTTCCGTGAAACATTTAAAGAAATCAATCGAATCCTATGCCAAGCGGATATAATCAAGTGCGAGCTTATTGATGGCCAGGGATTACTAGTTGCCATTAATAGGGCACTGGCGAGAATAGAGCGGATAAGAGAGATTATAGAGGCTTTTTCAAGTGTGAGCGATATTATAAGCACCCTAGATGAGGCGGAAGAATATTTGAATGTGACCTTAGCCATGGAGCTGCTCCAGCAGGGGAATGTCTCAGATGTTGCCCGCATGCTCGCTGAGGCGAATAGGCTTATTGTGGAGGCCCTAAGAGGGCTGAAGGTAAAGATCAGGGAGAGGCTTAGTGAGAGAATCGAGCGTTTCAGGGAGAATCTTGAGAGGCTACGCGAGAGGGTTAAGGAGAGACTTAGGGAAATGAATGTGCCTGAGCATGAGTTCTTCAAGCGCTGGAACTTCACTAACGCCGATGAGTTCTGGAGAAAGCAGATAGAGATACTTGAGAGGGTTAGGGAACGCCTAAGGGAGGGGATTAACGCAACGGAGCTTAATGTTATTGGTGTGAGAATGCGTGAGGTCTGCCTAGAACTCGAGCTTAGGCTACGCGAGCGCGAGGGCGGGGGCGCTAAGATTGAAGTAAATGTGGAAAAGATTATTGAGATATCAATCAGCCGCAAAATAACCGTGACCCTAAGGATAACTGTTAGGAACGCTGGGAATGTTACATTAGTGTTTCCGAATTACGCTTTCGGAATGATAATTGAGAGAGAAAGCAATGGTAGATGGAGATTCTATGAGTCGCCAATATCAATACAAGTCCTCAGAATACTTGAGCCCGGAGAATCAGGTGAGGTAAGGATAAGGCTTAGGGCTGCTGAGCCGGGTAGATATAGGGTTGTTGTGCGCGCATTAGCTAGAGAAGGCTTTGGAGCACCGGAGGGATACGCTGAGTTCACACTGCCATAGACCCTTCTTCTTTTTAAATTCGTTTTTTCTCGTTATTTTAGTTCAACGAGATTTTGGAGACCTACTTTTCTAACTCGGACTAAACCTTTTTTCTCTAGGCGTTTTATTAGGCGCCACATGCTAGTTCTCGGTATGTGTGGGAATCTTTCCCTCAGCTCAGCCTCTAAAACTCTTCCCCCTCTCTCCCTAATGAAGCGCAATACATTGGCCTCCTCATCGCTTAGAGCTCTAATCCTCCGCCTCCGATACAACATTGTTAATGCAAGGATAATAGCGCATACGATTGCTATTGCGGCGATTATATATTCGATTGTTGGAAAACGTGTGGCTGGCTGCTGCTGGTCTGGTGGTGTGGGCGGCTGGAGAGGAGGTTGCGTTGGCGGCTGTATCGGTATCTCATAGCTTATCTCCCAGTAACCGGGGCTTAAGTCCATCTCAAAGCGACTGCCACTCATCCTTATGGCTGATGGGATATCGCTGAGATACATTATTGTTGCGTTCTCTGGGAATATAAGTGTCAGCTCAAATGGGGCTGTGAAATTAATCGTCCAGAGTCCGAGAGTCTTATATGTAAGCCCATCCGTATCATATTCGAGCGTTATTCTGTTGGAGCCAAGAGAATAAATAGTTATGTTGCCATCGCTTATGTCATAGTCGATTAGGCTGCCATTCTCATCTAGAATCAGTATGTTGCTCACTCTCTCCGGCGGGGATAATAGCGGAAGCATAATAAGCGGCTCGCTCTCATTAACCAGCAGTTCGACGTTGACATGGACAACACCATCCCTATAAATGGTTAGGATAGCCCTATGAACAATATAGGTTTCCTCAGCATATGAGATATCGCAAGAAAACATTATTAGTAATAGCGTAATTATTAGTAATAGTGTAAGAGCCAACAGCGTCTCTCTATGTCTCTCCATACTCATCGGTCTTAATCACACTACTCAATCTTAAAAAAATTATGAATTTTAGCTTCCCATGTGCAGCTGTTAGCTATACCTCTATGGTTAGTATTTCTCTCTCAGCCAACCTCATGAATAGCATCATTATCACCGCCGAGTAAACCAATATTATGGCTGAGATGGGGGTGCTCACAGCGTAGCCCAGCGCTAAAGATGAAATTAATACCACTAGAATATATGTTGGTGTTAGAAGCAGCGCTGAGAGCAGCATTGACGCCCAGCTCACAAAGATTGAGGGTGTCCCACGCCTCTTCTTCCCCAGAAACTTAATCGTGATGTAAAGGTTTACTGGGCAGCCTATCATCGAGGTTGAGGTTACCAAAATTAGTGGCAATAGAGGGTTAATATTTGATGTTATTGATAAAATGAGTATTATAATGGCCGGTAGCACCGAAGAGATCAATATAAAGTCGTAAGCGAGAGCCTTAATGACCATGCGCATATCAGCTCCTGAGGTTAATGGTATCCATAGGTTTTCTAGGTCTGAGAATCTCCAGTTGCCGACAAGTATTAAGGGCGTTATTAGCGAGTATACGCCAATAAAGAATGTTGTAAAGAACATTTGTGGAGGGGGTCTCTGGGCGCCCTGAGATGGCACAATACTGGTGATGCTAATTACGAATAAAACCACTAGGTAAAGGAGTAGGACCCCAAAGAAGCTACCCTCCCTCAGCATCCTAATAAACTCCTTCTTCATTAGGAAACTTAATAGAGACTTCGATTCGGGATTTAATGTGAGAAAAGCGCCCATCCGGGAGAAGGTTCTAATGCTCCTCTCTATCTTTAGGGTTTGTGTACGCATCGAGACATCAAATGGAGACACGAAGGGAGCATAGCCCGCCATAGGAAAGAAGTTTTTCTCGGAGATGACCATGAAGAAAGCCAATGATAGGAGAAAGTAAGAGGTTAAGCTTAATAGGCTTAGTGGCTCAACTCCACAGTCATATATTATGCCAAGAAGGATTTCGGCCAAGAATTTTGATGGATAAGGTAGCGAGCTATAATTTAATGATATGTCGAGGAACAGGCTGAGCGCTGGAAGCATTAGAAAAAGCATAATCATCGATGTGAATGCGTTTATCCATCTCCTCCCATATAAGGACTTCATTATTGAGAGGGAAATCTTCAGAAGGATGAGCATGAAGATGAATAGGAGTATTGCTAGAAGCATTGTTATGGCTGAGAGGGCGGATAAATTAAGTGAGAAGACGAGAAGGATGTAGAGAACTAGAATCGGGTTTGCAAAGACAAGTGCTAATGTTAAATCCGCAAATATACTTGCAATCAGAAGTTCTCTAGGTCTTATCGGTGATGTCAAGAGTATGTTCTGCTCATAATCGAACACCATATAACCCCTCAGAGACAATAAGATAGCAAAGACCATAATCCCACTAGCAATAGCTGAAAGGACCTCAACATAAAATTCCACATTCACACCAGCCTCCTGCTTAACAGCATTAGTAATAAGTGTTAAGAAGCCAAATACGCTTGGAAGAAAGCCAATAGTATAAAGGAGTAGTAGTGCAACACTAGCTCTAGATGCCCTAATAGCCCCAAAGAACACTTTAACCTTAAACATGTACACGTTCAAGATTAGGCTTATCCTCATCATGGGCTCCTCCTCAAGAAGCCAAAGAATGTTCTTCGCTTTCTCTCAATTGGCTCCTCTACCATCAGCTCCTTCGCTTCCTCAGTCAGCTTTAGGAAGACCTCCTCCAGTGTTGCGCTCTCACCGGTTCTCGACAGCTGCTGAAGGTTCTTTAGGTCTCCAGACGCAACATTCTGCCCCTTATGAATTATCGCAACCCTATCACATAACCTCTCGGCTGTATCAAGCATATGGGTTGAAATAAAAATAGTCTTTCCCTCCTTAACCCTCTCGCTGAAGAGCTCCTTCAGAACATGCTGCCCCATAGGGTCTATACCAATAAAAGGCTCATCAAGAATCAACAAGTCCGGGTCATGTATAAGCGCCGAGGCTATAGCAGTCTTCTGCCGCATACCCCTAGATAATGAGAGTATGAGGGCCCTTCTTTTCTCGCTAAGCTCAAACAGCCTGATGAAATAATTCATTCTCTCCCTAATTTGATTGTCCGGAACCCCCCTAATTTTCCCGGCGTATATGAGGAGCTCCTCAACCGTTAGGTATTCTGGTAGCGAGACTGATTCCGGCACGTAGCCAATAAGCCTCTTATATTCATATGGCTCCTCACTTATATCGACACCATTAACCCTTACAATACCCCTATCCATTTTTAATAAGCCAACTATTATTTTGAGAGTTGTGGTCTTGCCAGCGCCATTTGGACCTATAAGCCCGAAAATCTCGCCCCTATTAACCTCCAGGTTAAGTCCCCTAAGGGCCTGCGTTCCATCATAGGACTTCCAAACATCAATCAACTCAACAATTGGGAAAGAAGTCATTTTTCACCTGTCGCCTCAAATTATTCTACTTCTTATAGCCGAGCTTTCTAAGTAGGTTCCTACGCCATTCAACACCCTTCTCGTCCTCAATACCCCTAGGCCTTGAGCCATCTATCACGCCCAGTATGCCTCTACCCTGCTCGGTTTCAGCGACTACAACCTGGAGTGGATTGGCTGTGGCAGCATATATGGTGCAGACCTCAGGAACCCTTTTTATGGCGTTAAGGACATTAATCGGGTATGCGCCCCGCATGAATATTATAAATGAGTGGCCGCATCCAAGCTTAAGCATATTCTCCGCGGCGGCCTTCTTAAGCTCCTCGTCTGTGCCCTCAACCCTAACTAGGCACTCCCCGCTGCTCTCGCAGAAGGCTAGGCCGAACTTTATGCCGGGAACAGAATTGACCATAGCCTCATAAATATCCTCAACAGTCTTTATGAAATGGGACATTCCAAGAATGACGTTGCAGTCCTTCGGCATATCAATGTTTACAACCTTAATCTCGACCATAAAATAATCCTCCATAACATCAAACCAAAAATTTACTGAAACCACTCTTATAATCTTTATTTACCCATGTAGGCTCTGATGCTCCCCCATCTATCAAATAATATACTAAGCAGGCCAGTTAATCCCGCATGAACCGAGTAAAATATGTAGCATAAGTAAGTGCAGTTTCTACAGTGGCTATATTCGTTCTGCAACCTTTTAATCATCGGGCTCATCCAAATCCTCGGCAAATCGAATATGGAGACTATTGGCTCCTTACAGTGGCAGCCTGAAACCCTGCCCATATGGTCTACCACTAAGAAACTCCTGAGCGCCCTACACCTCCATATTCTTTCACCAGTTAGGGCTAGATGTTTCACGGCTTTGAGGGTTCTCGTAGTTATATATATGTACCTATTCTCCTTCTTCATTTCCATGAGCGCATCGCATACCTCAGCCAGCATCTTTCCATCGGTTATCTCATATTCATCATTCCTCTTACCTATTGAGAATGCACCCCTAGAGGGCTGATAATCATACGCGTAGAGACAATACCAGACCGGTATTCCGCGTTCCGTGAAATATTTTGTGAAATCGATTATTTCATATATGTTCATCTGCGATATTGTCGGTGAGACCCCCACCGATATTCCCTCTTTTCTGAGCACCTCAATAGCCTCCATAGCCCTTCGCCATGCTCCGCTGACACCCTTAAGATAATCATTCTTCTTCTCGTCGAGGGTATCTAGGGATATGGCAACAAAGTCCACGCTGCGCAGCTCATCAATCTTATTTAACGCAATGCTGCCATTATCGTAAACAGTCGTCACAAAATATTTTGAGGCATAATCTAGAATCTCGCCTATATCATCCCGGAGAAGGGGGTTTCCGCCAGAAAAAACAATCTCTAAAACACCCAAATCACGCAAAATATCTAAGCCGCGCTTAACATCCTCCGTTGACAGCTCAGCCGAATCGGAATCCAACCAAACATTACACCCCCTACATCTGTAATTGCACCTTCTAGTTATAAACCACTGTGCATGATGGAGACTGGGACGCTTAAGAGAGCGACTAGCTAAGCCTAGGATTTTTGAGCGGTCTATCATTGAGCCATCGCCCAATCCACTTAATCCTATATACGCCAATATAGTAATCTTCTGTTTGAGGGATAACTCTTACGTAAAATGAGTAAAATCTCCCCCTTAACCTACTGGCGCTATGTCAATATGTGGATTCAAGCGTCATGTAAAATTTGTTAGCATAAATATTAATTAATGCGTTCCCCCTCGATTTGGAGAGAGAAAGAGGTTATCTCAGAAGATAGGGAGGTATCAACTATTTTCTACCGAAGTTAAGAGGCCGCGGATTATACCTAAGCTAAATGAGAGTATTCTAAGCAAATCTAATATTGGGTAAGCCAGGATGTCAGCTTGCCTTCTCCACCCCCTACTGAGGGCTTTAACAGCATAAAAGCATAGGAGAATTATAGGTGGAAGTATTGTTATTGAGAGAAGCGGGATTAAGAAAATTGGGCTGAGGGATGCTGCTAGAAATAGCAGCGAGAAGCATAGCACAACCCAAGATAGGAAGGATAGAAGGCTCAGAATAATCCACTTGGAGAATTTCCCTTTAATCCCCATTCTTACAATTAAGCCACCACCCCTACCATAATTGAATGACTGCTTTAGAAGACCCCTCAGGCTCCCCCTATGCTTATGCCAAACAATGATATTTGGGTCTAAAAGCATTAGATAACCAGACCTACAAACCCTTTCAACAAGCTCATCCTCATCGAAGCCATAGCGAATCCTCTCATTAAAGAATCCAGCCTTCTCTAAAGCGTCCCTCCTAAAAGCCATATTACATCCAGCCGGATAACGGAAAATGGGCTTCACATTACTCAGCAGCTCACGTCTCCTAAATCTTCTTAAAACTGGCATCACACTCTCATCAGCGTATCTTGCTAGAAAATCATCCTCATATCTCATGACGCTTCCACCCAAACAACCAATGCGAGAATCACTAAAGGCCTCCACAATCTTTTTAACCCAATCCCTAGGGACAACACAGTCTGAGTCGGTGAAAGCCAGTATCTCACCACAACTATTCCTCACACCGACATTTCTAGCAACATTTATCCCCCTCCTAGTCTCCACGACCACTCTTACAGGGTATCTTTGGGCTATCTCCCTAGTCCTATCAGTTGAGCCACCATCAACAACTATTATCTCCAGCCGATCTCTCCTATAATCCAGTGCTATAAGGGATTCTAAAAGGGCCTTTATTGTCACCTCAGAGTTAAGTGCTGGAATAATCACTGAAACCATCGGCTCATAGGGGTTCTCATTCATGGGGTTCTCTCCCAAAATCTCGTATTAGATGCATGGCGATATAAGTCATTCTTGTAATGTTGCCCGAAATGTCAAAAGGATTATAAGGAGTTGCACGGCAAGTGCGATATGAGATTGCCGAGGCTATTAAAATGTTAATCCACATAATTATCTCATCGGTAAATGTTCTCACAAACCTTAAGAAAATTGGTTGTGCAGATAATGATATAAAAATAATTGTTGTGGATGAGGGTGATGAAAAAATACGAATGAAAAACGATAAAATCTTAGCCGAGACTGCGCACGAATATTATGGTCCAAAAGAGAGGGAGAAATGGTTTAAAGAGAGGTTTGGGGGCTCGTTTGAGAAGTATCTTGGGCTTATCCCCGAGAGATGCCATGCTGAAACATCATTTGGTTTTCTAAGGGCCTATGAGGATGGAGCCGATGTGGTGATTGAGTTAGATGATGATGTTTATATTTCAGGAGACTTCCTAAAAGCCCATGTATCAAATCTTCTTAGCGAGGATGGTGTCACGGTCCACTCGAGGGGAAGATGGTATAACACGATAGATAATCTCCTACTAAGCCCAAATGAAAAGGTGTTCCCTAGAGGGCACCCGTACACACCACCGTGTAGAGATGAAGATTACACGTGGATTAATCAGGGAGGCAAGTGTATATTAAATATGGGGCTTTGGAGCGGGCAGCCGGACTTAGATGCATTAACAATCATTTATCACGGAGGTTTAGATGGAAGAAGCAGCATAAAGAGCAATGGAATAAGGAGGGAGAAGATAATTGTGGACAAGAGAACATACTTCGCGATTTGCAGCATGAATACATCTTTTCTGTCAAAAGCTATCCCAGCATTCTATCAGCTCTACATGAACTTCATGGATGTAGATAGATTCGACGATATATGGTCTGGCATATTCCTCAAGAGAATAGCCGACCACATTGGAGATGGAATCTGCCTAGGAAAACCCTTAGGATTCCATGACAAGAGACCACGCAACATATTCAAGGACCTAAAAAAGGAGGCAAGCGGGCTCGACATGAACGAACTAATATGGAAGATTTGCGACGAAGCGATCTTTTCAGCCAAAACCTATCCGGACTGCTACCTTGAACTCGCAAATCACATAGAGAAGGAGGTCGAAAAATGGTTCAAGGAGCCTATGCAAATCAAATTCTGGAGAATCCAAGTTGAAAAAATGAGACTTTGGGTTGAGGCAGCTGACAAGATAAAGTAGGGATTTATGGTGATAGATAAGGTTGTGTGAGAAGGACCCTAAGGTTTCAGTCATAATTGTGAATTTTAGGGGACTTGAGAGGCTGGAAAAATGCCTCAAATCCCTAGAGCGGACGAAATATCCTAACTTCGACATAATAGTCGTGGACTGCCTAACAGATAATATAGAGACATGGCTTAGAGAAAGATTTCCAAATGTGAAACTGATACACTACGATTATGATATTGGCGCCTCAGCATCCCACAACGTCGACAGGCGATTTCTAGACCCTAAAACAAAATATCTTGCCTTCTTAGACAACGATGTCTATGTAACTGAGAACTGGCTTACCGAGCTGGTTAAGGTTTTGGAGAGCAATAAAGAGATAGGTGTTGCGCAAGCCAAAATACTAATCGCTAGAAAACCCAGTCTCCTCGATCATGCCGGGCTGGCGATTGATGCTCTAGGAACATGGCACACATCCTATGGCTCCAAAGCCGGTTTACTCGAAAACGTTTTAGAATTGTTTGCGGCATCGTCAGCTGGATGCATTGTTAGAAGAGACGTATTTGAGGAGGTTGGAGGCTTTGACCCAGACTACTATATATATGACGATGATACCGACTTCTCCTTTAGAGTTAGGCTTTTAGGATACAAAGTAGTTCTAGTTCCATCAGCTATAGTGCTCCATGATAGCGAACCAACACGATTCCTTAAGCCAAAAAAACTCTACCATTCAGTTAAGAACAGAATATGCACAATGCTCAAAAATTACGAGATTAAAAATCTCTGGTGGCGCCTAATAGCATATATTATATCAGCACTTCTAGCCGGATTTGGCTTAGCATTAATGGGTAAGGTTGAAGAATCAAAAGAGATTATAAGGGGCCTAATCTACCCACTAACCAACGCAAGAAAGATATGGATGAAGCGAGCGCTAATACAATCCAGGAGAAAGATTAGGGACTCGGGCCTCATAAGAAAGGGACTTTTAAGAAGAGACCCTCTTCCAACGATCTTTGATATTAAATCTAAATTATCATATTTGAGAGGATGATGGGACACTTCCCCTAGAAGGTGAATACTTAATCTATTTTTGGCCGAATAGGCCTTCTATGTGCCTCCTTATGTGCGCCGCAATTGTCTCATAAAATTCCTCTTCATTATCTAATAGAACCCTCTTTATGCGCTCACGGAACAACCATTTACCGTCCTCGCTCCTAGCCGTTAATATGGAGCCAAACGTAATATGCAGAATCTGTCTCCCAGAACTATTCTCTAGAAAAGCTCTTTCTAACTCTCTATCTGGAATATCATCTGGATTTGGCATAGATTTCGGGTCCGCACTCGTAAAATAGCTTCTTCGGTCAGATTCGAAGCATTTAAGGCTATACTTAATGATCTCTCTGAAGAGATTCGGTTCATGTCTTGCGATGACCCTTAAAGATTCAAGATAGCTTGTTCCAGACGTCTTCAAATGCACCATATCCGGAGCTAGTCTACTAACTATTGGGTATATGGAGAATTTGTCGCTTCCAGAATGGATGCTTATCTTATATGGGCCCAAAGCCTTAGAAATTAAGACATGCATGAGGAAATTCTCCTCAAACTCCTTTAAATCCCCAATATAATCTATAGCCTTCTCAAACCTACCAGCAAACCTAGGCGCTAAACCATGAAACCTCACACCAAATCTCCTCAACTCTGAAACTATAAAAAAGTGCTCTAGGGCTGATATAGGACTCTCAGTCTCGTCGATTGAAACCTCGAAATCAAATCTTCTCCGTCCAAAAAGACTTTTAAGGCGCCTATAAACTCTAACAATGAAGAGAATGGCATTCGAAAATTTAACGGCCGCCCTCATTAAATTCTCCTCTGAAAACCTCAGTTCTCTGATTTTACCATCTGGCAAATATAGAGTCAGTCTCTTCTTCAAGTAAACTTTTAGAAAACGCTCTATTCCAATCCCCATCTCGCTCCATGGAAGCCCATTAAATCGCTCCCTCAGGACGCTGACAGGATAATTATCCGCTTCACTATCCACGTAGTCTGAAGGGTCAACAGTATACATTGTGAAGCCAGCCTGAAATGCGTCTTCAACATCCTCCTCCCTCTTTAGATGGTCAGCGTCAGCAGCAAAACCCATGCGATAACCCTCCTGAAAGACCGCCCATGAAACGCCATCCAAGACCTCCCGTAGAGTTCTTCCTGTTCGCTGTATCTCTCTAATAGATTGCTGTGCTAAAACTGGAAGAAGGCCAAAACCTTTTATGGCCCTTATATGGCCTGGTGTCGCTATGCCAATCCTATCGCCCAATCCTATCGTGGGGGTTAAGCCTAATGGTCTCGGCCGAGTAAAAGTAAACATTCTCCTTAGTGCTAGGGCATTCTCACCATCACATTTACAGACAATATATCTTAGGTTCTTATCTCTAAATTTAAAGATACCCTCCTCTTCTGGAATAAACCTCTCTGGAAGGGTGTATTTAAACGGACATATAATTACTAGCTTCTTTTCAATATCCTCACGGATGAGAAAGAAGATGCAACCACCTCTTCTTATCACGGAGCGCTCATATATTTTAAGCGGCTTCTTAGCACCATAAACTCTCATGAACTCATCAATTACAATAGAATACTTCATAATATGATTCTCCGAAATTAGCACGAGAGGGATAACAAACTAAATTTAAAGTATCCAGTTCTGGCCGGGTTTCCTCTGAAGTATTATTCTCTTCTCGTAGTTTCTTCTGGCTCTTATTCTAGGGGGTTTCCTAGTCTTAGGTAGAGGCTCAATTTTCGGAGTTTGCGAGCGAACCTTTCCAGCCTTTGAGAGGCTGCCATGTGTCGGCATTTACTTACACCTCGCCATAGGTTATCATTTTTTTATCTTACTCCCATTATTTATATTTTTACCCAAGACTCCCTCTTACCACAGATGGCAATGTGACACTTAATATTATCTCCGGTATTCAGCAGATGGAAACTCATGCCGGATTCCTCCAAAATTTTTAAGAAACTCTCCTTTGAAAAGAACTTTTTAAGCCCTGTTAGAACTATCTCAGCATCATCCTTCGCAACCCTCATTATTTCATTAACTGTTAAGGTGGGGTTGGGCATATTCTGAAGCAAGGTTATAGCGAAAACTTTATCGAAGATCCTGTCCTTAAAAGGTAAGAAGTCGGCGTCAGCCCTAATTAAAGAAATCTTGTCTAACCCTATCCCTCTCAGAGTCTTTTTCGCGACATTAAGAGTTTGAGAGGATATATCAATACCCACTATCAAACCAGCTGAGTTAAATATGTGCTTAAAGAGGATGCCGGTTCCACAGCCGACATCTAAAACAACATCTGATAAATTAATGTTAACGAACTTTAGGGCCTCCTCAATCTTTAAGCTTTGCTCATAACCATATAATGCATTATAAACCTTAGAGAGAGCATCGTAATGTTGTATTACTTTGCGCTTTAACCTCCAATGCTGGGCTCTCTCCATGCCCAGGACATAAAATAATTTATGCTCGGCATTCTAAAAATTTATTGGAGAGGAGCTTGCTGGCCAAAAAGCCTATGATTGTAAACGAGAGACCATGCATTGATGAAGCTGTGAATAGGCTTAATGAAGCATTTAACGAACGGAGAACAGTCGTACTCGTAGGAAACTGTTGGGTTAACTATCAGGGTAGGGCAAGCTCAAAGCTTGAGCCCGGTGAGAGAATCGTGATAATAAAGGAGGATGGTTCAGTTTTGGTTCATAGGTCTAGGGGTTACGAGCCGGTTAACTGGCAGCCGCCGGGCTGCTCCCTTCAAGCATATAGAGATAATGATATGCTCGTTATTAGGGCAGTTAGGAGAAGTCCACGTGAAATCGTTTCAATCTCTTTTAGCCAAATCTATCTTCTATCAACTTTTAAGATGGTTGATGAGGGGGAGTTCTCGCTTTATGCAAGTGAGGAAGACATGCAGAAGGCCATATTGGCGAGACCCTCGATTATTGAGGAGGGCTTTAGGCCAATAAATTATGAAAAGAAGGTTGAGCCGGGCTTTATAGATGTTTATGGTATTGATAGGTGCGGCCGCTTAGTTGTGGTGGAAATAAAGCGTAGAACCGCCGGTAAGGATTCTGTTTTACAATTAGCCAAGTATATTGATGCTGTGAGGGCTTCAGTAAATCGTGAGGTGAGAGGTATACTGGCTGCACCGCAAATCTCTAAAGAAGCAAAACAATTGCTCACGTCATTAGGGCTAGACTTTAAAAGAGTTGACCCAAAGAAGTGCTCCGAAATACTCCGAAGGGAGGAGGATAAAAAGATTCTAGATTTTCTTTGAACTAAAAAGAATGGTGTGTTTGCTAGTCTCCGGATGCTAGTAAATCAACTATCTTCGAGGCTATGAATATTATCCTGTCAGACTCCTTTATTATTAAGTCATTTCTATCAGCCATCTCCTGCATACTTTCCAGTCTTTTTATAGACCTCTCAATATCAACCAGACACCGAAGGATTGGATTCTCGGGTAGAGTCTTCTCCTCAAGTGCCTCCTCAACTACACGTTCGATGAAAAGTGGCTCTCCTAGGCTATAGTATACTGCTGTCTGAGCTTTCCTTAGAGCCTCTATTACCAGACCGAATGCCCTACTATCCTTCTTAGCCATTTTAATCTCATCTATAGCCTCCCTCAAGTAGCGTAGAGCCCAGCCCTTACGATATATATCTACTAGCAACTTCTCCCTCACCACCCCAAGAGTGCGAATTTAATAATTATTTCTCATTTACCTAGACCTAATTTTACCTATTTTTTATTCGCCGTTGCCGACCGCATCTCAGATATCGAAACGAGACGAGTTATGTAGCCAGCGATGCTATTTCTAAGCCTAGAGGATGGAATATGGGCTATGTTAGATAGCACTTTCTTGTTCTCCTCAAAGTTTGCAGTAAATTTATCTGGATATTTTGCAAGCAATTCACGCGCTATCCTCTTTACTCTCTCCGGACGCACATTCCCCAAGCGCATCAGCCTTTCCGTACTTTTTAGGTCACGATTGTTTTCTCGTTATCTTTCATCAAACCCATATATAAGGGTTAATATCTTAGGGATGCTCAGCATAGAAAGGCTTTTTAATGAATAAAACAAATAAATACTTGTGTTTAGAGACAAAAATTTGAAAGAGGGAAAGAATTATGGGTGAATTAGCAATTGCAGCAATGCATAGAATCTGCAAGAAAGCTGGAGCTGAAAGAGTAAGCGAGTCAGCCGCGATACAAATGGCTAAGGTGCTTGAGGAAATCGGCATAAAAATTGGTAGGGAAGCTGTAGACTTCGCGATGCACGCTGGAAGAAAGACTGTGAAGGCTGAGGACATAGAGATAGCCGCAAAGAAGGTTTTAGGTAGAGGATAGAAAATAAGAGCAGCTTAAAACAATAATAACGATCCCCTTTTTTATCTTTAAATTGAAACTCAAAACTAATGTGATTCCCCTTAAAAGCATGCAATAGGATAATTAGCGGGTTTAAAGGTAGGTTAAAGGTGAAATTATATGTCATGTCTTAACTTTAGTATCTTCGCTATATTTGCGTTTGAATCAATTCTTGGAACTATTTTTCCGCTTCTGGATGTTAGAATTGTTACCACGCCAGGTCCATGTCCGGATACTATGCAGTTTGAATGAACAATTATTCCAATTGACATGGCTCCCTTAAGGTATATTCGACCATAAGAGTTATCGGCATCCTTAATTGCCACTATATCGCCGAGCCTTAAATCTTCCAGCCCGTACTCTTTAACTATCGCCTCATCAAAGAGTTGTATATCATAGTCTCCAGAGTATGCATGGTCCGAGCCAAGACCGGAGCCCATTATTGATGCTGGAATAATATGCGTTACCGGAACCTCGATCTTGTCGCCAAGAGACTGTAATCCCATTGCCGCAAGAAAATTCGGGTCAACATTCATAACCTTAATGTCCGGATAATCAATTAATTCCAAACCTACCCCAAACGCCTTGATCAAAATTTTATCACCGATAAGCAGCTTCTCCATTATTTCTGGCCGGAAATCGACGAGAACATGGTCTATTCCACCATGCTTTCCAACTACAACGCCTTTAGCACCTTTAGCATCACCCGAAACTATAATAGCCTCATTCCCTATACAGGCTAAAATATTTAGAGCCATATTTGCATCATCACTCTCCCTGTTCCTAACGCTTACACCAGGCTCAACATGATCCGCAGCCCAACCAACGGCGTAATCGCCCACGCGAACATTATATGTTATGCCGCCCACGCCCGGAAGGACAACAGGCTTACCGTCGGAGGATATTTTATAGGCGGATCGCCTAAAAACAGGGCTTGAAACCTCACCCATAACCGAGATTTTCACAAGCCTCTCAACATTCATTCTCAGCATGTTTGGTCTCACCCGATTAGATAAACTCAAGCGAGGATAATATAATGTTTTACCCCTCCATTGATTTTATGGAGAATCGGCTACTGCGTCTATATCTGTAGAGATAGCCACAAAGAAGTTTTTATTTTTAGATTTTTATCTTTTCTCTTTCAGTGTATTCTAATGTTAAACGTCTAATGAATGCTGCTGTTTGCCATACATTTATTCTCTTAGCAGGCAGCAGACTCCTTATAGACAAGTTTATTACATAAGTTCCCCTTTTATCTTTTGTGATGAAAAGATTATTTCTAGTATTTACGTTACTGGACCCATACTTATAGTAGAATTTTATGCGTAAGCTCTCTGGGTTGCTCTCATCCCCCTCAAGTTTTACATAGTCCACCCTCTCTTCAATACAAGATGGTTTGCTATATTCCCTAAGCCTTGCCTCAATGAATCTGATGAAATCCAGCAATTCTTTACTATCAATAATCTTTATGGGGATTTCAACACAACATTCCTCCTTCTCCTCGACTTCACGTGGTATCATAAACCTTCTGAGTAATGAGGGTGTTGCTATAATCGAGGCTTTTAATGATGGTAGTAGCGCTCCAATCATCGATGAGAAAATTGAGAAGAAGAGAGCAAGAACACCCCATGCGGCCTCAACCTTATATTTAACAACAAGCGTTGAGAGGGAAAGACTGAAGAAAACATAGTAGCCTATTAAACCGAGGAGATAACCTAGACTTCCGGTTATAAAAGCTATTATAAGGGCTTCTGCTACGAAAATGGCGGATATCTGTGAGGGATTTAAGCCTACTGTTGATAAAGTGACTATTTCACGTCTTCGCTCATAGACAGAATTAAGCATCGTAACCCCAATATTCAATGAAGTTAAGATTAACAGCACAAGCATTTCAGTAAATCCATAGCTGACGAATCTATCACCAATATAAAAGTGTATAATTTCATCACCAAACGAAACAAACGTTTCAACCCTTTCAAAGGTAAGTGTTAGTGCGCGGGCAAGGGGAAGCATATCTTCAACCTTATGTGTTTGAATATTAACTCGTGAGACAACTATTTTTAATGGAAGTCTAGATGCTGTTTCGCTCACTAATATCACAACATTTTCTGGCGC
Source organism: Candidatus Bathyarchaeota archaeon (assembly GCA_018396655.1). Taxonomy (GTDB): domain Archaea; phylum Thermoproteota; class Bathyarchaeia; order Bathyarchaeales; family DTEX01; genus DTEX01. The sequence continues at coordinate 52,193 of JAGTQF010000003.1, forward strand.
CACATATCTAGGCGTATAAATCAATTGACCATCCATAGACGTTACAAAAATCTCCTTTGGGAGAACCGGATTACCGTCTAAATCTATCACTTCCTTAAGCTTCGCGCTATTGAATATCCCTATAACCGTGAAGTTCATTCCACAGAAGACTATTTTATCACCTAGTTTAACATTTAAAGATTTGCTTGCTTCCTCACTAATTAAAATTCCATTTAAGTCATTATCCTCCAGAAATCTACCATTGCCCTCATCAATAATCTGATTTATCTTTATAATCTCGGTTTCTAAGCTGGGCTTTAAGCCTATGACGCCTAGCACGCTATAGCTAAGGCTAAGATACGGATTTATAATATTACCTAAAGGTTGAGGTGGAACATAGGGGCTGGGGCTTACCTGCGGAAAATTCTTCAATAAAATAGACATTAAACGTATCTTATCGTTCTTACTAAGCCAATCTAAAACATACGATTCGACGGGCCCAAATGGATAAACTTCGCTATTGTTTGACTGTTGAAAGAGAAAGATACCTTGAGATGGAGCCTTCTTGCGTATTTTATCACTCATGAAGCCTCTCTCATGAGAGAAGGATGTTAAAGATATGAAGGCGGCGACAGAAATTAAAATGATGCTCGTTACCAAAATCGTCCTAAACTTCCTTCTTTTAAGGTTCTCGGTAGCTATGGAGAAAGCGGCGATGATAGCACTTCTAATAGATAGTGTTCTTCTATCGCTTCTCTCTCCATAATTATAAGGCGCGTTAATTAAGATAAAGCCTACAGCAAATGAGGAGACTAAAAGTACAGGAACTACCGCTGACTTGCCAACCATCCTAACCATGGGGTTGTAATCCGGGTCCTGCACAAAGATGTAGCCTGGATACATATAATAGAGCGCTAGGGCAAGTATGATATAGATAATTAGGCTTGTTAAAAATCTCTTGAACCTATTTCTGAACATAATTGCTCCTAAAGCGGAGGAGGAAAAGCCAATAAGTAGAGTAACGAATATTGTTGAAAAAGCTGAATTTTGAAACATGCTTATAAGAGAATCTCTAGTATCAGCGAGTATTAGGAAGGATTCATAGAGGTCTGCTTGCGCGCTAACATAATCTCCCTGATCAATATATGCTCTTGCCCTCATTAATAGGCCTTCCGCATTAGATATCTTAACCCTCTCGTAGTTGGAAAGAACACCTATCTTATCAGCTAATGCCTTAACATACTCAATGAAGCTAGGTAGATTGATGTAGGCTTCGCTCTTTAACCTATAGAGCTTTAGATCCAGCGTGGCTTGTTCTCCTCTCTTAAGGTTTAGGTATTCGCCATCTGGAATTATGAAGCTCGCTATTCTCATTGCCGGGCCTCTACCAATTTCCCTAAATATGCTCACCTCTATCTTCACGTTTATATCCGCCGGAACAAAGACAAACCTGCTATCTCTCAAAATAAACCTTGATTCGTACACTTGTATAGTTAAGCCTAGGTTTCCTAACATTCCATCCTCATCCTTCACCTCAAGCAGGAAGGCATTTTCCTCAGGGGAGAAGAATGGGTCCCCAGTTAAGTTGATTGAGGCGCTTGGGAAGAGTGAGAAGTTTATGTATTGTGGCTGGTCTCTTACAAGCACTGACTTGTATGCTGATATATAATCGACACCGGGTGTTGAAGTATCATCATAATACGCAAAGAAAATGTAGTCTCGAAAACCATCTACGTATATCTCAAAAAAGCCTAGGGAGTCTGTTTCGGCTACGATAATTTGTTGTTCGGTTATCCTTCCACCCACCCATGCTCTGCTAATCATGCCGATTTTGGCCCCGCATAAAGCTCTATTATTGCTGGAGTCTACAACGAAACCATATACCCTAATCTTCTGGCCATCTGCAGCATAAGATAGTTCAGCTTGACAAATCAAGAGTAAAAGGATTAAAGAGAGGAGAGAGAAATCTGCTATTAGAAGAAATTTCTTAAAACCAATCTTCCTTAAGAATCCCATAGTTTACACCAGCAGACAGGAATTATAGGAGGTTATTGTTTGAGGTAATAAGGGTCTCTTTTATTATAAATCTTTTCCAAAATTTCTCCAAAAGTAATTTTATAAGATAGGATGGTTAGCCTTAAATATTCTGAGCCAATCATCTAGAGATAGTTCATCACTCGGTGGTTTAAATGAGCCCTTCATCGATTGAGGCCATCGCACCAGCTACATCAGCCAATCTAGGAGCCGGCTTCGATGTGTTCGGCGTTGCTTTAGACTCCCCCCTCCTCTTCGATAGGGTTCTTGTCGAAAAGATTGAAGATGAGGGAAAAATCGAGATAGAGGTTGAGGGAGAGGGAGCTGAAGGGGTGCCCAGGGAGCCGGAAAGAAATACGGCTGGCATTGTTGCAAGGGAACTTCTAAGGTTTTCAGGGAGAAGGCATGGCTTAAAAATAGTTGTTTATAAGGGGATAAGGCCTGGAAGTGGTCTGGGGAGTAGTGCTGCAAGCGCGGCTGCAACTGCCGTAGCCATAAATGAACTTTTAAATTTAAAACTCAGCCAGTCTCAGCTGATAGATTTCGCGGCTTTAGGTGAGTTAGCCTCTGCTGGAGCTCCGCATGCCGATAATGTTTCGGCGGCGATATTAGGAGACTTTATAATTATAACTTCGAGGGAGCCTCTTGAGGTTCTAAAATTAAAGTTGCCGGATAATGCCGAGTTTGCTATTGTCTTGCCAGAAATAAAGGTTGATACAGGTCTGGCGAGGGCCCTTCTTCCAAAAAAGGTTGATTTATCAAGCATGGTTTATAATATTGGTCGGGCCGCAACATTTGTGGCTGGTATAGCCCTAAATAATGTTGAGATAATGGGTAGGGGAATGATGGACAGCGTTATTGAGCCTGCGAGAGCCCCTCTAATCCCTGGATTAAGCCAAGTCAAAGAGAGAGCCCTAAAAGCTGGGGCAGCTGGAGTGGCAATAAGTGGAGCTGGTCCATCGGTAATAGCCCTAGTGGACTCTAGGAAGGCTCGCACCGAGACTGTGGCAATGGCCATGAAGGAGGCGTTTGAGGAGGTTGGCATAGGAAGCCGACCTATATGCGCTAGACCTGGACCTGGGGCAAAAGTAATTAGAAGAGAAGTTGAATAAGATGATTTGCTGGATTGAACTATGCCCTTTACACCTTTCCATTTGGGTTTAGGAATAGGATTAGGTTTGCCTTTAAGGAGATACCTTCATATCCCGACCTTTCTCTTGGCAAATATTATTCTCGATTTAGAGCCCTTTTTAGTGCTCCTCGGGCTAAATTATCCTCTACATGGATACATGCATACCTTCTTATTCGGCACGCTGGTAGGTTTAGCCCTTGGCTACATCACCTTTCTTCTTGAAAAGTTTCTGCATCCACTTTACAAAGTGCTTCTACTTGAAGCATCCAATGGCTTAAAAATGAAGTTAAAATCTTTCCTTATTGCAGGCGCATTAGGAACAGGTTTTCATGTCTTATTAGATACCCCGCTTTACAGCGACATCAAACCTTTTTATCCAGCGGTCGTGAATCCACTCTATAATCCATCCCTCATACTGGAGATTTATGGTCTATGTATTTTTGCAGGCGTTTTTGGGATAATATATTACTTTGGATTAATTGCTCTCTCAGCTTGCCAAAAGGAAAGGCGAGATTAACGCTAACACAACTAGGAGAACTTAAATATTTGAGTTCCAGAAAATTGTTAGATCAGATTTCTCTTGCATATGGAAATCTTCTCGCCCAGATTAACTCCAAAAAATTTCGAGGCTTCTCCCTGATTAACTGAAATTTCTATAAAGCCGCAGCTTCCAACTATTATTAGAGGTGTATTTGGAGGGGCTTCAGCGTAAGCCTTACAGAGCTTAAGTTCAAGTTCTCTTCCACCGACCTCTACGATAACTGCATCACCTTCTCCTATTCCGAGAGCTTTAAGCTCGTCAAGTGCTATATTCGTGATTATATTTCCAAAGTCATCTATGTGCACGATTTCACCCTCAATCGTCGTTTTTGAGATTATCTTTGGCTTAGCAAAACTCGGCGTAACTGGGTCAAATATTTCTGGGCCGAACTCTGATGGTGGAACCCTCTTTGCCAGATACGCTGCGGCCGGACTAAATATGTCTCTTCCATGAAATGTTCTTGAAATCTCCCTGAGCATATACTTTTGGTTAACTATAGTATAAATGTGCCTAATTCCATCTTTATGGGCTGATAACATTAAAAGGCCGTTATCCGGTCCCACATATAGGCTCTTTTCTGTCTCAATTATTATTGGACGTCTCCCGGTGCCAACGCCTGGGTCTATAACCGCTAGATGTATTGTTCCTTTTGGGAAGAATTTTGCAGCTCGTGCCAGTAGGAAAGCGCCCATTCGAATATCGAATTTTCTGACCTCATGGCTTATATCGACTATATTGGCTTCCGGGCATATGGAGAGTATGACCGCCTTCATCTCGGCAACATAAGAGTCTCTTAGGCCGAAATCTGTGAGCAAAGTTATTATTGGCCTTTTAGACATTTCCATCACCATTGATATACGTTCTCATAGTGCTCAATTATACTCTTAATGTATTTTCTCATGCTATTCTTTAACTCGGCTGGGCGCATCCCAACTATGTAAGCCGTCCTACCCCATGACCTACATTGGAGGCATCTTGCTATTAACGCCACCTCAATCTTCTGCTCCAGTTTGGTCCTAAGCTCACCTGAGCTAATAAAGTGCGCTAGAAGAATCTCTCTCACAGCATCACAGGCTCCTTCGTAAGCTAGGCTCTCTTGAATATAGCTTATGAGCCTATCCTTCTGGGAGGGGGTTAGATTTGGCTTCTCCAGATGGCTCCATTTATTTATGCTTAGTAGCTGAGCTGCAACCTCGGGTTCCAGATTGAAGTATGTATCTGGGAGGGAATTTAGGAGTCTCACCTTAAACTCCATGTAAAGGTTCTTAATGACTTCCTTAGCGTTTACGCTTAGAGGCTTTACCACAATAACGCTATATTCTCCCGAAACAATGTTTCTCATCGGACTTAAGTGGACCGGTATGAAACCATTCTTAAGCCAGAAATTAAGTAATAACCTATCAGCTCCAAAGCTTGCTCCAATCCAATCGAAGCCTTCTCTTTCGGCTTCTTCAGAGAGGTTTTTTAATGCTAGGCTTCCAATCCCCCTATCAGTTAGCTCGGGGTGAACGGCTATTCTCACAATCCTAAGCCCTCTGAGATGGGCAAAGCCCTTGTAAGGTGGATAATATTTCACAATGCATGATGGGATAAGATTGCCGGAGGGCGGATTGCCAGCCAAAACAAGGTTTATTGTTTCCTCATCCATTCTGCCCTCCTCAGCCAGATGTAAGGCTGCAACTATCTCGCCAGATTTAGCCGTTATTATCCGCGCGGAATGATGTGGTGAATCTCCGAGAATTAACAGGTCATCCGGTCTATTCCTATAGTGTGCAAGCACGTAGATTCCAACAAACTCTCTGAGCTTCCCTTCCATCTCAAACCATCTGTCGAGGTCGACCTTCTCATACTTATACTCTTCTGCTCTAGTCTCGCTGAGTTTAATAGCGTCTATATCTGCTGGCTCAGCATCTAGAAGAAGAGCGCTGTATAGCCAGCCCTCAATTGGATCGTTTGGCGCATACCTTATGGGCTCCCTCAATTCAATTTTAAAGAGGTTTATTCCCTTACTCTCTTGAAGAGCCTTTAGAAATCTTAGGGAGAAGCCTCTTCCAGCTCCTTCATAGCCGTGAATGGTCGATGCAAATATAATCTTCGGAAATCTCTCAGTAAACGCGAAGAGTAATGGTACTGGTATGCCAGCAGCTTCATCAACCATTAATATATCGGCTTCCTCTCTTAATGCCTTCTGTGGCAGCATAAACTCGACGGTTCCACGCTTACATCTTATTCTTGGCAATTCATCCCGCTGCTCCCTAAAGAACCTCTCATTCAAGGCATTAAGACCCTTCTCTATCATCCCAAAAATTATCTGGGATTCCTCACTTGTGGGGGCGGTTATAATTATCCTTCCAGCTCCAAAATGCAGAAGCATTGCTGCGCTTAACCCGAGGAGTGCTGATTTTCCTCTACCTCGATTAGATGTTACCAAAAGAACATCTTTCTCCCTCCTCCTCATTAACTCCTCAACCATTTGGAGGGCTTTAGCTTGCTCCTCAGTAAGAGCGAGTCTATAAAGTCTTTTTGGAACTTTAATTTCCTCAGATGCTATCTCCAGCTGCCTTTTAGCGGCCTTTGGCGGATGAAGTAACTCACCTTTTAAGATTCTCCATCCCTCTAAAATCCACACGCCCTGAGCCTCTAGGAGCTTTCTTACGAAGAACCTTTCGAACCTAGTTTTTAGGTCGCCCAATTGGTATGGCGGATGAACTAGGCTTTTATGTAGGGTTGTTTCCCATGGTCTGTCGGCCTTCAGGTTTAAATTGTATAGAATTATTAGGCCCCCTCCTCTAACCGTTTCGATCAGCCTGCCAATATCATTTGGTCTAGCACCTCGGCCCATGTCCATTATTAATATATCATTTGTTGTTCCAAGAAGCTTATTGCTCTCCTCATAGCTAAAATGTTTAATGCTCTCTTTTGAGAAGCCGGAAGTTTCAAGCCTCTCTAGAAGGGACTTAAATACTTCTCCAGAATCCTCATAATAATCCACATAAACAATATCTCCTGCCTCTCCATCCCTGAGAATCCTCAGCGCTCTATGCTTAAGAATTAGAAAGGTGAGAACATCAATTAAATCTTCACCGGATAAGACCACTAGCCTTCTATGAAAGGCATCTAAGGCCTCCTCTATCATCTGAGTAATGAGATTTTGTGCCTTTGCCCTCTCCTCCACGTCTAAGGTTCCCATAGTATCACACCTTAAATAATCGTATGCTAAAATGAGAATAGAGATAATGGTGAGTGGATTTTACAATAAACGAATAATCTTCTTATGTTAAGCGGTTTTATTCCACCTTAATTTCGTACCCTACCTTTCTTGGAAGTATTATCTCTAGGATTCCCTTCCTAAACCTCGCTTTAGCTCTGCTAATGTCTACCGGAACTGGGAGTGGAACCCTACAGCTGAAGCATGTGAACTCCCCCCTTCTATGTGTAACACCTAGGTCTTCGAAGTTTACCTTAACTTTCATTTTTGCATTAATCTCGATTAGGTCGTCACTTATCCCGCTTATTCTAATGCTCTCTGGGTCTACCTTCGGTAGGTCGGCTGTCACAATAACCTTGTCTGAGCTTACGAGGATGTCGCAGAGGGGCTCAAGGGACTGTGACGTTACATCCCAGCTTGGTCTCTCCATGAGTCTCTCAAACATTTCATCCGCTAAATTCTCGATTTCCTCCATATATTCACGCATTAAATCAAAGATTGACCTCCGTCTTCTCATAGACATCCTTCATCCCACCCCACTACTTGATATAATATCCTGGGATATCATATTCATGAGACTTTCTCATCCTCGCAAGTTCACTCTGCGTTCTGCGCATCATATCCCTCATGGCTAAACGGACCTCCTCACCCTTCTCAATGAGCTCAGATACATCCACATTTATTCCCATTATTTTATTGAGCGCTTGAATCACAACAGATGAAGCCTCCGGGTCCGGATAATTATAGAAGGCCTCCGCCAACAATGCTATTGCAGGAATATTCTTTTCAGAGCAATATTTTAGGATTAAAGCTTGCGGTCCAGCGAGAAAACCTCTCTGGATAACTTCAACATCATTCTCCCTAATAATCTTCAGCAGCGAATCTTCTGATGCAGCCCCAAAAATTTTCAGCTTCTCAATTTCATGACGGTTTGGAACCGGAAGCCCACCTAATGTGAAGATCCTCTTTACTTTTTTCTCCCAGGCCCAATCAATAATTCTCCTAACTACTGGGCTGACAATCTCCGATGGTATGGCAATCTCCGAGCTTAAAATAGCTATGCTGTTATTTCCAAAAATTCTTACTGGGGATTTTGGAAGACCATCCTCAAGTATGATTATCGGTGGCAATAGGTCCGTCTCTACATAGGCTACTTCCTCAAGCCCAAGCTTAGAGATTATGTGTGCTGCTGCGATCACGCCGACTAGCCCAACATCTGGGAGACCACAGATAACTTCTATGCCTTCCGGAATAGTCTTCTCTTCAACGATTTTTATCTCCCAATCGTTTGGCATTCAACCTGCTTCTCCTTGATGCCCTACTATTAAAATTTTAATGGATGGCAGATATATTAAAGGTTTCTGAAGACTATTGATTTAGTGTATCTAAAGAAATATATAGGATGGCTCATCGATAATATGTAATAACAATACCCTAAAGTATACAAGAAACTGCGTCTCAAGTTCCAAACACTTTAAATGGCCAGTAAATTTAGAAGGGGATTATTTAGATGGGTGAGCTTGAGGGGGCGTCTAGGATACGAGCAATCTATTGGGTTCTCTTAGCGCTTCTAGTTATCGCCATATTTATGGTTTTCCTTAGTCGAGAGCTTGTGCTCTTCTGGCTCAATTTAATGGAGTTTGGAGAGCTATTCTGGAAGCCTATGTATTTTGGTCTATTGGGCGGGTTTGTACTGGCATCCATTGCGCTCTTCAGAATAGACTTCAGAAATAGGCGATCTATAACATGGTGGCTCATTAACCTGATAATAAGGATTATTCGTTTAAGAGGGAATTGGGAGAGAATCTCACCACTTTGGCTTGATTTTGAAGGTTTCAGGATGCCACCTATAAAATTTTTCATATGGCAGATGACAAAGGCCCTTATTGGAATGACTTTATTCACCAATGTAATGTTCGGTATGACCATGAATGCGATTATAATCGGCTGGAACCCAAATCTCCAAGTCCTTCCGCAAATATTCGCGCTCCCATTCCTAACCCCTCCAATGGATATGAGCTATGCCGAGAAGAGTGTTATACCCTTAATCCCAGTCCTAACTCTTATTATCCCACCCATACTTCATTCCCTCTGGATAAGACTTATGCTCCTGGTTGTGGTAACGCATATAATACGTATGGTCATACCGTTCTTAGCCGCCTACCTCTGGGAGCTTGAAATGCCAAGTTTAAGAAGGGTCGCTTCAACTCTACAGCTATTAGCTGCGGTTCTCTTGCTATGGCTTGCATTAAATAGGTTTTTCGCCACATTCATCAACTACAATACTAAATATGAGATAATCGGATTGGCCTCCGTGGGCATAATCCTGCTCCTATTTGCCGTCCTAGACAGAAGAGGTTGGACGGGAAGCTATGGAATCACTTGGCGGCGGCAAATATGTATTCGCTTAATTGCCCTAGCATTAATTGGTCTAATATCGGCTTCTATTATCGCGTTTAATAATAGTGTTGCGGATGTTAGAAAGGTTGAGATGCTCGGACCATACGTCACACAATTGATTTCCGTCAACAGATACTTAGCGGACTTAGATAGAATAAAGGAATTTCCATACGAATTTGGACTAACATCCATTAACCTAAACATGATTGACACATTTATAGCGGAAAACAGGATACTTCTAGAAAAAGTGCGCTTATGGGATCAGCAAGCCTCTTTTGATAAACTTAGGCCTGAGATAGGCTTAATACCCTATGTAGATTTTACTGAGGTTGATATTTTGCGTTTCAATAATACGCTTTATTGGTGTGCGTCGATGGATTTGATTCTTCCTTCAACTGTGAGGCAGGAGGATAGGTGGTATGCTATGCACTTCGTTTATACTCATGTGCCTAATGGTTTTCTTATGCTTGATGCGCATACTGGTAGAATAGTTGATGCCAGCAGATTCTTCCCCCAGAGAAGAATTTATTATGGTGAGGGCGGACTCTTCAAGGAGACTTGGGTTGCCTACCCGGTTGGGAGAACTGTAAGCGATGAGGTTGGAGGCTACTTCTATGATGGGAAGGGTGGTGTAGACGTTTCACCACCATTAAGCTGGATATTTGAGCCAAACTTTCTACTTTCATATCCGGCTGCAACTATGAGGGTTCTGAGATACCGAGACATTCATGAGAGGATGCGACTACTATTCCCATATTTCACCTACGAGATTGAGGGGCAACGCATCGATGTATGGCCTGTAACTGATGGTAAGAGGACATACTGGGCGATGCCATTGATAATATTCCTTGATGCGAGTTACGTGCCGTGGAGTGACAGAAACAAATTTGGGAGGCTAGTAGGCTACGCGCTAATAAATGTCTATGATGGTGACATTCAATTATTAGTTACTGGCGATGACTTCTTCAGCCAAATCTTTAAGGCTGTCTATAATGGGCATGTGAGCACCGAGATACCAGATTGGCTTAAAACTCAGCTGAGATATCCGGAAGAGCTCTTCGAATGGAGGGTTAGTATGTATAACATCTTTCATGTCACCTCACCAGCAACATTCATCGCTGCTAAGGAGTTCTATACAATTCCTAAGGGAATCGACACCTATTATATTCTCGCTCAGCCACATAAATTCGAGAATCTCGAGTTCATCGGATTATTATCGCTTGAGCTTCGTGGGGCTCTGGGAGAAAATCTAGCGGGATATATGATTGTCAGAAACGATTATCCATATACTGGTGAAATGATATTCTATAAGGTTCCGTTGGAGAGTAAGAGTAAACTTTTGGGCCCAACTGCTGTGAATGAGGCTTTAGAGAGAAACCCAGATTTCACGGCCCTAAAAACTCTTCTGAGAAACCCACGCGTGGGAAACCAAATCTTCTATAGGATAGGAGGATACGATGTATTTGTAATACCGGTATACACTGCGCCCGGAGGAGGAGTTGTCACGCAGATTGGGAGGATAGCGATAGTTGGCGCGGATTTCACTGGCGAATATTATGTTGGCTTAGGTTTAACGGTTGAAGAGAGCTTTCGTTCCTTCCTAGCTAGAATTGCTGGTGTGGAAGTCCAACCGCCCGGCCCAGGGATAAGTGAGGAGGAGAGAATAGCTAGGATTGTCAGTGCAATTAAAGAGTTAGGCTTAAGCGTGTATTGGCCTGAAACTATTAACCCTGACATATCATTTATTGATGGGAAAGCCAGATATGTTGACGAGAATGAGTGGATTAGCGTTCAGGAAGCCCTCAACAAACTTCTGGAGTTATGTAACCTTTATAATACCTCTAGAGTTTTCCTCTGGAAAAGCGATGGAAAATTGAATGCTGGCATACTCGCTCGGGTTGAGGGAATTTTAGAACTCCATTACATAGTGATTGAGCTCTCATAGGGGGTTGTTTACGACGACGCGTAAGGAAAAGAGGACCGGTGCACTCCTGAGGGATTTAATCTTAGCGGTAAGCGCGGCTATCGCAATCCTACTTATAATATTAGTCTTTAAGGTTAAGGGCGGTTTCATCGGAATAGCCCTTGGCACGATTACAATCATAGCCCTAATTTACTGGCTGAGGGAAGTAAGGAGAATCTTCCAGCAGCAGGAAAACATGTATCCAGCTGAGCATGACTGGCTCTATGAATTCATTGAGGAGGGTGAGAACCTAATTCTTGTAGCGAGTGTTCCAGGGCCATCTGAAAGAGTGAAGATTAAGATTATTGACAGTTTTATTGAGATTAGGGGAGGAGGGAACTTCGTAAGGAGGGTTCAAATACCTAAGGATGTTAGGATTGTGGAGAAGTCCTATGCGAACGGCGTTTTACGCGTGAAGCTACATAAGACCGCAGCGTCGAATAGCCAAATATCATCACAGAAAATCTAGCGGCGCTAAAAGGTTTTAGTCTTCCCCCTTGATACATGTTAGTTTCACGGCTTTATCCTCTAGCACGAGTATCGTGTCCTCCAAGCGTGCTCCACCAAACTTAGGTATATATATGCCCGGCTCAACAGTAATTACATTTCCACGCAATAAAATCTCCTCAGAAAGAGGATTAAGCGCCGGCGGCTCATGTATATCGAGTCCTACACCATGCCCTAGGCCATGAACGAAATATCCACCATAACCCTTATCTGCAATATATCCTCTAGCCACCTCATCAATATCCCTAGCCCTTACACCAGCCCTCACGTGGCTTATTGCCTGCCTCTGTGCCTCCCTAACCATATCACATAGACGTCCTTGCTCTTTGGATGCTACACCAGCTATTAGTGTTCTCGTCATGTCAGCGCAGTAGCCACGATATTTAGCACCCACATCAATCACAACAAGGTCTCCGTCTCTAATCTCCCGCTCACCTAAACCCCCGTGTGGGAAGGCCGATTCTGGACCGCTGCAAACTATCGTATCAAACGCAACGCCATCGGAGCCCATACGGCGCATCTCATACTCTATTTCAGCTGCCACATCCCGCTCTCTCATTCCCGGCTTCAAAATCTCAATGGCTTTCTCCATTCCCCGGCTTGTCAGCTCAGCCGCCCTCTTTATAAGCGCCAGCTCCCCCTCATCCTTAATCTTCCTGAGCGACCAGATGGCATCCTCTAATGGCTCAAATCTCAATTCCCTCAGATTATCGCGTATTCTCATGTATTCCCTGGCGCTAATATTGTCGAAGCCTATCGACCTGAAACCGCATCTCGATATTTCATTGAGAATCTTCGTATCCGCTCTCTCACCAACCCTAATTAATTCAATCCTCACACCTTTAGCCATCTCCTTAGCAGCCTCATAATTGACGGAGTGAACGAAGAGGGTTAATTCTCCATCCAATGGAATTAGGAGTCTAAAACCACCGGAGAAACCAGTGAAATAATATATGTTCTTTTCATTAGCGATTAAAATCGCATCAACATTTCTCTGCGCCAAAATATCCCTAATTTTTCTTATGCGCTCTATACCCGGCAAACCAGAGCCTCCAGACGAGATAAACATTTAATATCAGCGCTCCTTGATTATATATCTTTCATTGAGCATTCGGCGGGAATAGTTGAGAATGCGGGACATTGAGATAGCAAGGAAGAGGCTGAAGGAGAATAATCTGTCGCTGGTGATAGTTAAGGATGGGGAAGTAATCTTTGAGTCTAGACTTCAGGGGTTAATTGGCTTAATCCAAGCTATAGATTCGCTGGGCGAGCGCCTCTCATCCTCATCCGTTGCGGATAAAATTGTGGGTAGGGCTGCCGCATTACTATTAATATATTCTCATGCCAGCGATGTCTATGCCACCACAATAAGCCTCGATGGACTAAACCTTCTAATTAAGAGCGGAATAAGGGTTGAATACGACAATCTAATCTCGAGAATAATGAATAGGCGAGGAGACGACATCTGCCCCTTTGAGAAAGCCTCCCTAATGGTGGCTTCTCCAGAGGAAGCCTATAGAAGATTAAGGGATGTACTCTCCGAACACCTTTTTTAGAACTGCTTCTGGACTGAACTTCTCTTGAGACCTTATTGATGCTTCCTCAACATATAGTTGTATTGCATATTTTAGTGCGTCTTGACTTACCGGTATGAACTCTCTGCTTGAACTGAAGTATTCCATTAGCGATGCTGAGCATGCAAAGCTTAGAACTTTGTCCTCAAGCCTAGCTGAGAATGTTAGGGTGTTGCTCTTAATCTCCTCAAGTATGGCTCTTCTAGCCCTCGCAATCCAATCGTATGTTTGCGGCGTTATCATGACTGGCTTGTGCGGAAATCTATCTGCGACAAGTGAGTGCCTAGTTTCAATCGCGTAGACTAATGTTAGGTGGTCTCTTATGAGCTGAGCCTCCCTCTCAACATCGATTTTCCCTAGGGCAATCTTCATCTGGCTTTCAGCTATCTCGAGATAGCGCTCTTTAGTTAGGCGATGCAGCCTGCAGAGCATACGGTCCTCAATGGCTCTGAAGTTTGGGTCTTGGATGGTTACGGAATAGCCCCTCTCATATACTGATACGTTATAGTTTACTGTGAAGAAAGATGTGAACCTGTAGGGGCCTATAACCTCCCTATGCAACTCATATTTTATCTCGCCCTGCTCCATAGCTATTTTAAGCGGCTCAACCATACCCTTATACCTAAAGAAGTCATTGAACTCTGGAACAATAAAGTTGAATGTTCTTCCAGCGTAGGCCTGCCCAATCCTTATAAAGCGTGCCGGCGTCATTCCTCCACAATATCGGTTTCTGCCCGGTATACCATGTGCTGGAATATTTGCGCTAGGTTTTCCTAGAATCATATCTCTGGTTGCGAAACTCTTTCCTGTTCCTGGGTCCCCAAATAGTGCTAGAGACCAGCCTGTTCTCTTCCCTGTTTTTCCCTGCTCATGCACCACTTCAACGTTTGCCAGCCCATACTGTTGGGTTATGCTGAGTAGGCTGTCGAAGTATAGGATGGAACCGAATAGCTCCTGAAGATATGCTGAGAGGGCGGATATACTGAATGTTTTACCGAACTCGATTGTTCTCTCAAGTCTATTCTTGAGCAAATCGCTTACATAACTATTTAGCTCCCAATCCATCCTCTCTATTAATAGTCTCTCCTCGGAGAGGGGGTCGATGCGCTGCCTTTCCTCTATAGATTTCGCGCTTATCTTCTTCTCTTTTCCTCTTTCTGTGGGCTTGCCTTTAACCTCAGCCTCAACTATTGGAAGCGCCTCCTTTGGTATGCTCCACTCACAATACTCAATCCCAATGTAGGATGGAAATATTATGCCCAGCCTCTCCAGCTCGCCTATAACCTCCCTGGCTATAGCTGGGTTGGTGAACCTCTTTATGTCACTTGAATCTATAATCCCATTGCCCTCTACAATTGTCTTTAGAAGCAATATGCCCATTGAACCATACTTGACTCTTATTTTACGGACCCCATCGCTGATAAGGTTCCATGAGCCCTCAAGGGATAGTTTCCCGCGGTCGAGCTGGTAGTGCTTCCCCCTAAATGTTGCCCATTCACGTGGTTTATAATCCTGGAAAATCTGTTTTAGTATATCATCTGTTATCTTTGAGGCTATCTCCATCGACGCTCCATCTTCATCCATCTCCCAGCAGCATAGAAACCTACTGAAGTAGGGTATCTTAAGCCACCTTCCAATCTCAAAAAGCTGAGTTATCGAGTAAGCCCTCTTGAGGAGCTCCTTCCTCTCACGAAGTTTCTCATCCGCCATCTCTAAGACCAATTGCCCTCTTTAACAATATATTCTTCGGAGATAATAAATCTTCGATTAGTCTGTAATGGTCATACTAATGCTACCACAGGATTTCAATGGTAATTTTTTAGGCAAAATCTCATCAATCGTCAGGCGGTTTTGATTCAATGCTTTAAATCTTAAATATTCAGTGGTGCAGAAAATTTATTGGGGGGAATCTTGAGTTGTTGGGCGGATATATGGGAAGAATTCTCAAAGTTGACCTAACTGCTGGGACCCTTAAGAGCGAATTGATTTCGGAGGATATTGCCAAAAAATATTTAGGCGGAAAAGGATACGCTGTTTACATACTCTACAATTATCTGAAGGAATACGAGTCTAAAGGTATATCACCATCAGATATAAACCCTCTGGGCCCAGAGAACGTATTAATATTTGCCACGGGCCCGGGAACCGGTGTGCCGGGCTTTCCATGCTCCGGAAGATATCATGTTATGGCCTTAAGGTCTCCTTTAACTGGCTCGATTGGAAGTGCTAATTCGGGCGGCGAATGGGGTCCCTTCCTAAAGTTCTCTGGATACGATATGATTGTTGTTGAGGGCGCATCTGAGGACCCAGTTTACCTCTCAATCGTTAATGGTGTTGCTGAGTTAAGGAGCGCTGGTGACCTCTGGGGCAAGAATGTTTTCGATACATGTAGGATACTCTCAAGGAGGGTTGGTGGGAAAAACACTAGTGTGGCATGCATTGGTCCAGCCGGCGAGAACCTCGTTCGCATGGCATGCATAGTTAATGATGAACATAGGGCTGCTGGGAGAACAGGCCTAGGCGCTGTTATGGGCTCAAAGAAGCTTAAGGCTATAGTTGTCTCAGGCGACGAGAAGGTTCCAGTGGCTAATCCAGATGAGTTTAGGGAAGTCTCAAGGAGATGCCTAGAAACTATGAGGAAGAACCGCGTGACCGGTGAGGGGCTGCCGACATATGGCACATCAATCCTAATAAATGTTATCAATACTGCTGGCGGCTTACCATACAAAAATTGGCAGACCGGCGTAAACCCATATGCTGATAAGATAAGCGGCGAAACATTAGCCGAGACATATTTAACTGGCAGAAGGGCCTGCTGGGGGTGCACAATAGGGTGCGGTAGAGTTACAAGCGTCCCATCAGGACCATTCCAGATAATTGGAACAGAGGGGCCGGAATACGAGTCAATATGGGCTTTAGGTGGCTCAACTGGGGTTAAAGACTTAGATGCCATAGTTAAAGCCAACCACTACTGTGATGAGTTTGGGATGGACCCGATAAGCCTGGGCTCAACAATAGCAGCTGCTATGGAACTATATGAGAGAGGTTATATCCCGAAAGAGGACCTTCAAGGCTTAGACTTGAGATTTGGGAACTCCGCCGCGCTCGTTGAGGCCGTTTGGCGAACAGCTTACAGAGTTGGTTTTGGCAAGTATTTGGCTTTAGGCTCAAAGAAGCTATGTGAAATCTACGGGCATCCGGAGCTCTCCATGAGCGTTAAGGGTCTTGAGATGCCAGCTTATGACCCAAGGGCCATGAAGGGTATTGGTTTGGAGTATGCTACGGCTAATAGGGGAGGATGCCACGTAACTGGCTATACGGTCTCCGCGGAGATTTTGGGGATACCGGAAAAGATAGACCCACTAACACCTGATGGTAAGGCTAAGTGGGCTAAGCTCTTCCAGGATTTCACGTGCGTCGTTAACTCGACGGTCAACTGCCTATTCTCAACGTTCGCTCTGGGCGTTAAGGATTATGCCGACCTACTTTCGGCCGTTACCGGCTGGAGCCTATCTGATGGTGAAATCCTAAGGATTGGGGAGAGAATATATAATCTTGAGAGGGTTATAATAAACAGGTTGGGCTTCGATGGAAAAGATGATACATTACCTAGGCGGCTGCTTGAAGAGCCCATGCCTGAAGGGCCGGCTAAAGGTCACGTTGTCGAACTAGACAAGATGAAAGAGGAGTACTATAAGCTTAGAGGCTGGGTTAATGGGGTACCAACGGCTGACAAGCTGAAGGAGCTTGAAATTGAGCTTTAAGAGCAATAGTTAATTAAACCTCATAAAATCCCACCATTTTATTTTTATTCCTCCACACCCATCATATTTTTAGTGAGACGATATGTCAAATGTATCCGTTAAGGTTCTGCTCTTCGCAACATTTAGGAAGAAGTATGGAAGTAAAGAGCTGACAATCGAGTGTGATGGAACATTAAAGGGATTGATTGAGAGCGCATCAAGAATACTTGGCGGGGAATTCTATAGCGATGTCTATAATAGTGAGCGCGGCATGGTGAGAGACGACCTAATATTTACGGTTAATGGCAGAAATATTAAGGATTTGAAGGGCGACATCGAGTTGAAGGATGGGGATGTGGTGGCTATTTTCCCACCTTTAGCCGGAGGAATAAACTCTTCCAAGCTCATAGAGGTTTAGGTGATAGATGGATTATCCAGAAGCATTGCAGATTGAGGTAACGAACAGATGCAACTTTAGTTGCCAAATGTGTGTAAGGCGTGTTTGGGACGCTAAGCCAACAGACCTCAACATGGACTTGTATAAGCGTGTAGCTGAATCAGCATTCCCCCATCTAAAGAGGCTGGTTCTTTATGGACTTGGGGAGCCCCTCATTAATCCAAATATCATCGAGATGCTTAAAATAGCAAGGGAGAAAACCTCAAGAGACAGCGAGATTAAGATAAGCACGAACGGCTCCCTATTAAATCCAAGATTAGCCGAGAAAATATTGAGGTTAGGTGTAAACAACGTCTCGTTCTCCATAGACACAGCCGATATCGCTAAACTAAAATATATTAGAGAGGGCTCTGAGCCAACAATTCTCCTCAAGAATTTTCGCCATATAGCAAGGCTGAAGAGGCTGAGTGGAGGTTCCTTTAAGCTAGGCATTGAAGCTGTCGTAATGAAGAGTAATTTCATGGACCTTCCGGAGCTCATTAAAGAGGCTTCTAATGAGAATGCCGACTATATTCTAGTCTCCCATGTGATACCATACACAAGATGGACCTTTCAGAACGCAGTATATATAACATTGAGTAAGAAACCATTCGAAATAGTTAGGTCAACATTGGATTATGGACGGAGAATCATACTGGAGGCCATATACGAGACATTCTGTAACGTTTATGGCATAAATACTGAGCTTAAAGCCTCAAAAATAATTGAGGGATTTTGGAGGGAGGCTGAGAAGAGTGGATATTGGATTAATCTCCCCCTTCTCTTTGAGTCTATGGAGAAAATTGCGATGATTAGAGACGTTGAGAGGGTTTTTGAGGAAACTCAAAAAATGGCGCACGAGTATGGCATAGAATTGGCGCTTCCAAACTTATACCCAGATGCCAGAGACAGAAGATGCCCATACGTTGAGAAAGCAACAGCAGTTATTAGGTCAGACGGCTTAGTTACACCATGTCTTGAATTCGCCTACAAGCATACAGTTTACGTTAACGCGCACATAAAAACAGTGAACTCAATAATTCTGGGAGACCTAAGAAGCGAGAGTATTAATGAGGTGTGGAACCGGGAGAATTATGTGAGGTTTAGAGAGGTTAGATTGAGAATGCCTGAGAACATACCGTGGTGCGGAGACTGCCCATACTCAGCATCAAAATGCTTCTTCACCGAAAATAATAGCATGGACTGCTACACAAACGAACCGGGATGCAATGAATGCCTATACAGCGTAAACCTAGCTCAATGCAACATATAAAAACAAGCACTCAACAAAAGTAACATTTTTAAACAACAAAACTTTCCTAAAATATCTAGTGGGGTCGTGGGCTAGCTTGGTCTAGGCTACGAGACTTGGGCTCTCGTGACCCAGGTTCAAATCCTGGCGACCCCACCAGTCCCACAGGTTCGAATCCCCTCCCATATCCTCTCCTTTTAAATCTCCAGTTATAGATTCTTCAGGGAATAGTGTGAGGAATAAGGTCTACGATTATGAAGGAGGCTTAAGCAATGCGGTTAATCTTCTCGTATCAGGTAGCGTTTTCTAAACTTGTTTGAGCCTCTTTTTCATGTATACAAGTAGGAAAACTTTATATAAGTCTACCATAAATGTCTACTTAGGTGCTTTGAGTGGGGTATGTTACAGTCTCTGCTAAGGTTCCAAAGAGGTTGAAGGAGCTTCTGGATAGGTATAATATAAAGCCTGGCTCCATTATTAGGAGAGCCCTTGAGGAGGAGGTTAAAAGGCGAATGCTTGAGGAGCTGGAGGAGTTATCTAGAGAATTATCTAGAGAGCTGTCCCATATACCTGACGAAGAAGTAGTTAGGATGATACGGGAAGATAGGGAAGGTAGGTAGCTCTGTACCTCTACGACGCGAGCGCTATACTGAATCTCGCAAAGAGGGGAAATGTAAAGGTTTTCGCGAAGGGATGCACTATAGACCTCGCCATCTACGAATCTATTAATGCAGTTTGGAAGGAGTGCTACCTATTTAAGAGAATAAGGGTGGAGGTAGCCTATAGATTAATCGAGCTGCTATCCAATATTTTTAATGTGCTAGACCTATATACGATGAGAGGCTCTGAAAAAGAGGTGCTGGAAATAGCTATAAAAGAGGGAATAACCATTTACGATGCATCCTATATCTATATCGCAGTACGAAACAAATTAACCCTAGTAACCGACGACAAGAAGCTCATAAATACCGCCAAAAAGTACACCAACGCAGTAACAACCACAGAAATTACCACATAAAATACTTCATTATTGAAGTAAGAGAAGTATACCATACTGGTATACAGCTTTACCAGACCAGCTTCCTCCTTTCTAGGAGAGGAGGGAGAGGCTATCCAGAAGATAGGAGGTATCAACAGTCTATTTCTCCAGCATATTCGCGCATATTTCTTCGATGATAAATTTATCCCTGAGGTTCACCTTTCCATATCTTTGGAGGCCGGTCAGGGCGGTGGAACCAGACCTCGCAGAAGAATATTATCAAAGTGAGGTTGTTAGGGGTGAGGTTGCAGATTACTGTAGGGGTAGATGGGTGGCCATTGAGGGCGGGAGTCTCGGCAATAGGGTCTTTTTAAGGTATTGGAGGGATGGAAGGCCCTTAAGCATTAACAGCCCCCAGGACGTTTGGGAGATACTTAAGCATTTTAGGGGTATAAACCCAAGGGCAATCTATGGCTCAATTAACATTTACAAAAGCCTATCCGATAGGCTAACCCTAGAAGAACCATCTAACATAGCCTATACATCGCCAATATGGGATATTGACGGCGAATTAAGTGAGTGGAGAGGCATAATTGAGGTTGCTAGGATAATAGTTGATGAGCTTGAGCGCCTAGGCATAGTTAAATCGGTTTTTATTAAGTGGAGTGGTGAGGGAGCGCATGTTCATGTCCATGAAAAGTGCTTCTCAAACCAAATCCTATTGGAATATAATCCGCTGGATATAGCATACTCCCTGGTAGATTTAGTCTTGGAGAGATGCAGAGAGAAAATATTGGATGTGGCGTCAAAGTTTAAAAGCATTAAGGTTGAGAACGAAATAGACATGAAGAGAGTTTTCACCGCACCACTCTCGCTCCATAGAAGGAGAAACCTATGCTGCATATGCTTTAAACCCAGCGAGCTAGACAAATTCGAGATTGAATGGGCCAGTCCAAAAAACTTCAAGCACGATAGCGGATGGAAAAATTATGTTGAGGGTGAGGGAGACCAGGCGGCGATAGAAGCCATTAAAGCGATAGGCGGATATAGGGGGCGGCTCGGTATAGCTAACAACCACGTAAGAACAGTAGTATCTGCGGCAACAACACCTAAAATGGCAGAGGCAAGAGCGGAGATTGAGAATGTGCATGGAAAGATAGGACGCTTCCAAGTTATGGGACTGCTTCAGGCAGCAAGATACTATATTTTGACTGGCGACCTAGAGAAGGCAAAATCCTTCGGCCTAAATAGGGCAATATTTTATGCATGGGCAAAGAGGCATGGGAAGGAAATAGCCATGAGAAGAAGCTTAAGGGAGAAGGGTGAGGTAGCCTCAAAAGTTCACTCAGGGAATGAGAAAGCCGTTCAGGTAGGTGATGAGGTAGCCTTCATTTCTAAGGATGGATGGTTTATAATAGGCGGACAGATACAGAAGCCTCAAGATTATGATAGGCAGATAGCTAAACCAATAGAGGGCATAATAAGTTATGAGAGAGCATGGCAAGCTGCAATAGAATACCTAAAGGGATTTGGCAGAGAAACGCTACTCGACCAGCAGAGTTTCTTCAAAGAGGTCTACGAGCCCGTAAGGGATAAATTTCTGGAAATAGTCCTAAACCCAAAGGGCTTAAGAAGAGACTTAACGAGATGGTTTAGCGTGCACTAAATTTAGAATTGCTTTGTCATAGCCCATATTCTGCATGTTCCCTCTATGCCAACCATGCATGAGCCAACTGGCTTTTGTGGCGTGCAAGTCTTCATGAAGAGTGGGCACTCTTTAGGCTTAATCTTACCCACTATAACTAGGTGGCATTGACACCCAGGCGGAATATCCCTTCCAACCCTAATCCTAACATTATACTTTTCATGGGCATCATACTCCAGATACTCATCTTTAAGCGCAAATGCTGAGTCTGGTATTCTCCCGAGTCCACGCCAATTCCCATCAACAACATTAAATGCTCTCCTCATAAGCTCCTTCGCCCTAACATTTCCCTCCCACCTAACAGCCCTCTTATACTCGTTCTCCAAAAATGCCACTCGACTTCTAATCTGCCTCAAAGCCATATATATTGCTAGGAGAATATCTATGGGCTCAAAGCCAGCTACAATCGTCGGCATCCTATAGGCTTTTGGAAAAACCTCATAGGGCTCCAAACCTATAATTGTGCTCACATGTCCAGGAGCAATAAATGCGTCAATCCGAAGGTCACCCATGCCAAGCATGAGCTCCATGGCAGGCGGAATAAGCCTATGTGAAACTAGAAAACTAAGGTTTCTCGGAGGTTTTCTAAGTATTTCGGCAGCTGTTGAGGGCGCCGTTGTTTCAAAACCAATCGCGAAGAAAACAAACTCTTTATTAGGTTCCTTCTCAGCCATCTTAACAGCATCCATAACGCTGTAGACCACGCGGATATCAGCACCCCTAGCCTTAGCATCCAGGGGTGACATGCTTGAGCCCGGAACACGCATGACATCACCAAAACATGTGAGAACAGCATCCCTAAGCGCAACCTCAATAGCCTCATCAACCTCGGCCGCTGGCGCAATGCAAACTGGGCAGCCTGGACCAGCAATGACATCGACATTTTCGGGAAGCAAGCTTCTAATACCATAATGTGATATAGTCCACTCATGCGTCCCGCAGACATGACAAATCTTCACAGTATCTTTCCTTGGAGCAATCTCATGAATCTTCTCGACAATCCTCTTAGCGAGCTCCGGGTCCCTAAAGCCCCTTCCCCAGGACATGAGACATCATCTTTTTCAGCTAACCCCTTTCAGCCTCCAGAATCTCTCTCCAGAGCTCTAGAGCCTCTTCAGCCTCCCCCTCATCTAAGACTTGTATTGCATAGCCAGCGTGGACGAGAACATAATCGCCAACCTCAACGTCAACCAAAGAGACGTTAATCTCCCTAATCACGCCACCGCCAAAATCAACCCTAGCCAAATCACCATTAACCTCAATAACCCTTGCTGGAATAGCCAAGCACATAGCAGCCCCATCAAGATATGAGAATTCCAAGCATAAATATGTTTTTAGGTGGCTAAAAAGAGCGGGGCTTCAAGGACAATACATTGCATTTCTAGGGTAGATGAGGATAACTATAGACTTTTGCTATGCGCACTCTGGGCTTCTCATCGAAAAGGAGATAAGTGCCATGTCCTGTTTCATCACCATTCAAGCGTCTCTCTGGAATCCATAAGCCATTTTTAAATGTGCCCTCATCAACCCATAATATCTCCACATTTGATGAGAAGTTATCCTTCGGTAGAAACCTAAGCATAAAGTTTATCCCGGCAACAATATACTCATCATTTTTTACGGCAATGATTAGACCTGCAGCTGGGACTCTACATTCATGTAGGATTCCCGGCGATACTACGCGCGCTCTTTCAGATAATTCGCGGAGGAAGCTTATTCTCAACTGATAATCCCCAAGTTCACAACTGAATCCCCTCACACGCACTCTACCAACCCGCCAGAAAGATATTGTATGATTATATCCGTATGTTCCATCATCTACAAAACTAACCATTTGACCCGTGCCCTGATACTTCGCAATTATCGGCATCATTCCTGAGAGTATTTTGTAACTCTCTGATAGAGGATGCTTCTCGGGCTCAATAATGCTATCTATCCCAAATGGTGAAAAACCTATGGTGTCGTGTTGACCTATAGCATAGAAGACATAGGCTGCACTTCGTTCATCACGAACTGTTTCGGGAATAAAAAGCGGGTTATCCAGCCGAGCATACTCGCAGCAGACGGAAGTGAAATCCTCACGATAAATATCTGGAGAGATTATGTCTATATGCGGTGCAGCTGCGCGCCAAATATCTAGCATACGGGCAACCGGTCCACCGCTAGGATACTCTCCGGGTCTACCTTCTTCATATTTATATGCACTAGGTCCAAGCCAAGCATTCACATACATTGGGATTGGATATTCAGCCTTGCCAGCCGCGGCAACGCTGTCTACATAGCGGGCAAAGTGCCATGCCATAAAAACCTCATCAGCACCAAAACCAAATATTTCTCTCCAATTCTCAGAAGTCCTACGGCCAGATTTCTCCCATATACATCGCAAGTAGGGATTAAGCGACTTCTCATTAGCCTTAAGATACTCAATCAACTCTTCTGGAACGGGTTTAGCGAACTCCTCCTCAGCCATCGGATTATGGTCTCTAGAGGACCCTAATAGGCCAACCTCATTCTCAACCTGCATCATGATAACAGTATGCTCTTTCTCATCAAACTCACGGATATGTCTCATCAGCAATCTGAACGCCCGTGAATCGGCTTCGAGCGCGTTCCTGCTAAAGCATGAGATTGAATTAAGGTTTCTGCCTCTTTCATCCTGGGCGCGTGGAAACCTCTTAAGGTCAGTTTTAACCCATGCTGGAGTATACGAAGAGACAGCATTCTTCCATGTTCCAAACCAGAGAAAAATAACTTTCAGGTCACGCCTTCGCGCCCCTTCAATCAACCCATCAACTAAAGCGAAATCGAATTTGCCTTCTTCCGGCTCGATAAGCTCCCAGCTGATTGGAAGCAAAACCGTGTTCAGATTTAGGGAAACAAGACGCGGCCATATTGGCTCCATGTAGGCTAGGCTGGAAGAAGAGGAGTTATGCACTTCGCCACCAAGAACTATAAATGGCTTTCCATCCACAATCAATTGCATCGCATTTCCAACCCTGCGAAGATGAGGGGCATCATTGAAGAATTTTTCAAGGATATTCGCCATAATGTATTCGCCCCTAAGATAATCAATAGTTTTTCAGCAACCGATTTAAAGGTTTTTGGCATCCTTTAAGAAAAATTTAATATAGTCGCTACCTTAAGATTGAGGAGGTTGGGTGGCTTATATGGATTTGTTTGAGGCGATTTTGAATAGACGTAGCATAAGGAGATACATGAGCAAACCGGTTGAGGAGGAAAAAGTTCTTAAGTGTCTTTATGCAGCTATTTGGGCGCCCTCAGCTCATAACTCTCAGCACTGGAATTTTATTGTGGTAACTGATGCTGAAACTAGGAGGAAACTGGCCGAAATTCATAGGTGGGGAAGGTTTATGGCTGAATCACCCGTAGTTATAGCTGTTGTTGGCGACCCATCTAAATCGGCCTTTTGGCGTGAGGACCTAGGTGCTGCAACACAAAATCTGCTCTTAGCCGCTTACGCTCAAGGCTTGGGAACATGTTGGATGGGTGTTGCAGATACACCATATGAGGAGCCGATAAAGAAGCTTTTGGGCATACCGGAAAATCTGAGGGTTCTATGCACAGTCTCTTTAGGTTATCCCGCCGAGAAACCAGTTAGAGGGAGGGAGCCGCTTAGCCGGAAAGTTCATTGGGAAAAATATGGTGTGCAGAAGGAGATTAATCTGACTTTTTGAGGGCCTTCTTGATCATGTAGATAACAATGGCAATAAATATTAAATAGCAAAATCCATACATTAATGCGATTCCACCGCTTATACCACTCAACCATTAACACCCATATTATATCGTATACGTATATATAAAAGTCTTTAATTTCTCCCTTGAATTCAGCTTCCACCGCTTTTACTCCAATCAAAGTTAGAATTGCCAGAAAGAAGTCTACTGCCACCCTAGGTGCATGCAGCCATAAATGCCTGGCCAAGGGATATGCCTCCATCTCCTGGCGGTATCTGCTCGTGTACTATGAAGGTTAAGCCCCTTAATCTAACAATCTCCCCTATTTTCTGGGCCATTATTTGATTGCATGCAACCCCACCAGTAAAACCGATATTTTTGATGCCTCTTTCAAGGGCTTTTTCCACAGCTAACTCTGCTAAACCCCTAGCCAAATATACGTGTGCTGAGTACGCTAAGTCACGCCTTTTAAGTTTATTTCTCTCCTCAAAGATTGAGACTACTAGGCTTGTGGTTTCTATAACGTCGCCTCTTATCGCTGGCTCAATAGTTAATATATCTCTGCCACCGATAGCCGCCGACTCGAGTTTCATTGCTGGTTCACCCTCATATGTTCTCTCATAGCATATGCCGAGAATCGCTGATACAGCATCCAAAACCCTCCCACAGCTGGACGTCTTTAATCCAACGTTGCCTTTACTTAGCTGCGATATAATAATGTGCGCTTCTCTATTACCATATGGTAGATGCTTACTATTCTCAATAAGCCACTCCTCAATATCCACGTGGCCGAAAAGTATTCCAGCAGCCATTCTAAGCGGGTACCTCGTGGCCATATCTCCGCCTAGAAGGGGCTGCTCCTCTAAGTGTCCTAGGCGTCTAAACTCTAGTGGATTAAGTGAGCCAAGTATTATTTCGCCTCCCCACGCTCCACCATCCGCACCATAGCCGTATCCATCACAGCATATGGCAACGATATCGTTTATATGGTGCTCGGCCATCAAGGCTGCTACATGCGCGTAATGATGCTGAACTTGAACCATTCTCCAGCCCCTCTCCTCAGCCATTCTCTTGGCAAGCATTGTTGTGGCGAATTTCGGATGTAGGTCGCATGCAACAGCCTCAACCCTACTGTTTGTTAGGCGTATAAGCCTCTTTGAGGTGGACTCAAGAAACTCCAGGGTCTCAATGTTCTCAACATCGCCTATATGCTGCGACATGAAGGCTTTGTCGCCAATTACAAGACATGCGGTATTATTTTTCTCCCCACCCAAGCCTAGGGTGCACCGCTTGACTCCAAAACCCAATCTTATCGGCTCTGGAGCATAACCCCTAGAGCGTCTTATGAAAACCGTTTTATCGCCATGCAAACGTAGAACTGAGTCATCACATCTATGGGCTATACGCCTATCATGTAATAGAAAGTAGTCCACAACCCCGGCCAGCCTCTTAAAAGCCTCAATATCATCTTTAACTATTGGCTGGTTTGGTGGATTGGCGCTAGTCATGATAAAGGCTGGGTCTGAGACCCAATCGAAAAGCATATGATGTAGTCCAGTATATGGGAGCATCACGCCTATATTATGTAATCCCGGAGCAATCAGATCAGATAAGTAATAATTCTCGCTCCTATTTAATAGGACTATTGGGCGTGAATAAGATAGCAGAGCATCAGCTTCCCACTGGTTAACCTCAGCGAAGGTTTTGACAGCCTCTAAACTCCTAGCCATTATCGCGAATGGCTTTTGCCTCCTATGCTTAGCCCTCCTAAGCCTCTCTATGGGCTTGTCGAGAAGCGTTGAAGCGGCAACATGAAAGCCACCATAACCCTTAACCGCAATAATATAACCCTCAGAGATTAATTTGCCAGCCTCCCTTATCGGGTCATCACACTCTATTTTTTCGCCATCATTGACCGCTAAATATGCCTTAGGCCCACATCTTGGGCATGCAACTGTCTGAGCATGAAATCTCCTATTGGCTGGATTCATGTATTCAGACTTGCAGAACTCACACATTTGGAAGTCGCGCATCGTTGTGTTCCCTCTATCATATGGAACATCCTCAATTATTGTATATCTCGGCCCACAGTTCACGCATGTAATAAAGAAATAATTGTATCTCGGGTTTGATGGGTCACGCATCTCAGCGAGGCACTCGTCACATATAGCTATGTCGGGTGGTATAATCGAGCCCGATAGCTCGGCCTCATCTGAACTCTTAAATATCTTAAAATCCCTATACTCCTCATCTGTATCCTCAACTGGCAGAGTTATGATATCATATATTTTTGCCAGCGGAGGCTTCTTTTCAATGAGTTCTCTCAGGAAACTTTTTATGTCGGAGTCTTGTCCTTCAATGAGTATCTCTACGCATGTGTCCCCTCTATTCCTAACGTAGCCCCTTAAGCCATTCTTTACTGCTATACGGTATATGAATGGGCGGAAGCCTACCCCTTGAACTATGCCGGAAACCATTACTTTTAGGCGCATACCTAGGGATTCCTTTCATGCCCTTACTAGGTTCTCTGCTTCGCCTCTAGCGCGCGCTCTAATATTTTCGATGGATTCACGCGTAACTCATCAAAACCCAACTCATTAGGTTGCATGCCCATTGCTAAGCCAAGCAACTGCGTATAATGTAGCACTGGTATCCCGTACTTCTCACCGAACATTCTTTCAGCGCGCATCTGGTTTGCATCATACATTATGTGGCATGCTGGACATATGGTTATCAGCGCTTCAGCGTTGGCTTCCCTAACGTGAAGGAGCTTCTCCCTAACAAGGGAAAGTGATATTTTATCGTCTATGGCGGCTATCGTTGAGCCGCAGCACTCAGTCTCACCAAGATACTCAACACACTTAGCCCCCGTGGCCTCAATTAGCATTTTCAGGACTTTAGGGTTTTCTGGGTCTTCGAATCCAATATGCTTCCTCGGTCTTGAGAGGTGGCATCCGCTGTGCTCAGCAACCCTAAGACCCTTAAGCGGTCTAAGAATGGCCTTCTTGATTCTATCTAGGCCGATATCTTCAATTAGGGCTTGGGATATATGTTTCACTTCTATGCTCCCCTTAAATTCTAAGCCAGCCTTACTTAGATGCCTATTAATCTCCTCCCTAAGCACCTTATCCTCCTTAAGCACCTTATTAGTCTTCTTTAGTGTGCCAGCGCATCCTGGACATAGCGTTAGGATATTTAAGCCTACTTGCTCGGCTATTGCTAGATTTCGTGCGGATAATAAGAGGGTGAGCTTGTGGCTGAGAGACTCGAGTGGCAGGCCGCAGCAATTAAACTCAGGCATCTCGATTAATTCAACACCTAACCTATTTAAGACCTTTCTCGCCGAAAGCTCGTAGGATGAAACCCTATAGGGGATTGCGCAGCCCAAATAAATCGTATACTTAGCACCCGCTACACCCATACCCTAACCTCCGAAGATTTCTGAGGGAGCCCCTCAAGAAACCTCTTAATATCCAAATTCTGTAGGGATTTTGTTAGGCTCTCAACATTTGTTTTCGGCAGTGGTGGAAGCTGGAGTGTCTCACGCCTTTTAATTCTCGACTCCGGAATCTCATATATGTATCCAGTTTTAATGAGGTTTCCCAAGAGAATCTTGAAGGCTTGCGGTATACGCCCCTCCATAGCAGCCATATTCTTAAGCGCCCTTATTACGCTCGCAACCTCAACACCCTGCGGACACCTATCTGTGCATGTGAAGCATGAGGCACAAAGCCAGAGAAAATCGCTATCTAAAACCCTATCTTTCAGGCCTAATTGAGCCATGCGAATGATGCTCCTAGGCCTATACTTATCACTAAACCTCGCAACAGGGCAGTCGGATGTACATGTTCCACATTGAAAACAATGAATCAGACTCTCTCCACCCGGAACCCTAAGTACCTCATATTTAAATTTTGGGTTCACTCTGGAGGGGCTGGCTTTCTCGCTTCCGGACAATATTATTCCCTCCCCTTCCTCCATAATGGCATCTTTATTTGTGTATTTTTCATGTAGCATTACACAGTTATATTTCTGAAACAAATATTAAATCGCGTATTTAAGTTTGGTGTTTATTCTCTTCAAAAATTGGAAGATTGGAGGAAGAACCCCTAGAAACCTCTAACCTTCTCTGAGAGCCTTGTGAGTAGCCTCTTAGCCTCTCTTATGTTCTTTATGCTTCTTCGACATACCATACATATCTTCATAGCGCTTAGGATTTCATTGCTAAATTCACTGTATGCTGGAACCTTCTCCGTGGTTATGCGTTTTAGCGCCCAATCTATTTGTTTCTCCGGGATGAAGGTGCCGCCACATACCGAGCAGCTGAGCAGGTCAACCTCATTTGATACCATTGTTGTCTGGCGATTATTTGTCACCAGATGGTACTCACGTGTTAGCCTTATTGCCTGCGTTGGGCATTCATCTTGGCAGACTGCACAGAAGGAACAGTGCCCATAATTAACCCTCACAATTCTCTTATCTGGTCCATCTATTACGTCTATGGCATCAGCCGTGCAGACCTGGGCGCATGTACCACAACCCATACACTTCTCCCTATCGAACTCATGCTTTCCACGGAAACCCTCAGGGGCCAGCCAATAATCCTCTTTCTCTTCAATCTTTACGCCCAGTATATCGGCAACCGCCTTAACAATTGCTTGTGGTCTAGGCGGGCAACCTGGAACATAATAATTAACCGGGATTATTTGGTCCGGCGGCCCAACCATTGGGTAGCCCTTATCAAATATTTCCTTTGTCAGCGCGCAGTTTCCAACAGCAATGACGATTTTTGGCGGGTTAATTGTCTCATAAGTTTTCAGTAGCTCCTCCTTACCCTTAACATTCACGCCACCAGTTAAAATTAGGACATTTGCCTCCTCCGGTCTCTCGACAACCTCAATGCCTAAATCTGCGAGCTTATATCTTGGGACTAAACACTCTAAAATCTCTACATCGCATCCATTACAGCCGGCTGACAGGAAACGATAAACGGATATTTTAGCCATAACTCATCCACCTCCAAACCTATCTTAACGCTATAATTCTCCTCCTGCCGGTTTTAGCATCAACAATTGTTACGCGGTCCGTGCATGCGAAGCATGGGTCTATGCTCTCAATAACCGCTCTAGCGTTCTCTAGGCGCTCGCCCTTGAGCATCTCTAATATGGCGAAGTTATTAGCATAGGATGGTGTCCTAACTTTAACTCTCTCAGGAATATTTGTTCCATTAGACCTTATATAGTAAACGAGTTCCCCGCGGGGAGCCTCTGTCCTGCCAACCTCCTCCCCCACCTTAGGCTCACCGGGCTTAGCGACAATATCGCCGGGCGGAAGATTATCAAGCGCCTGCTCAATTATTTTCATGCTCTCATACGTCTCCCTAGCCCTGACAAGAGCCTTCGCCCTGACATCACCATCTCTCTCAACAATAACTTGGAAGTCGAGTTTATCGTAGGCTGCATATGGGTCCTCCTTCCTTATGTCGCTGGCTATTCCAGAGCCCCTAAGTGTCGGTCCAACTGCGCCAACATCGAGGGCTCTCTCTCTGGGTAGAACCCCAACTCCCTTAGTTTTCTTTGTGAATGCCCCATTATCATCTAGGAGCGACATTATGTAATCTGAGAGCGGCTTAAGCTCCTTGAGGGTCCTCCTAATCTTTTCGGCCTTTTCGGGTGTTATATCCCTACGAACCCCACCAATCGTATTTATTAGGTAGTTCATCCTGTTTCCGGTTAAATATTCGAGTAGGTCTTGAACTCTCTCCCTCTCGCCCATTATTTTTAGAAATGCCTCGTGCTCATGTAGGCTATGGGCTAATATGCCAAACCATAGGTAGTGGCTGTGTAAGCGCTCAAGCTCCATGTATATGCAGCGGAGATACTTCGCCCTCTCAGGAACATCGATTCCCATCAGTCTCTCAACAGTCTGGGCATAACATAATGTGTGTATTCCCGAGCATATCCCACATATCCTCTCGGCTAGGGCAATGTTCTGCGCATAGGTCCTTGTTGTGAAGAGTTTTTCTATACCCCTATGCATATAGCCCAGCTCAAGCCTAGCATCAATTATTATGTTGCCCTCAACCAGCAACTCAAAACGTTCGGGCTCAACCAGCTGCGGCCTATATGGACCAATATAAACTGTTTCAGGCATCCTACTTCACCTCCATCTTCTGAACTAACTGTAGAACTGGGCTTCTATGAAGCTCTAGATGGAGTTCCTGATATGGAACCCCGAAGGATAGGGCGAGTAACTCCATTAGATTTAGGCATGGCATATTATATTGTATTCCATATGGCCTTAACATTACCTGACCCATCTCGAACTGTATCATACATGCTGGGCAGGCTGTGACTATGGCTTCGGCTCCAGCCTCCCTCATCCTACTCAACTTTAATAGTAGCCTATTCTTTAATGAGAATTCTTCATTGGCCTGCATGCTTGGGTAGCCACAGCATAGGCGCTCAAGCCCATAGTCAACTATTTTAACGCCTGTTTGGGCGGCTATCTCCCTCATCATGTTCGGCTTACGCATGATATCTGTGCTCTTGTATTCACGGTATAGATGGCAGCCGTAATGGAGCGCAACATGCATCCTCTGAGGCTTAACAATATTACTTCTAATTCTGTTTAAGCCTATGTCCTCATAGAGAACTTCGATTGCATGTTTAACCTCGATGTTACCCTTAAATTCTCTGCCATATCGCCTCAAGATACTGTTTATTCTCTCCCTTTTCTCTCGGTC
>JAGTQF010000030.1 GCA_018396655.1 Candidatus Bathyarchaeota archaeon
TGTGCTTAACCTCACCCTTTATAGACGATAATATCTCATCTAATTCTTCAGGGCTCTGCGGCAATTTCATTCCTAAAAGGGATTCTAGGTCTTCACGCTCAACCTCAATCGTCGGCATATATTATATCATCTCCTTTTTCCTAAGCCATTCAAGGTCGTGGGTGAATAAGTATCGTATATCATTTATTCCAGCCTTCATCATGAATAGTCTGTCAACACCCAAGCCCCATGCCAAGACCGGAACATCAATACCAAGCGGCAAAGTCACCTCAGGACGAAATATTCCGGAGCCCCCGAACTCCATCCAGCCATAACCCTTCTTATAGGCGGATAACTCAACACTTGGCTCAGTGAATGGAAAATAATCCGGCTTAAACCTAACCCTATCCGCCCCAGCTATATCTATCGCGAACCGCTCAAGTATGCCAAGAAGATCGCGTAATGTTAGGTCTTCCCCAACAACTATCCCCTCAACCTGATTGAACTCGCTTAGGTGTGTTCTGTCAACCAGCTCCGGTCTATAACAGCGCGCGATCGCAAAATATTTTCCTGGTATCTCAAGGTCCTTGCTGATTAATGTTCTTACGCTTACAGCTGTTGTGTGGCTGCGTAGTATTAGCCTGGCTGCCATGAGGAGCGAGAATGTGTAGCCCCAGCCCCTCGAACCCGTCTTCCAGCCGCATTCATGAGTCTCCTTAACCTGCTCAAGGAAACGCCTATATGGGGTTAGGTCACCATACTCCGGCTCCTTAACAAGGTATATGTCGTGAATCTCCCTCGCCGGATGGTCTTGAGGCATATAAAGCCCATCGCAATTAAAGAAGTTCATCTCAACTATCGGGCCATTCATCTCCTTAAAGCCCAAAGCAACAAGCTTCTCGCGCATCTCGTCAAGAAACCTTAAGTATGGATGCTTCTTGCCAGGCCATACTTGCGGAGCCGGAGCTTCAATATTATATTTCACAAGCTTCTTTTCACGCCACTTCCCCGTAATTATGAGTTCAGGAGTTAGCTGCGTTACCTCCTCAATAATCTCTATGCCCCTCTCCAGAAGGCTCCAGCCATCCTCCGTCAGCTCCATTTCCCTAAGGGTTTCCTCACGCGCCTCAACTATCTTCCTTCCCCTAAGTATTCTGAAGGCTTCTTTGAGCTCCTCATCCAGCTCCTCAACTATTAGCGTCCCAGAAGCTCCAAGCATTGATATAAGGCGCTCATCCGCCCCCATCTCTGGCTTTTTTAGGAGTTTAATTTTCTGTTCTCTCTGGTCTATCTTAGCCCAACCCTTACGTGCAAGCCAGCCCAATGCGATTGCAGCATTCTCAACCTCTATCGATGCGCTCCTTAAAGCATCAGATATTAGCGCCTCGCCACCCATCTTTATTAGGACATCAGCCAACCGCCTCTCCGGCAGCCCTCTCTCAAAATATAATTTACCCTCCTCATTCAATGAGACCCTTGTGATTTTCCTTTCGCGAATCCTAATGAGATTCTTTGATTCAAGCGATAAAGCTGCCCTCATAATAGATGCATGTGCTAATCCACTGGCATCTGAAAGCCTATCCACAGTTGCCCTTCCACCAGAATTCTTCAATGCAAGCAAAACCTTCCGCTCATTATCGCGCAAGTCCACTAAACTTTCACCCTTCTAATGGCGCTTTCTCGATTCCACTGGATTCTTAATGTTTCCAGCAACTAATACTTAACCTTTAATGCATTGCCTCCCCCATCACCCTTATCTAAAACCACGCCTCCAGAGTTCTCCTACCCCTAATTTTCCTCATACCATCAATAGCTTTCTCAAGAGCCTTACGCACACGTTCCTCTGAAAAATCTTTCTCACCACATAAGAAGTCTAGGACTCCCTCAACGTCCGGCTCCTTCCACTCTATTTTATAGTTATCCGTGACATTCGGGTGCAAAAATATCTCCTTTATCTTCGTTGGCTCAACCGGGAATTCCGCATCTTTTATTGCTGGCAGAGCTTTCTCTAGGCTCCCATATGTCTTGATTAACTTTAGGGCGCTCTTAGGCCCTATACCTTTAACTCCATCTGGATTGAAGTCTGTTCCAACAAGTATACCTATTTCTATTAGCTGCTCGTGGGTTATGCCGAGCTCATTAAGAACCCGCCTCAACTCGATAATCTCAGGATTTATCTCAACATAAACATCTTTTTTAGGAAGCTTCCTCTTACTAGATATGGTTAGATTTCTAAGCAGATATGGTGCTCCGAAGAGTAAACTATCATAGTCTTGGCTAGCGCAGAAGTTTGCGTCACCCCTCTTAACTATATACGCTGCTTGAGCCTCACCCTCCGAAGGAGCCTGAACCCAAGGCACGCCCATAAGTGTTAATAACCGCTTAGCATCTTCGGACATGTAATCCTTAAGATGCGATGTCATCTGCGCATACATGCGCGCCTCTTCAATCCTCCCCTCCCTTAAAGCAGCCTCATACTTCTTTATCGCCTCCTCCTTAACCTTCATCCGCCTTTTAATCTCGGCCTCCTTAAGGGCTGGAGGCGTCCCATCAAAAACGTATATTGGTTTTATTCCCAGCTCAAGCAGGTTACATGTCCTATAGAATAAGCCGCTTAGATGACTTGTAATCTTACCAGTGTGGTCCATGAGCGGTGTCCCATCAGGCTGCCTAATTATTGCCAAAAACTGATATAGGGCGTTATAGGCGTCTATGGCCACGGATTTGCCGCTTAAGCTACTCAAATCTGTTGGTGTTCTTGGAACTAAATCTCCTAAATCAACACCCATTAAAATCAGCTCTCTCCAAAAAATAATTAACATAGATAAATAAAAAAACTTAATGGTAGTAGCGATAAAAATTCACTCAACAACATTTATGTCGTCGATGCTTTTAAGCCCCATCCTCTCAGCGGTCTTTATTATGCCGTATTCCACCCTCTCCTTTGGCATAAAAATCACGGCCCTAATCTCGTTTAGACCGCTCTCTTTAGCCCTCAGCGTTCTAGCATGCCCATCCAGAATATAGTACTTTCCCCCATGTTCAACGCAGACTATGGGAACAAGAAGTCTCCCTATCGACAAAATTTGCCTTCTACTCACCTGGGGCTGTGTTGGTATAAGAGTTTCAAGCGGTATCATTCTAACCTTAATGTAGAATGGGACGCCATAAATCTCTTCATAGTACTTTAGCAGCACTATTATCTGGCTCCACGCTTTTAATATTGGCTCATCAATCGGAGCTGGCTCGATTATTGGCATTCTCTCTATAGACCGCTTTGATGGTGCGCGATAGCTCACCTCCTCAGGGAAGCGCAGCACATATGATTCCATCATCTCCTCCATCATCTTCGCCAGAATATAGGTTCTATGATGGCCATCGACAACATAGTATTCACCTCCCTTCCTAATTGTTATTATTGGAACCCTATAGCCCTCATTAACAATCTTCATGAATATTAGGGCGAGCTTATCTTTCTCTAGGAAATCCTCTGTTGGGCAGAGCGACTTAATGGGCAACCTCCTAAATTCAATACCTATCTTTATGCCATAGATTCTTTCAAGACTAGCTTTCACGCTTTCTATCCTTGCGGGTAAATCCTCCATCGTGGTTAATTCAATCTTACGCAAAATCCCAGCCACAGATACCCTACAAATATTTTTATTGTTTTCGGGTGAAATATAAACTACACAGGTGGAGGGAATAAATGAAGCCCCGAACTCTTAAGGATGGTGTTTACTGGGTTGGAGCCATAGATTGGGATAGGCGGCTTTTCGATGAGCTGATACCCCTTCCAGATGGAACCAGCTATAACGCCTATTTATTGATTGGAAATGGGGGAACCGCGCTTATAGACACTGTCGACCCAACTATGGCCAAGTTTCTAGTGGACAATTTGAGA
This sequence comes from Candidatus Bathyarchaeota archaeon, assembly GCA_018396655.1. GTDB lineage: Archaea > Thermoproteota > Bathyarchaeia > Bathyarchaeales > DTEX01 > DTEX01. The sequence goes on from JAGTQF010000030.1 coordinate 3,881, forward strand.
GAGCTGAACATTAAACACCTAGATTATATTATTGTAAATCATGCTGAACAAGACCATTCCGGAACCCTTCCAATAATACTTAATTTATATCCAGAGGCGAAGGTTATTGCCACACCAAGATGTAAGGATATGCTTATAGATTTACTGTTGATTCCGGGGGATAGAGTTCAAACTGTTAGTGATGGTGAGAAATTATCTCTGGGAGATAAAACGCTTGAGTTTATCCATTTCCCATGGGTTCATTGGCCTGAGACAATGCTGACATACCTACGTGAGGATGCCATATTATTTTCCTGCGACTTGTTCGGCTCACACCTTGCAACCTCAAATTTATATGCTGTTGATGAAGCAATCGTTTTTGAGGCGGCTAAAAGATATTATGCTGAAATAATGATGCCCTTTCGGCTGGTAATACAGAGAAATATGGAGAAGATAAGAAGTCTAGAAATCAATATGATTGCGCCAAGCCATGGACCAGTTTATCGTAAGCCAAACTTTATACTTGAAGCCTATCGAGACTGGGTTTATAATCCGCCGAAGAATCTTGTTGTTTTACCATATGTGTCAATGCATGGAAGCACAAAAGCTATGGTTGATTATCTGGTTTCAGCACTTATAGATAGGGGTGTCGGCGTCCAGCAATTCAATCTGCCAAAGGCTGATATTGGAAAATTAGCAATGGCTCTTGTCGATGCAGCAACTGTTGTTATAGGCTCACCAACAGTCTTAGGCGGTCCCCATCCAGCAGCGGTCTATGCTGCGCATTTGATAAGCGCTTTAAAGCCTAAAATCATGTTTGCCACCATAATAGGCTCTTACGGTTGGGGGACAACCATAGCTCAGCAGATATCCCAAATACTCTCACCACTTAAGGCTGAGTTTCTCGAGCCGGTTCTGGTAAAGGGCTATCCTAGAGAGGATACCTTTAAAGCCTTAGATAGACTTGCAGATGAAATATTAGAGAAGCATAGGAAGCATGGTCTAGCATAAAAGTAATTTTCTTTTTTATCCGCCCGGTGCTCCATGGAAGGGAACGCTTCGCCAAATTATATTCCACCAGTCCTCCTCAGTTATAGTCTCTCCCTTAACTAGAACTTCCAAAACCTTCTTTAAGAGTTCGTGGTGCCTCCTTTCATCATCTAATATGGCATTTAGTAGGAGCTTAACTTTCTCATCTTCCACGGACGGGAGCATCTCGCTTATTCTTTTAATGAGGGATACTTCTATACGTATATGCTTCTCGATAAGCTCCCTCTGTCTATCAAGCTGCTCCTGAGTTATAGCTTGTGGAGTTTTAGTTAGCAGCTCTAGAGCGGCTAAATACATTTCGCTGTGCTTCATGGAATCGAAGGATATGCCCCTTAATGTCTCGCGAACAGCTGGATTAGATATGTCAGCTATGCCTCTATTTAATGAATCGACAATCTCTTTCTCAACTTTAATTTGCTCCTCAATAAACCTCACAAGATTGCTCCTCATACGTTCCAACTCCATTTAAATATATAGGCCTATCTTATGAATAAACGTTTTCACTTAACTCCCCCTATAGTTCTGAAATCTAGTTTTCCAATCAATAAAGGTTTTAACAACGCTCCATCCAATATTTTTGTTAAGGAGAAAAACAAAGAGGACTGCTGGAATGCAACAAAGCATTGGGGAGCGCACTCCCACCGGAGACCAAAACTTAGACTGCCTAATACAGGGCGGCTTTCCCAAGGGTAGCCTAATACTTTTAGCTGGAAACCCAGGTGTTGGAAAAACCGTCTTTGGGGCCAATTTTATTTGTAAAGGCGCTAGGGATTTCGGTGAGACAGGCATATACGTTTCTCTAGCCGAAGATAAAGAGACGTTCTATACTAATATTTCAAGACATTTTGGCGTTAACTGCAGGGAATGCCAGAAGAGAGACATGTGTATCTTCCTAGATTACGCCACCGTTAAAGAGGAAGGCGTATCGGCTATTCTAGAATCTATGCTTGAGGAAATAATGAGGGTTAATGCTAAACGGCTTGTAGTCGACTCCTTTACGGCCATGTCCCAAGCCCTCAAAGAACCCTTTGAGGCAAGGATAATCCTTCATACGATAATGGGCAAAATAGTTAGGAAGATGGACTGCACAACACTACTCATATGCGAGATTCCCTACGGAGCCAATATAATAGCTAGGGGCATGGAGGAATTCGTCGCAGATGGCGTGATAATACTAAGGGCCAGCAAGCTAGAAGAGAGATTATTCAGAGACCTAGAAATTAAAAAGCTGAGAGGCACATTTATTAAAGAAAGGGAGATAGCGTTCACCCTTAAAGGTGGTTTCCAAGCAATTCAACCCTTTCAAACAAAAATCGTTGAGAAACCATCAAAATGCAAACCTATTCCAAATCCGCCAGGAAAATTTGCAACAGCTTCACAAGACCTAAATACTCTTCTGGAGGGCGGCTTTCCAGCCGGGTCAGTGGCTTTCTTGGAGATTGGCGAAAACGTAACATTAGAACAATCCCTCTTCAGCATACTGCTCCCAGTCCAATGGAATTTTATAGGTAACGGGCAGCCACTGCTCGGTCTACCATCACCTGGAATCGACCACAGATCTATATTGGCGTATATGACGCAGGGAGGCTTTTCTAAGGAGGAACTAAAACATTTAGTTAGATTTCTTGAACCTAGGTATTCAAGTCAGATTAACAAGTGTGAAGAACCCCACATAGTGAATATTATGGGGAAGAGCGTTGAGGAGGATTTAGAGATAATCGTTAATGAGATGTCTAGGCTTGTGAGCGTTCATGGAAAACCGCCATTATTAGTGATAAGCGCTAATACACTGGTCTTTTATCATGATATGGATGGCTCGATAAAGATATTATCAACACTATCTACGGTGATAAGAAGATATAATTCGCTGATGCTTGTGCTTCTTAGACCCGGTTTTGAGAGACTAAGTAAAATACTTGGCGCTATGGCGGATACTCACTTGAAGATTATTAGGGAGCATGGTGCCGTCTTCCTGTATGGAGTTAAGCCTCGCACACCACTCTATGCTGTGGGATTAGACACTTCATATGGATATCCGCTACTTAAGCTCACTCCGGTGGTTTAGGGCAGAATGAATGGATGTGGAGCTAGAAGAATATGGGTGAGAACATCATGGAGGCACTTGAAATGTATGCTAATAGGAATAAGCAGTTATTTGTTAGTATCGTAAGACAGGGTTTAAACGAAATATTAGGTGATGCAGCTGCGGAGACGCTAATCCATTATATTGGTGGTAACGAAATACTTCAGGACCCTAATGTCATGGTTCATAGGCTTAGAGCAGTGCTGGGTGTGGGCGCCGATATAATATTCAGGCATATAGTGAGAGAAATGAAAAAGGTTGAGAACTCAGTGGGATGAGATATTCACAGTCTTCTGCGTGAAATTTTCTTCAACTTTCTTCTCACATGGTATCATCCGACATCATGTGAGAAGAAATGCCCACAAAACCTGCAAAATCTGAAGGAACTTAAATTCTCTATATCTCCTGCTGGGCATCTATAAACTTTCTATACCACCGCTCATACTCCTCACTAGATACGATATGTATTTCAAATGGCGTTACTAAACCTATATTTCTAGCAATTGCCGCACGCAATCTTCCCCTATACGGGGCATCAGGCGCTTGGTCTGTGATTAATAAGACGTCTATGTCGCTGTCAGGCTTCATATCACCCCGGACGTAGCTTCCAAACACGATTAGTCTGCATTTGGGGTCGAAGGCCCTACAGACATCCTTAATCTTCCTTAAATATTCCGTTATATTCTCTAGGTAGGATTTTCTGACTCTTGCATGCTCAATCTCTATGTCGACTAGTGTAACTCTAGACATTTAAACACCCCAAGAATATCTTCTCCAATCTTTAAAATTCTAGTTGCTATATCTTGGTCGTATTCTCTGGGTAGGTAGCGTGAAGAAATATATGCTTCTTCGAGTAAATAGAGGGCTTCCAGGTTTCTGCTCACAAAGTCATCTATGCTCCTATCATCATATACTTTTGCAACATCCTTTAACAGCCTAATAATGGAGTGTGTTTTTGGGTAATCGCCATGCTCAAAATCGCTTCTAGCATCCCTAAGAAACGATAGAGCTCTCTTCTTCAGCAATTCAAAGCCCACGAAAATCACACCTAACTTAGGCTCTTCATCCTCTTAAAAGAAGAGTTATTGCCCCTAGATAAAACTTTGTGAGAGAGGATTCTCATGATGTATGAGATATAAGAAGAAAATTATTCATGTTATGGAATCTAGAGGTTAGGGGGTGTTGAGGCTGGTTAGAAAGGGCTTGATTTCGAGGGAGAATGCCATCCTAGTCGTTATTGACGTTCAAGAGAAGCTCTTTCCCCTAATCTCGGATGATGGCGAGAAGGTTCTTGAGAATATGCGGAAGCTGATACAGTTTGCTGGGATAATTGGTATGCCGATAGTTTTGACTGAGCAGTATCCGAAGGGCTTAGGCCCAACAATACCGGAGATTAGGGATTTAATTCCAAATATTCAGCCAGTTGAGAAGGTTGAGTTCAGCTGCTTTGGCTCAGAAGAGTTTAAGGAAATCATTAAGAGGCTTAATGCTAAATCACTCATAATTGTCGGGATAGAAACCCATATATGCGTCATGCAAACGGCTATAGAGGGTGTTAAAGAGGGCTTTAAAGTCTGTGTGGTTAGCGATGCGACATCCTCAAGGAACCCGGAAGATAAGAGGATTGCCCTTGAAAGATTAAGAGATAACGGTATTATAGTGGCTTCAACAGAAATGCTTATCTACGAACTCCTAAAGAGGGCCGGAACACAAGAGTTTAGGGAAACACTAAAATTAATAAAATCCTAACATTCTAATTCCCAGCGACAAGAATAAATATGGCCCTCACAGCTTATCTAACGGGTGAACACTTTTGTCTTTAAATGAACTTATTAATGCTTTTGTTAATCTCGAGGAAGAAAGAGTTCTCAATATTGTTAAGGGGCTTCTTAGGGAGGGCAGAGATCCCTCTGAAATTCTTGATGCATGTAGAAGGGCAGCAACTTTGATTGGCGAGAAATTTGAGAGGGGTGAATATTTTCTTTCAGAGCTTGTTTTTGCGGGAGAAATATTTAATGGTGTTATGAAGATTGTTCTCCCGGAGCTTAAGAAAGAGGTTAGGCCAGCTGGCACAATAGTTTTGGGCACGGCTCAGGGAGACATACATGATATAGGCAAAAATATCTTTAAGGCATTCGCAGAGGCTGCGGGTTTTAAAGTTATAGATTTGGGCGTAGATGTTCCACCTGAAAGATTCGTCGAGGCCGTTAGAAACCATAACCCTGACATAGTTGGTATGAGCGGGCTACTAACAATAAGCTACGAGTCTATGAAGAGGACCATCGAAGCCTTAAAAGAGGCTGGCTTAAGGGATAGGGTTAAAGTGATAATTGGTGGTGGAAGAGTGGACGAGTATGTTAAGAGGTATACTGGGGCTGACGAGTGGGCTGATAATGCAATGCTGGGTGTGAAGAAATGTAGGGAAATAATGGGGTTAGGAGGATGAATAGTATGGTTGAGTTAAAGGCGCCAGAGTATCTTCTAAAGGAAAGAATGGAGAGAGTAGAGAAGACTATAGGGCTGGGAGAGCCAGATAAAGTGCCGCTAATAATATTCACTTGCGGGGATATTCTACGCAAGTACGCCACGGGCTACGAACTATACTTCAATTATGATAAGGCGAGAGAGGCATCAATAAGATTCGTCATAGATTATCCTACGGATGTATTCTTGGCAGCCCTAGCTGCTGAGGGTTTTATTTTCGCCCTAGCCTTCTCAGACTATCCAGATATAGCGCCATCAGTTAGATTTTGGACTGGACCGATGCATGATACGTTAGGAGATAAATACACTAAGTGGCCTGGTAGGGAGCTTCCTGAGGATAGCATATTCCAGTTTATCGGCGGGCAGTTCATGGACACTAATGAATATGATAAGTTCTCTGAAAACCCAGTAGCATTCGTGAATGAGGTGATACTTCCAAGAGCATGTATGAACTTGGAGAAACCATGCTCATCAAGGGCTAATGCTTCTCTAATAAGGCTTGGTTTTGAAGTCTCTAGATACCTTAAGTTCCTGGGCGATTCGGCTGCGGATTTAGCAAGAGTTGGAATTCCATCACTCCCACTAACATTCGCCTATGCTCCACTAGATTTCATAGGAGACTTTCTAAGGTGCCCAACAGGCGCCCTATTAGATGTCCGCAGACATCCGGATAAAGTTAAGCAGGCATGCGAAGCCATGGTTGAACCGATAATTAAGGTCGCATTATCCCTTAAGCCAGCTGGAGCTAAATACGCGTTTATACCATTACATCTTAACGAGTATCTATCCCCCAAATTATACAATGAATTTTACTGGCCTACGCTCAAGAAGGTTATAGTGTCGCTCTATGAGCAGGGGATAAGGTCGCTTGTGTTTTTTGAAGGGTGGCATGATGCGCATTTAGAGACTATATTAGAGTTGCCTAAGGGTTGGGGTGTAGCCTACTTTGAGAAGACTGATGTTAAAAAGGCTAAGAAAATTCTAGGTGGACATACATGTATAATGGGTGGAATCCCACCGTCTTTACTGCTTGAAGCGACGCCAGACAAAATTAAGGAGTATGTGAAGGGTCTTTTAAGCGAGATGAAGCCTGGAGGTGGATTTATACTATCACCAGGTGTGGCTGATATTCCAAGGGCAGTTCCGCGAGAGAATTTAGTGGCATTAATAGAAGCTGTAGAGGAGTATGGGAGATACTGAAATCTCTTAACCCCCTCTATTTTTTATTGTTTATTAATTCTTTTTTGTGATAAGTCTCAAAAATAGCTAGTTAATTTAATTGTAACCCGCTTAGCTAAGGGTTAACTTTAGTGGTTAGAACAAATGATTATAAGCGTGTATTGTAATTTTTCTTTCGTGTCGCCTGGAGATTTGATGAAGGATGGTTAGGGGTCTATTAAAGGCTGTAGTATACAGTGTGTCTGCGCTCCTACTATTTTTAGGCGCGGTTTTCATTATATCATTCAATCTCGGATTAACCTATCTTCTGGTTGGGGTTATACTTACATCCCTAGCCATAATATTGCTCACGCTGACTAAGGAGAGAAAGCCCATAGAAATCAGACAGACGATATCGGTCAGTGGGCCGATAAGGGTTAAAGAGGTGCGCTGCCCAGTCTGCGGTGCAAACATAGATGTTACTAAAGTTAGGGTTGTCGCTGGAAGACCGATAGTTACTTGCGGTTATTGTGGAAACAATTTTGAGCTGACAGAGGAGCCACTATGGTAATAGTCAGTAGGCGGATTATCTTCTTGCCTTTAATGCTCGTTTCAGTTTTAGCTATAGGCGTCTATCCGGCTTATGCCCAAGTCAAATATAGGGTTGATAGGGAGTGGGTTCAGATATGGATAAACAAGGATGGCTCAATAGACATACTCTACAACATAACCATAACATATATTTCGGGGGCTCCTAAGGGCATAATCACCTTAGGGATGCCGAAAGGGGGCTTCCAAATACATTATGCCCGCGATATCGATGGCGGAAATCTCGCCTACACAATAATCTCTTCTGGAGGCTTTTACGGCTTAGATATAGAGCTTAGGGGCCCAATTCTATTAAACAAACCCTACATAATAATTGTTTACGCGTCAGTCCCAGAGATGGTGTATGAGGATAAGATGAATCCGGGTAATGTTGGGCTGAATTTTTATCCATCAACATTCGGTAATGCCGAGGGAAAAATAGGCAACATTAGAGTTGCAATAGTCCTACCAGAGGGGGTTAAAGAGGATGAGGTGAAATATGCTGAAAGAAGATTCAGCAATGTCTACAGGAATGAAGAGAATCTACTCGTGGTTTACTGGGAGGAGGATGATTGGCCGCCGGCCGAAGAGTTTTTGGTTGGAGTTTCCTTTCCCAAAAAGTATGTTAGCGTAGGCCCAGACATCTGGTTTTATATTCTGGTTGGCGGGTCGATTGCAGCCTTCATAGCCATGATAGGTGTAGTTATAGTTTTAGCCTTTAGGGAATTAAGGAAGGCTAAGTATGAGAAGCCCAGAATAGCTATTGAGGCACTAGGTCCAGCTCGGGGTCTCACTGCCGTTGAGGCAGCAGTCCTCTTAGACCTAAAGCCCATCAAGGTCTTAACAATGATTCTATTCAGCCTACTTCTTAAGCGTGCAGTTGAAATAATTTCCACCGAGCCTGTGATTAGGCTCAGGAGACTACACTATGATAGTGCCGCTGAACCCAACCTAAGATACTATGAAATTGACTTTCTATGGGCAATAAGGTCTGATGGAAGCCTAGATGAGAGGGCGCTTGCAAAAATATATCTAAACCTAAGAGACACCGTGAACCTTAAGATTAGGGGCTTCTCTAGAATCGACACAATAAATTATTATAGGGATATTGTGAATAGGGCTTGGCAGCAAGTTACGCAGGCTGGCACACCGGAACTTAAATGCGATGCCCTTGAGGAGAACATAGAGTGGCTTTTGGCCGACGAGAGGTTTGAGGAGAGGCTGCGAATAGCATTTCCACCCGACATAATAATTTATCCTAGGCCCGGCTGGTGGTGGTATTGGGGTTGGCCGCGCGGTCAGCCCCCAATCCAGACCGGTGAGGTTAAGCCGATTCCTATGCCCGGCCAAGAGTTCGCAAACAATATAGTCTTGGCGATTCAGAAGGCTGCAAACAATATCGTTTTAAATGTTCAGGAGTTCGCAAACCAGTTGGTTCCAGCGCAGAGGGCGCAGATCGCTCAGAGGCCGCTAAGATACCCTAGCTGTGTATGTGCTTGTGCTAATTGTGCATGTGCGTGTGCATGTGTGAGTTGCGCCTGTGCTTGCGCCCATGGGGGTGCCCGCTAATAATGGTTAAGATAGGTCTTAGGAGGCTTTTTTCTGGGAGGATTAGGCTTCCACTATATCATTTGAGGGTTTATGATAGCGTCCATAAGGGTTTAAGGCTTCATTTAAGGCTTGAGAGGGATGGGAGCGGCGTATTAATTGTTAATGCCTCAAGGGCTCTATTCCTCAATAAGACTGCAGCCGAGTATGTTGTCTCATTCATTAGGGGAGACAGCGAAGACGAAACTGTGAGAAAAATGGTTAAGCGCTACGATATTGACGCTGAAACCGCACGCAAAGACTACCGTGAAATCCTCTACATAATAAACACCTTTGTGAATACGCCTGATGTCTGCCCAATCTCATATTTAGGCGTTGAGAAGATGGAGCCATTCCAGAAGGAGCTGAGCGCACCATACCGCATGGACCTGGCGATAACATATAGATGCAACAATAGATGTATCCACTGCTATGCTGGTGGACCTAGGGAGACGAAGGAGCTTACGAAAAAAGAGTGGTTTAAGGTTATGGATAAAATCTTTAGTCTTGGAATTCCACATGTTGTCTTCACCGGTGGTGAACCAACATTAAGGGACGACCTGCCAGATTTAATAGCGTATGCCGAGAAAGTTGGGCTTATATGCGGGCTGGTTACTAATGGGCGTAGGCTTAAAGATGAAGCATACTTCCAATCCCTAGTTGACGCTGGCCTAGACCATATTCAAATAACCCTCGAATCCCATAATCCAGAAATCCATGATAAAATAACTGGTGTTGCTGAGAGCTGGCATGAGACCCTCGAAGGCTTGAAGAACGCCATCGAGTCACCAATATACACCATAACTAATACGACGCTTAACAAATACAATGTTGACGATATACTTGAGACTATAAAGTTTATACATGACTTGGGAATAAGGCAGTTCGCGTGCAACAGTATAATATATTCTGGGAAAGCCGCTCAACCGGAGACCATCAAAGAGTTTGCGATAGAGGAGTCCGAGCTCAAGCCAATTCTCGCTAGAATTAGGGATTATGCATATGAGCTTGGGATGGAGTTCATATGGTATACGCCGACAGAATATTGCATATTAAATCCGCTTGGGCTCGATTTGGGAATAAAGACTTGCAGCGCATGCCGAATAAGCATGTGTATAGAGCCCGATGGAACGGTTATACCATGCCAGAGCTACTTTTCTCCGCTTGGAAATATACTTAGGGATGATTGGATGAGCATCTGGCAGCATCCATTATGCCAAGAGATTAGGGGCCGAAAGTATGCTCCCGAGAAATGCCATGGATGTCCGATGCTGAATGTTTGTGGTGGAGGTTGCCCACTGAAAATTAAGTATGAGACTTATGTTTGTGGTAGTGTTCCATAAGGCGCTATCTAAAGCAGCTCCAGTATTCACCTAGTATCTCTTTTATTCCATCAACTATCTTCCTAACCTTCTCCATGTTATTCCATGGGTTTGGTGGCGCTGGATAATAATCTTCAATACTATTTTCATCTATGTCTAAATTAGCTATGCCAGCTACAAGCGCATACCAGCAGTATGGGAGAACAAGCGTATTGTATCCGCTGGCAACGAGGAGAACAGCCCTTCCACCACAAATCTCGTCGGCTACATCACCTATCAGATGCGCTATCTTAAAGAAGCCCCTAGCCGTCAGACCTAGGCTTCCGAGGTGGTCGGCGAAGTGCGCATCGCTCCCACCATTAGCAATTATAATGTCGGGCTTAAATTCTCTGGCGAGCGGTGGAAAAATCTCCCTTAGAGCGTAGAGGTAAGCCTCCTCACCAGTCCTTACTGGTAGCGGAACATTCACATTGTAGCCTCTACCGTCCCCATCACCTATCTCATTTATGAAGCCCCGCCCTGGGTAAATTGTCGTTGGGTCCTGATGTATGGAGATAAATAGCACTGTTGGGTCCAAATAGTATATGTCGCTTGTCCCATTTCCAGCGTGAACATCATAGTCAAGAACCAGAAACTTTTTCAGCCCAAAATTCCCCCTTAAATGCTCAATTAATATTGCTATGTCATTGAAGAGGCAGAAGCCTCCGCCATAATCTCTGCCAGCATGATGGAAGCCTCCACCTAGAGCAACGGCCCTCTCAAACTCGCCCCTAACAACAGCCTCCCCAGCCCTAAGA
>JAGTQF010000031.1 GCA_018396655.1 Candidatus Bathyarchaeota archaeon
CTGCGCTACATCCGCTATCTCCAAGCCTACATGGTCTATCATGCCAGCATGAAAAACCTTAGATTCAAAATCCAAGTTGCTTTCTTCTTGGCCTGTATGTGTGGCTGCGAGGAGCCTAGTTAATTCACGCTCAAGATAGCCCAATACATCCTCTAGGTCACCTAGGGTTTTAGGCTTAATGCCACAGACTAGGCGGGTTATCGGAGCCTCAACCTCAACACTTAAGCCCCCAACATCTATGGGATGGTCGCGCCCAAACTTCTCTATTAAATGGTCGACTAAGTGTCTGGCATGAGATATATGCGTCGCAGCACCTATACAGCATGCCAGTAGGACTATGCGCGACTGTTGCCCAGCCATGTTCAGCCCACATGCACCGCGCTTGTCCCCAGTCAAATCACACTTTCCGAAGGTGCAGAGGCAGCAGAGGTCACAGAAGGGCATATAGAAGGGTTTATAACGCTGTAGAAGCTTAAGGTCCCAATCTCTCAGGTCGGTTATTGTTGGAAATGGTGTTGGACCAGCCTCCTCAAGCCACTCTTCACTAACAACTTTACCAATAGAAACCTCAAGATCTTTGAAAAGCCCTAAATCGCTCTTAAGCTCGCCAATCTTAATGCGCATTCCTTTATCGCTAACCAACCTAATCCTATCCTGAACAACTCAGTGGATTATTGAAATAAGGAAGCAACTTATATTTCACCTTTACCCTCTAAATATAAGTTAGTTGTAAGGAGAAGCGTTTCCTAAAAACATCTCAATTGGGCAGACTGAGAGGGAGAGGCTATCTCAGAAGATAGGGAGGTATCAACATACTCTGTTGGGTGGAAAATGACTAAAAATAGCCGAATTAGGCGTGAAAGAGGCGATTTCATCGGATTATGGTTCCAACTGCTGCGCCATTAATAGCCAAAAGAATATTCTCGGGTTTAAAACCATTGACGACAACGGTTTTTATGCGCTTCTCCCTTAATATTCGGGCTGCTTCTGGGTCAATTATCTGATGTATACCTGCCCTATGCCTATTTTCAGCCAGCATCTCGTCTAGCTCCTCAAAACTTAATTCATCAATTTTCTTAGCATCTGGATATTTACGCGGGTCCTTAGTGTATACGCCATCTTGGTCTGTTGCCTTAACAATAATCTCCGCCTTAACCTCGGATGCTATAAGCGCTGCTACAGTATCTGTCGTCATGCCGGGCTTAATACCACCCATAATAACCACACCTCTCTCATTAAGCATCCTAGCAGCCTCCTCAATCGTCACGGGAACCGTCCTCCACCCGTATCCACCAATCCTCATAGCCAGCATCTGAGCGAACAACCTTGAAACAGATATGGCTAGCTCATCTTGCTCTTGTTCAGAGAGACCCAGCTCATGTGCCCAGCCTATAAATTCCCTAGCCAGCCTACCCCCACCAACAACAACAGCAACCTCATGCCCCCTACTTCTCAAATCCGATATTAACTCAGCATATTTACGGATTAACCCCGGATTTGGCGGCGAAGCTATAACCGAACCCCCAATTCTCACAACAATCCTCATCTTAGTGCACAATCTCCTCACTCAGCACATATATAAAATTAGCTACCTCTCTTCGCTGGTAAAACCTTAATTTTCTTGGGAATCAACGAGAGCTTTCTACCGCATTTTGGGCATCTACCATTATACATCTGGTGTATCTCTTCAGGGGACTTTAGCTCGCTTCCCTGATAAAGTATTTCACCACACTCGTCACACAGAACTTGCTGAGGCACAGTCTAATTCCTCCTACCACCATAGAGATTAAAAGGGCAAGAGATTTAAAGCTTCTCGGAAACCCTAATACCTTAGACGCTTAGTTAGGGAAAGCGGTATTAGAGTAACCCTTATATTGAGTATGCCATTATATTTCTGATAATACTCGGCTAGAGCGTCGTTCAAGGATGAGTAGAAAGGCATCTTCAATAATTAATGCTCTGCGGAAGATAACAAAATATCGTCCATCACAAAACATCATAGCTATCAGTCTAGTGATTGTAGCGATATTTCTCTTTGGCGGAGGAATATATAATGTTGTGATAAGACCTGAGAGTGCAATAATCCAGCGAACGGGGATATCATTCTTTCTAAGAAGCATACATGAACAGTTGCTCGGCGAAAGCATAATTATCATGATGCTTTATGCTATGGGCGTTGCAGGTCTAATTCTAATATATCGAAGCAGCAGATTTAGGCGCAACCCAGGTCAAGCATCCCTGCTTTTGCGGATAGGCATGGTGCTACTAATTATGTCATTTATAATAATTGAAGCAACGCTTTATTTGCAGAAAATTGGAACCTAAAAATTGATTTAAATGATTATTTTCTCTAAGAGACTTGGGGATACCGAGATATGAGGACGATTGAGTGGAGAGATGGTTCTGTAATCACATTAGACCAAACGCTCCTTCCAGAAGAAGAAGTTTGGATTGAGATGAGAAGCTGTCTTGAGGTGGCGGAAGCAATAAGAGAGATGAGGATTAGAGGGGCACCGTTGATAGGTGTTGCTGCAGCATACGGCTTAGCCCTAACAGCCTATCATTCTAGAGCGAAAAATAGAGACGATTTTCTAGGGGAGATTGAGCAATCGGCTAACCTACTTAAGGGGACAAGGCCGACCGCTGTAAACCTGTTCTGGGCTATTGAGCGTATCATAAAGAAAGTTAGAAGTTCAGAAGGAGATGTTGAAACGTTAAAGAAATTAATCATTGAGGAGGCTAAGCGGATAGCGGAAGAGGATATCGCAGTTAATCGTAAAATTGGTGAGTATGGCTCAAAGCTGATATCGGAGGGTGACACAATCCTAACCCACTGTAACGCTGGAAGACTAGCAACAGTAGACTATGGAACAGCGCTTGCTGCAGTGCGAGTTGCATGGGAAGAGGGGAAACGCATAAAGGTGATAGCCACGGAGACTAGACCTCTACTTCAGGGTGCCAGACTAACAGTATATGAGCTGATGCGTGATGGAATACCGGTAACCCTAATAACCGATAATATGGTTGGGTATATTATGCTTAAGGGGCTGGTGGATAAGGTTTTTGTAGGCGCAGATAGAATAGTCCGTGATGCCGTGATAAATAAGATAGGTACATATAATATTGCGGTTCTAGCGCATGAGCATAACATACCATTTTATGTTGCAGCTCCACTCTCAACCTTCAACCTTAACGCCACATCGAAAGATGTAATCATTGAAGAGAGAAAACCGGAGGAAGTAACGCATATAAGGTCTATTAGGATAGCTCCGCATGGAGTGAGTGTATTGAATCCCGCCTTTGATATAACGCCAATAAAATATGTTAATGCAATAATATGTGAGATGGGCATCTTGAGCCGAGATGACCTCCAAAAAATCACTAAGGAAAAATGAGGTGGTTGAGGTAATAGCCTATGTCATCAAGCAAAGAAGAGACAAAGAGAAACAGCGAGGTCGGTAAGAGGATAATTAAAGCGTCCCTTAGAGACGACGGTGTTCTAGTCGAATCTGTTGAGGATATAGAGAGGCTATGCGCAAGAGGATATGGCATACAGAGGAATGGCGAACTCCTACTAACATTCTATGAAGCGATGTATCTTTGCAGTAAAGGATTAATTGAGATTAAGGATGAGGAAACTGGGGAAACTGTTGGCTTTCAGGATTTACTTAAGAGATACGAGACCATCGAAAAGAATGCATGGGTCAAGTATCTGATTTATCGCGACCTGAGAAGTAGGGGGTATGTTGTTCGTGAGGGGTTCGGGCCGGGTGTCTTCTTCCGCCTATATGAGAGGGGCGAATACACCAAAGACTCAGCTGACTACCTAGTTTACGGCATATATGAAGGCATGCCTCTCTCAATAGAAGATTTATCTCAAGTATTGAAGTTCGCACAAAACTTAAAGAAAACTCTAATACTGGCCGTCATAAATAGGAGGGGTGAAATCGTATATTATTCCCTCTCAAATCTAACATTCTAAGCCCCTAAATTTACTCTCTAGTTTTCCATATGGATAAGAGACCGAAAATATCAACAAGACTGTGATTCACCATATCTAGTAAGCCAAATGTAACCTGTTTTGCCGGGTCCAGGTTTGGGAAGAGCATTATAAAGGTTAATTCAAAAATCCCTAAACCTGCGGCTGTGACTGGAATGAGCCTAGTAAGCGATAGAAGTGGATGCAACATAAGCCATACATGAAACGGAAAATCTATTCCCACAGCGTATCCAAGGATAATCCATTCACACCCGCGTAAAATCCATCCTAAAACTGGAAAGATAAAGAGAAAAAGCAGTTTGCCCCTTAAGCTTTCAAGTGAGCTTCTAAAGTCTTGGTAGTATGGCAGGAGCTTCTCTCCTATCAGAGGTATTTTTGGGATAAGAGCCATGATTTTGGGGTCTTTTGTAATTATGAAGAATAAAATGCCGATAGAGATGATTAATGCGGCAAATATGAATAGAAAGGGATTAATTTCTAGTCTAAAGAAGAATATGAAGAATAAGGCAGAGACAATACTGAATATGGACTTTGCAATGACATCTACCACAACTAATGTGGAGACAACACCTATATTTCCGGCAAGTTTGGACTTAAGTGGTAATGAGGACACTAAATATCCGAGTCTCCCAACGCTAAAGTCGCTACCAAGCATTCCAAAGAGATGGGCAATAAGCCCATCAGTTAGGCTGGTTCTAACGCCACTTTTATTCATCGACCAAGAGAGTCTATAACCCATTAAAAGAGCCTGTATTGCATATGGTATGTCGCTGGCTAGAAAAAGTAGGAAGTTTACGGATAGCATCGCATCCAAGAACTTTTTGAACTCCAAAAAGTTCAAGAAGAGAAATACCAAAATAACTATACTCACCACTATGCTTAGAAGAAAACGCTTCTTCATTCTCCAATACTCCTTTTTAGCATTTATTGCTGTTGCTCTTTCTTCGGTGAGGCATTCAATGTTATGTAAAGTATATTGTTTCCTCTGACTAAAATCTTACCATAGTTTGCAACGAGCTGATTGCCATTATATTCTGAGGCGCTGTCAAGTATTATATTCATGTAGCTGTCGCAATGTATCATTGTTCCCCTATATTCAACATTATTCTTCAGCGTAACGCCAATGTACGAGTTCATTTGTTTTATCAATACGTTCAATGGTTTTTTACTGGGCTCCATAGGTCTATCCGCCAAACCACGCTATTACCAACTTTAACCTTTACCTATAAAAGCATTATCGCAAAATTTTAAAAACTTAACGCGTCTAATCTTATGGAGAGGCATCTCAAAGATTAGAGACACATTTAATAAGCAGATTTTTAAATGAGTATAGTTGAGTGCGTAGAATGGAAGAAATGGAGACTCTAGAAGAGTTTTCTTTTAAAGTAGAAACCGAGGTTTCACCAGCATACTATAATGATTTACTCCTCTTCATATACCAGAAATATATAGTCCCATATTATAGGAACTTTGCCAATGTCAGAAGATGGATTCTGGATGGAAGAGAGACCCTTGCGTTCACCATAATAGGCACTCACGGCTCGTGGTACGTCGATGTTGAGATTACCGCTGGAAACCCCATTGAGGTAAAGATGAGACCTAGCGACCCTTATGTGCCGCGTAGAATTCTGAATAAAATCAAGGAGGATTTAATAATTACAATCCAGATGTTTGAGGATGAGCTTAGAGGAAGAACATTATATTTTGCATGGGTTCCAAGTAGGGATATTGCGGGAGAGAAAATCTTCACAAGGAGAAGAAAGATTTTAAGTCAAATATTCACTGGGAACATGCTCTTGCTTTTCGTCATATTTATAATGTTCAGTTATATGGTGTTCATATTGGCTGGCCCTCAATATGCACCAATCATTCTAGTTTTATCCAATCTTATATTGGTTTTATTCGCTGATAAAATTATAATGCGAATGGGCGATTGGTCAATCACGAAGGATTCACCCTACGTGTATATATTGCAGTATCATATCCCCCCAGAGGATTTCGACTTCATTAAGCAGAATTATCCCAGAGAGCGACTCCTCCAAATCAAAAAGGATATTTATGATAGAACTTTGGCACTCGGAAAACCAATCGATACACAAACTGTCCAGGAAGTTTTCTATGAACACGGAATAAATATTAAGCTGGAAAATCTGCTTGTCAAAAATATTAATGTATACGAGATAGTGAAAAGAGTTTCCAAACAATTCAATATAAACATGCCAAAAATCAGAATAGCGAATATAATTGTTCCCAATGCTGCTGCTACAGGTCCATCACCACGCTTCAGCCTTGTCCTAATAACAACTGGTCTACTTATTCAGCTAGATGAGGAGGAGATATTTGCGGTTGTGGGACATGAAATAAGTCATGTGAAGAGCAGGGACCCCCTCGCGCTCTTCCTAATAACGTCGGCTGAGTATCTCTTTAGAGTTTATGTTCTCTGGCCATTTATTCTCATTTTTGGCTTCTTATATATTCTGTTCGCTTTAACTCTCGTGTATTTCGTTGCGAAATTCTTTGAGGCGAGAGCCGACCTTGAGTCAGCTCTGATTTTAGGGAAGCCCGGCGCGTTAGCAAATGCTTTAAGAAAAATAGGCTATAGGAGAATATGGATGGAACGGGCATCTAATAGGGTTGGTAGCTGGCTTAATATGGACCCTCATCCACCGTTATCCTTTAGAATTGAGAGGCTGGAGAGTCTTTCTGAGTCGGAGCCCTGGAGGATTAAGCATCCATTTCTTCAATCGATTAAAGATTGCGTGAATGGCCTCTTGAGAGAGCTAGGCATCTAAAAAGGTGACATACAGTTTCATGTTGGCTTAAATGTCGGCTCTCTAGGTTTAGCTTTGAGCTCTTTTGGGACGTTCACAACGCGCACAATATTCTGCGAGTTAATCACGTAGATTGGGGTTCCATCCGGATTCCACTTTTTAAGCCTTTTAACACCAGTTAACACAAGTTTAACTTTGAGAATCGAGCCGTCGCTCAACCTATAAACATTCCAATCCTCCTTCTCCTCAACGAAATCAATATCCTCAGCCTCAGCTAACTCGTCTGGAGATATTGGGACACCCAATATTGACACCAAAAGATAATTACTCCTCCTCGGAATATAAATGTGCTCTCATCACCAGCAAAATATTTATAATTTTTGCAACAGATGTATTTGATGCGCATCCAAACCCCGGTGCAGAAAGCCGGAGATCGTGGGTTCAAATCCCACCGGGTCCGCCACCCTAAAATCCGGGTAATTCATGATTAAATGGACCCGTAGTCTAGCCAGGATTAGGACGTCGGCCTGCGGAGCCGGGGTTGCGTGCTCATTAAATGCTGATGATATCTCCCTATCTTCTTGGATAGCCTCTCTTTCCTTAAAATTAAGCAAGATGGAACCCGATTTTTGGCGGGCCCGCCGGGATTTGAACCCGGGATCTCCGGCTCCGGAGGCTTACACACCACTTCTTAGTTTTTCTGGTTCGGTGCCTTAATCCTGGCTAGGCCACGGGCCCTAGCCCCTATATTTATGCTTATTACTCGTATTTAACTCTGTATACGCAGACTAGGGGTATGATGTTTGTTCCTGGCGCCGGGCTTGGTGAGCCTTCATTTTGGGAGAAGTATTCTTTCTCAAAATACTCTAGATTAATCATAGAGTATCCTTTAAGCGTCATATCTCTTCCATAAAACATTAGCTTGTATAATACTGTGCTCTGACCACCCGTGTTTGGGAAAATTTCGCCGCTTTCAATTATACCATTTCCATTGATATCTCTGAAGCTCCATCCTAATGTGAGATTTCCGAATTTAGTGTATGCATCGCTTCTGTCAGATGCAACTCTGGAGATTAGGGCCATCCATATCCATTTGCCGTTATCCCCGCCATACATGAAGGCATCGTTTGGATAAATATTCCCTCCTAACGAGATGTAATCGTAGGGGGTATTGAAGAAGGTTACGTAAACCACAACGTGCGTTACATTATAAGTCTTGAGAATCTCAATGGCCCTAGTCTCATTTGACATGAACATCTCCCCTATGCGGGCTATCTGTGTGCCATTAATCGTGCCATTATCAGCTAGCGTCGTTTTATTGGCAACAACAGTTATCCAGTAGCCGTAATCCCACCAGCTAGCAACTACAGCCGAGGATGGCAAATTCTCGCGCATCCATGTTAGCGTGTTAATCCAATCCCCAACCACCGAAAATGGCCTAGCCGATAGGCCGGCTCCAGCAATTGTTGATGGAATATCGGCATGGTCTAAGGCTCTGGTAGCTTTAAACCCGAAGAGGAAGCCTGTTCCAAAAACATACGTCAAAGAGAATATTATAAACATTATTATTAATAGGGTGCCGATAACTTCTTTTTCAAGAGGTTTAAACCTAACCTTTCTTCCCAGCGATGGTGCACGCTCCTCTAAAGAGAGAAGAAGTGGTGATATGATTCGCTTTAGGGATAGGGCCCAAAGCAAACATATGGCTGGCGACAATAAAATATTCAATCTTATGAGTGAACTGGCAAAGTATATTGCTGTTAAACAGTATATTATTATAAGAATGCTCAGGTTCGTCGCCATCTGAGCGGCAAAGAATATTCCAGCCAACGCAAAAATTATTCCCACACCAAAATTATAGTAGAATGTTGCCCAGGCGGATGGCTTATGCTCAGCAACAGACTCAAAGAGGGGACTTTCTGTTCTGAGCGATGGAATAATTGTCATAAGGAATTTTCCACCAATGGGCTTTACGTAACCGAGCGTAACGAGGAGAACATATGCGGCGGCTAAAACCAAGATTAGGGTTGAAATACAAAGTACTCTCATTTTCATCCGCTTTATTCGCCTATTCATTTCGGCTAGGCATAGAAGGAAGAGAACGCCATATACTGGGAGGTTGGATGTCTCCAGCAGGAAGCCTAATCCGGCGCGTGGATTAATGTACGCTGTCAAAAATGTGATGCTAAATGTTATCGTATAGGATAGAAGGAGGTGAGGTGAGTACCTCTTGAGAAGCAATAATATGAAAGTGAATAGCGCGACTATTCCAATTACGTAGCGGGCAGCTCCCCAAGAAGCACAGAGGTAACTAAGTGATAAACCAGATAAGATGGCGTAAATAATGCTGGCCTTTAAAGTCTTCTTCGAGTCTATTGCCCTCACGAAGAATAACATGAGAAGAATTGCGCTAAATATTCCAATTGTTTCATCATCAAACCACCCAAGAGATGTTCGGCCAGAATGTGGGATATCAAGGGCTAGTAGTAGCGCGGCGAAGAGCCCTACTGAGTCACCTCCAAGATCTCTGCCTAAAAAGTATATTGCGATGCATGTGAGCGCCGTCATTATGATTGGAAAGATAACGCATAAATTGTATAGTGGGTCTGAGGCTAATGGGTCAAGCGGATTCGCATTTGGCGCTAAAACTAATGGGATGCCAAGAAAGCTTAGAAGTTTATAGAGTGCAACTGCTGTTAATGTTAATCCGTAGTTGGCGTAATAGCGCATGTCACGCCCATATGGATACCAGCCACTGGTATCATGCCACGAAAACAGCGCCATGATTCCATTCTCAGAAATATATTTGGCCACATAGTAATGGAAGTATGGGTCAAACTCGTTTAAGTAGAAGCCCCAGCGTAGGGGCATTAATCTAATCCCAGAGGCTATAATTATTATTAGTAAGAGTAATACGCCCTTAACTAGAGAAGCATGTGAAACTTTGGGGCGAAAAAATATAAATTTACGCAGTAGTTTGCCAACACCTATTAGGCGGCTCTTAATTTCCATCGGGCACCTACTCGCGCGCTTAATGCTTAATGATAAAAGACTGTAATGCTTATTTATCTTTTATTATTTTCCAGAAGAATTTAATTGAGGAATAACAAATTAAATTCTGTTGTATCAAGAGACTATGGGAAAGGGCATAAGGATGCTTGAGGTAATTTTTCTTGGAACTGGAGGTGGGCGCTTCGCAACGATAACCCAGCGAAGGAGAACTGGAGGTATAAGATTAATTTCAGAGCATGACAAAGTTAATATTCATATCGACCCAGGTCCGGGCGCGCTCATATACTCGCTGGAGATGGGTTTAGACCCGCAGAAGATTAGGGCCATATTTGTTTCGCACTCGCATCTAGACCACGCAAATGATGCTGAGCCGCTAATAGAAGCCATGAGCGAGGGGACAACTAAGAGGCGCGGTGTTTTGGTAGCTGCCCGCAGCGTTTTAAGGGGCAATGAAGTCTGCGAGAGCTCCATATCAAAATATCATCAGGCTATGCCGGAGAGGGTTATTGAAGCAACTGTTGGAGCATCCTTTGAAGTTGATAGAATAAATGTTACTGTATGTAAGGCGGTCCACTCAGACCCGGATGCCGTTGGCTTCCGCTTCGAAGTTAAGGGTTTCGGCAGCTTAGCATACATGCCAGACTCAGAATATTTTAGTGGGGTATCAAGTTTCTATAGTGGATTAAGGCTTCTTATACTATCTGTTTTGAGACCATCCGGCCAACCTTGGGAGGGACATATGACAACTGATGATGCCATAAAAATAATTAGTGAGACCCATCCTGAGATGGCCCTAATAACGCATTTTGGGATGCAGATGATACTTAAGGGTCCGGAGAGAGAGGCTGAGTTAATAGAGAAGAAGACCGGTGTGCCAACTAGAGCTGCTTTTGATGGTATGCGGGTTATTTTAGGAAAAGAGATAACCATAGGCGGAAAAATGAGAAGAGAGAGGGATTTAAGCAGTTTTCTAACCTAAGGAGTCCCCTCTAATCCTGCACCACGTAGACCTCTAGTTTTTCGGAGATTCTCTCAGCCTTTTCATCTTCTGGTTTATCAAACAGCAACGTTTTGATTTTATGCATCGCTCTCAAATCCTCCTCTAGCGGCTTTAATTCTACCGGCGCATAAACGGTTACTTTCAGCTCCTGGTTTAATGCGATATTATTTCGCTTCTTATACTGCCATATCGCATTATTAAAATCTATGAATTTTGGCAGCAGATTGACAATGTCATCTCTCCACTCCTCCCTTTCCTCCGGGAATCGTTGAATATGTATGCTCTCCTTAGAGTATAGTTCAAGCCAGATGGCTTCTGTTATAAATGGGCATATTGGTGCCAGAAGCTTAAGTATAGTCTCTAGGCATTTGTGGAGCGTATACCATGCGCCGCGCTGAAACCTTTGGTCAAATATCTTATCTCGATTATATGCTCTGGGCTTGACAGCTTCAAGATAGTGGTCTGCAAAAATGTTCCATGTGAATGTTCTAATCGCTGTGCCAGCGTGAAAAGCGTTCATATCCTCATACCCTCTTCTGCATTCACCTATAAGCTCATTCAATTTTGCCAGAATCACTCTATCTAGTGGTGCAAGCTCATAGCCCTCACTCACTTGGGGGAAGGATGATATGAAACGAGCGATGTTCCAAAGCTTCGTAAGGAACTTTGAGGTCCCGCGTATCCTCTCAAATGAGCATCTTATATCACCCTTAGTTATATTTCCCTCAAGTGCAGTCCATATTCTGAAGGCTTCACTGCCAAACATCCTTATAACATCTTGTGGGTCAATGACGTTTCCAGCGCTCTTACTCATCTTTCTACCCTGCTCATCAACAACATGCATGTGTATCCAAACATTTCTGAAGGGCTCTTTCCCAAAGAGCAGGAAGGACTTTAAAACGGCAAAGTACAGCCAGTTCCTAACAATCTCCTTCCCCTGCGGTCTAAGTGAGCATGGAAAGTTCTTCATGAAGAACTCTTTGTTCCATAAGTAACCGAGTATATAGACTTCTGAGGTCGCTGAGTCAAACCATGTGTCAAATGTTCGCTCTTCACCGCGAAACTCTTTTCCACCACAATTTGGGCATCTATCGATTGGCGGAGGCTCTCTCCAAGGCTGATAGTATCTTCCGGGCTCAGGCACATAGATGTAGCCGCAGCTCTTACAATACCATAGGGGTATCTCTGTTCCATAGTATCTTCGCCTTGAAATAACCCAGTCTATATCGATTGAGTTAACCCAGTCTATGAGTATCTGCTTGCTCTCCGGTGCGAAGAATCTCATCCGGTCGGCTAACTCAAGTATCTCCTTCTTAAATTCAACCTGCTTTAGGTAGAACTCCTTCATTGGGACGAACTCTATAGGGTTCTTGGACCTCCAGCAGATAGGTCTCCGCTGAATAATTTTTTCCTGCTTGACGAGTAAACCCTCAGCCTTAAGGTCCTCTATTATGCGCCTTCTGGCCTCCTCAACTTTTAAGCCAGCATATTTCCCGGCATTCTCATTCATCATGCCCCTCTCATCTATGGCGAAAATTGGCTTTAAATCGAGCTCCCTAAGTATTCTAACGTCACTATAGTCACCGAAACTGCATATCATAACTAGTCCTGAGCCGAAGTCCGGCTTAGCGTAGGGATGCGGAATAATATCGACCACATGCCCATATAATGGGACAATCGCGTGTTTTCCCTCAAGATGCTGGTAACGCTCATCAGATGGGTTGAAAAGAACTATGCGGCATGAACATAACAGTTCCGGCCTAGTTGTGGCTATAAGTATCTCTTCACCGGTCTCCTGAACCCTAAACTTTATGTAATTTATTAGGGTTTCCTCTTCTTCATACTCAACCTCAGCATCGGATATCGTTGTGCGGCAGACCGGACAATAGTTTGTAACCTTCTCATCCTCATAGATTAGGCCTCTCCTCCAGAACTCTATGAACGTCTCCTGCGTCAGGCGTCTATACTCCGGGTCATCAGTTTCATATCTGCCCCCAATTTTATATTCCAAATCCCATGAGTTGCAGCTTAAGCCTAAACGCTTAAATGTCTCTAGCGATGCTTCCCCACTCTCCTGAAGCAGCTGCTTACACTTTGCAATGAACTCCTCCCTGGGGGTTTCATGCATCACTATACCAAACGTCTTTTCTGTCTGAACCTCTATTGGCAAACCATTCTTATCTAAGCCCATCGGGAAGAGCACATTATACCCCATCATGCGCTTGTATCTCGCAAATATATCCATCCAGACATACGTGTATGCTTGCCCTATATGAACCGGAGTATTCACGTACGGGGGCGGGGTATCAATGCTAAAAACCTCCATCTTAGAAGTCTCATCAAACCTATAGAGTCCATCCTCCTGCCACTTCCTAAACAAAACCATCTCCTTAGATGGGTCCCAAGTCTTATCCTTTATCTTTGGCTTAAAATCCAGAGTCCCCTCTTCATCCATAAAACATCACCATTCCAATTTCTTCCCCACTAAAATCAACTCTAAAGCCTATTCTTAGCCTAGCAGCATCCACCTTGGCGCAACTTAATATACTTGGCGCTGGCGGTGGCTCAACAGCACCTTCCTCCCAACAATAATACCGCATACTAATTCTTAAGGACTAAAATATAAAGGTAATTGTTTGAAGCAGTCTTGAGAGCAACATTTTGTGACGTCTCTTTACGCTCTCATATAAGGAGCTAAGTGTGGGGAAAGACCTAGCATAGAAAGTTTAAAGGCTGGAAGCATTCGAGTAGGCAGAAATGGTAGGCGGACCAGTTATAGCTGGAGAGGCGCATATTAGCGAGAGAGCCGACATAGAAGACATTTATGCAGATACTCTAGTAATGGAGGAAAGGGTCACTGCAAGAAATATATATGCTAGAAACGCGTATTTAGAGGAAGGCTGCAGAATATTGGGCGAACCCCAATATATTGGAAAATTAAGAAGTGAAGAAAAGTCTACTTTGCTAAGGAGCCTAAGAAAGTAGATTCATTGCCTACCCCATCAATCTGAAGAGATAATTACAGCTCCGCCTATTAAAATGACAATATTTATTTTCATATAGGTTATAGATTGTCTTAAGGAGATGAGAGTATGAGCACGTCTTCATTAGCTCAGAAAGAAGAGATGAATAAGTCTGAGGTTGCAAAGAACGCGACGGCAGCGATGGCGAAGGTTGTCCTCTACATAATATTATATGTTGTTGTCGCAGCAATCATCCAATGGCTTTTTACCAGCTTCCTATTGCAGTTTGGAATAAACATTGTGGATTATATGGGATATATTCAGGTGTTACTTGCCATAGCGTTCGGCTATCTTATTGTTAGCGGCATCGCATTATTCTTCTATTGGTCTATGAGAGCCAAATATGACCATGCCACGGCAGCAGCCGTCAGAAACATTGTGAAGATTATAGGTGTTGGAGCTCT
>JAGTQF010000032.1 GCA_018396655.1 Candidatus Bathyarchaeota archaeon
AAACCCGAAAGAAGCATGCTTAAAAGCGCTTTACGAAATCGCAAAAAGAAACAGCCTCAGCGCAGCCTTGAATCAAGAAAAGCCCATTTCAGGCCACATTTCAAAAAATAAGCCTGTTTTATTGGAGCCGGGGACGGGATTCGAACCCATGTCAGCGGGTCTGCAGCCCGCCGCCTAGCCGCTCGGCCACCCCGGCTCACGTAATCTGAAGTCTAATCAAAATTATTTTTGTTTCTTTTCTAGAATAATAATTTTTCTCCAATTACGGCACGCCGGCAATTGATGGCTCAAAAAATCTTTTGATAAAATCCAGTAGGTAGTTTATTTGGTTTGTTAGTATTCCCGCCGCTAGCATTGTTAGTCCTAGGAGTAGGATTAGTAAGGCAATTATCCATCTCTCGTATATCTTCATGCTTCTTCCCTATGCCACCTATATCATCTTCATTATTTGTGCGTGTAAGACGCCGCAGATCTCAAATACGGCTTCTGGATGTACGAGTCCAGCCTCAATAGCTTTTTCAACTATCTTCCGTCCACATAAATTGACTATTGTTGATTTTTCGATTAGTTTTAGAGCGTCCTCTATGCTAGTTTTATAGCCATTATAGAATTCCTCTTTAACCTCAAAGATAACTCCGTCTTTCCTGAATGTCTTTCCAAGTATATCTGTATCGCATACTGCTAGGAGGGTTTGTCGCCCCCACCTAGTAATTTTAACGTATACTTCCAATCGCCTTCTCCTTCTTTAAGCTATATGCGCCTAACCGGCGATTTAGCCCCGCAAGCTTCGCACACTAGAAAGTTAAATCTTTTCTCCTTAATAATTTTTGTATCGGGTCTCTTGCAAATCGGGCATATAACAAACTCCTCCATATAACGCCTGATAAGCCTATTAATCTCTTCATCCTCAAATCTTCCCTGAAAAACGGCCCTCGATCCTTCAATTGAGCCGGAGGTAGCCATCTCCTTTGAGAGGTATCTTAGAACGTGCTCCGGGTCTCTATTTAGAACTTCACATATGTCTTTAAAGTTGTTTAGGAATGTTCTTGAGCCAAACGTTACAGAAGAGGCCTTAGGGACTTCAAGCCTCTCACGCCTAAAAACCTCAGAAGGCAGCTGCTTGTAGGCTTCTTCCAGCATCTCCTCGTATTTTAGATCCATCCTTCTCCCTCCAGATCCAATTGCCTCTTAAAATTTTTAGTGCCTTCGAAACCTAAAAACTTACCGAAAACACCTCCTTCCTAAATAAAACGCATCTAAGCAATAAAATTTATAATGGTGAGCAATATCTTAAGATGGAATAAAGCCTATGAAGAAGTTTGAGAATTTCAGCGAATGGTTCGACGAGATAATTTTTAACGCTGATATACTCGATGCCCGATACCCAGTTAAAGGCTTCGCAGTATATAAGGTCTGGGGCTTCAGAATAGTTAAAAATATCCTTGAGATTCTTGAACGAAAACTTGATGAGACTGGGCATGTCCCCATGCTCTTCCCGGTCGTCATACCCGAGGATGCTTTTGCAAGGGAATCTGAGCATATTAAAGGCTTTAGCTCAGAGGTTTTCTGGATTACGCATGCCGGTGATAGGGAGCTTGACAAGAAGCTCCTTTTAAGACCTACCTCTGAGACCGCAATGTATCCGATGTTCGCCTTATGGATTAGATCCCACGCAGACCTGCCACTTAAGGTTTACCAGAGTGTTGCAGTCTATAGGTACGAGACCAAGGCTACTAGACCCCTCTTCAGGATGAGGGAGTTTCTTTGGAATGAGGCTCATACAGCGCATAAGACATGGGAAGAGGCTGAGAAGCAGGTGAGGGAGGCAATAGGAATTTATAGCTATGTCTTCAAGCGCCTTGGGCTGAGCTATCTTATACTGAGGAGACCTGACTTCGACAAGTTTGCAGGCGCAGTCTACTCAATAGCGTTTGACGCATGGAACCCTGATGGAAGAGTTAACCAGATAGGCACGGTACACAATCTAGGCGAGAATTTTGCTAAAGCTTTTGAAATAACATATGAGGATGTTGATGGCAAACATAGGAATGTCGTCCAAACATGCTATGGTTTCGGTTTGAGCCGAGTTGTAGCCGCCATTATAGCCCAACATAGTGACGACCATGGCCTCATACTGCCGCCAGATGTGGCTCCAATACAGGTGGTTATAATTCCGATCCTATACAAGGAGACGGCGCATGAAGTAAACGCCTATGCGAAGGAGGTGTATGAGACGATTAAGTCCAGCGGCATAAGGGTTCACCTAGATACTACTGAGGATAAAACCCCGGGAGAAAAATTCTATTATTGGGAGATGTTTGGCGTACCTGTTAGGGTTGAGGTTGGACCCAGAGATCAGCGGGAGAGGAATGTGACTCTCGTCAAGAGGGTTGGCCTCCAGAGAAGGGTTGTCAAATTTGAGGAAGCTGTAACAGCAATCAGAGAACTCTTTGACGAGATATTGAGAGAACTTGAGGAGAGAAGCAACTCTGTTCTCAAGGAATTTGTTGTGGATGCCGTAGACCAATTATCGCTCAGCGAGATAGTTAAGTTAAAGAGGAGGATTGCAAGGGTTTGTTGGTGTGAAAGCCTGGAATGCGCCGATAAGATAAGGGAGTCTTCTGGTGGAGAAATAAGGGGTTATAGATTTGACATTGAGGAGAAGCCTGATAAGCCATGTATAATATGCGGAAGAGAAGCGAAGAGAGTTGTATATGTGGCGAGGGCATACTGAATGTGATGCCAGGTTACATATATGGGAATTGTGGGCGGATGCAAATGAATATAATAGTTCTCATGAAACAGGTTCCCGAAATCGAGAAGGTTCGGTTCGACCCGGAGAAGGGCCGTCTTGATAGGAGTTCGGCTGGCGCCACAACAAACCCCTTCGACTTAAACGCTTTGGAAGCAGCGGTCCAAATAAAAGAGAAAGTTGGTGGGATAGTAACAGCGATAAGCATGGGTCCCATGAAGGCTGAGGAGATGCTCAGAGATGCCCTTGCTAGGGGCGCTGACAAGGCAATACTACTGTCGGATGAGAGGTTTGCAGGCGCAGATACTCTGGCAACAGCATATACTCTTGCCGCCGCAATTAGAAAGCTTGGAGCATTTGACTTGGTAATATGCGGCGAAAAGACCGTTGACGGCGATACGGCGCAAGTCGGCCCGGAGGTTGCAGAGTTTCTAAACATACCCCACGCCGCATATGTTGAGGAGATTCTGAACGTAAGCGAGAATAACATTGTTGTTAAGGCGAGGATGGAGAGAAGCCACTACATCATGAGGCTTACCCTACCAGCCCTGATAACCGTAACGAAGGACGTGAATACCCCTCGCCTGCCGACTTTAAGGGATAAGATAAGGGCTATGCGCGCGCCCATAACGATTTGGAGGTATGAAGATTTAGAGGAGGTTGCGGATCCACGATACTTTGGCTTTGATGGCTCACCAACACGTGTAATCAAAGTTTACACGCCATCAGCCGAGAAGAGGCTCGGTAAAATGATATCTGGCTCCCCTGAAGAGGTTGCTCGTGAAATCGTTCATGTTCTCATAAAGAATAAGATTTTATAGTGGTAGTTATGTTGAATGAATGTGGTGTTTTAGTTTTTGCCGAGCAGGAAAATGGCAGAATACATGGCGTAGTGTATGAGCTGCTTGGTAAGGGTAGGGAGCTTGCGGATAGGCTTAAAAAGTCTCTCTGTGCGATTCTTCTCGGATATAATCTTTGGGATGAGGCTAAAGAGCTAATTTATTATGGCGCCGACAAAGTTTACTTAATAGATCATCCATCACTCAAAGACTTCGATATTGTCAGATACAAGCATAATATTGTTAAGATTGTTGATGAAGTGAAGCCTGACATTTTCCTTATAGGCGCAACTAGAATCGGTAGGAGTTTGGCGCCTAGGGTGGCCGCAGCCCTAAAGACGGGGCTAACGGCGGACTGCGTTGACCTAGATCTCGATGAAGAAGGGAACCTAATACAGATCAGACCTGCGTTTAGCGGTAATATTATGGCGCAGATAAAGACTAGAACCAAGCCCCAGATGGCGACGGTCAGGTATAGGATTATGAAACCATTAAATAGGGATCCGAGTAGGAGAGGTGAGATAGTGGTTAGGGAGCCTATTCTACTGGAGAAAACAGGGATCGAGATCCTAGACAAAATTGAAATTGGCGGGGTAAATATCTCTGAAGCAGACGTTATTGTGGCAGCCGGCAGGGGGCTAAAGAGCCCGGAGGACTTCAAGATTCTGGAGGAGCTTGCCACGCTTTTGGGCGGAGTTTTGGGTTCGAGTAGGCCGCTTGTCGATGCCGGGTGGATAGGTAGAGAGCATCAAGTTGGTTTCAGCGGTAACGTGGTTAAACCGAAAGTCTACATGGCGTTCGGTATATCTGGTGCGCCCCAACACCTCTTCGGCATGAGGGACTCAGATATAATTATTGCCATTAACAAGGATCCGTCTGCGCCAATAATAAGTGTATCAGACTATTATGTGATAGGAGATTTATATGAGATAATTCATCCATTAATCAATGAAATTAAAAAAGTTAAAGGGTTGGTTAAGTAATGTCCCCTAAAATTCCAAACGCTGTTATCGATGATTTGAGGGGGATAGTCGGTGACAAATGGGTTATAGTTCAAAGAGAGCTTATGGAGAGCTACCTAAAAGATGAGACTCCTGACATAATTAGACCGAAGCCGGCAGAGGACCTAATACTCGTTAAGCCCTCTTCAACGGAGGAGGTTTCCTTAATCCTTAAGATTGCAAACGAGAAGAGGATTCCTGTCTTCCCGGTTGGGGGAAGAACTGGGCTTGTTGGCGGGGCAGTTCCAACTGAGCCGGGGATAATAATCTCACTTGAACGCATGAATAAGATCGAAGTAGACTTAGAGAATATGATGGCTATAGCTGAGGCAGGAGCAACGCTTGGAGACCTTATCAAGGTGGCGGAGAATGCAGGCCTATTTTTCCCACCACATCCGGGTGATGAGGGGGCTCAAATTGGGGGGCTAATAGCGACGAATGCCGGTGGGGCTAGAGCCATAAAGTATGGCGTGATGAGGAATTATATTAAAGGTTTAGAGGTGGTTCTTCCGACAGGAGATGTCTTGTCGCTAGGCGGAAGGATCTTAAAGAATAATGTTGGCTATGATTTAATACAGCTAATTATTGGGAGTGAGGGGACTCTCTGCGTTATAACGAAGGCTGTAATAAAGCTCTTCCCGAAGAGTAAATATATGGTTACGCTAGTAGTTCCATTTAACACCCGCTCAGAAGCCCTAAGATCTGTTCCAGCGATATTAAGGTCTGGTGTGATACCTCTAGCGATAGAATATGTCCAAATAAATGAGATTTTAGAGGCTGCAAGGCATTTAAATGAGAAATGGCCTGTTCATAAGGGTTTTGCGCAGCTAATAATCATTTTGGATGGGATGAGCCAAGAAGAAGTTCTGGCAGCATGCGAAGAGATATCGCGGATATGCGAGTCTAATAACGCTTTAGACGTTATGCTCGCTGAAACGCCTGAGGAGCAAAATAGGATTCTTAAGATAAGGAGCAATATTTACACGGCCCTTAAACCTAACATGATAGACATTTTAGATGTAACTGTGCCGCCAAGCTGCCTAGAAAAGCTCATGGATGAAGTAGACGCAATAGGTTCAAGGTATGGGGTATATTTACCAGCGTATGGTCACGCTGGCGATGGGAATCTCCATGTGCATATAATGAAGGAAGGTATAAAGAGTATGGAGATGGTGAAGAAGATAAAGGGCGAAATATATGAGATGGCTGTACGCCTTGGAGGCACAATAACCGGCGAGCATGGCATTGGAAAGATTAGACTCGGGGATCTAAGTATGGTTCTGAGCGAAAAACATATCGAGATCCTGAGGGGAATAAAGAGGGTTTTTGATCCAAATAATATCCTTAACCCACGCCATCCACTATAATAGGAAAGGGTTTGACCTCCGCTCTACACCTATAGTTGTTCTTTCGCCATGGCCAGGATATACTATCGTTTCATCTGGGAGAGCGAAGAGTTTCATCCTTATAGAAGAGATGAGGTCCCTATATGAAGAACCTGGAAGATCGGTTCTTCCAACCGAACCCGCAAACAATACGTCTCCTGTGAAAATAGCCCCTAAACTCTCACAGTAGAGCGATATACTTCCAGGCGTGTGTCCGGGGGTGTGGAGAACCTTAAGTCTTATGCTCCCAACCTCTATTTCTTCACCTCCACGGAGAGCTAAATCTGGCGGAGGAGAGGTCACGTTTAACCCGAGCATCAAAGATAAGTTTTTTATGGGGTTGGTTAACATGTCTACATCCCTATAATGAACCGCTAAGGTTGCATGAGTGATGTCTTTAACCCTTAGGTTGCCGCTAATATGATCCGCATGCCCATGAGTATTGATGATATATGCGATTTGAATTTTGCTTCTCTTAATATTATTGAAAATTTTCGGCCACTCCCTATCGGTGAAGCCTGGATCTATTATAAGTGCTTCAGAAGTCTCCTCGCAAACCAGTATATAACAGTTTGTTTGTAGAGGTCCTACGACTATAGATATAATTTTTATGACAATCACCTCCAAAATCACTGATATTTAGGGGAAAGTTTAAAAGCATCTTTTTTCTTTCTTAAAGAAGACTGAGGATAAAAGCTAATACGGAGAGGGAAGATTTGATAGAGTTCTGTCCGAACTGTGGAACTAGGCTAGTGCTGAAACGCAAGAAGGATGTGAAGGAGACGTTCCTCTCATGTAGTAAATGTGGATATGAGCGTCAGGTAGATGCACCTATACTCTCTCCCACCAAGAGGGTTACTGAGATTAAGCCTGAAGATGATATTGTCGTTATAGGTGAGAAGGAGCAGAAGCTGAAAACGCTTCCAGTAATCACTATTGAATGTCCTAAATGTGGAAATAATCTCGCATATGTTTGGCAGGTTCAGACGAGAGGCGCTGATGAATCCTCAACCCAATTCTTCAGGTGCACCAAATGTAATTACACATTCAGAGAATACTCTTAGGCTTCCAGTTAAGAAAACTGTCCCTCTTATTAGAGAAGAATTCTTAGGGAGAGTTTGAGCATTTAGTGCAGTGTTTACATGCTATAGGTAAAATTCTTCCTATTCTCCCTAGACGTTTTAGGCATTTTTGTCCACTAAAAAGCCCCAACCCCTCATATTGTTTTGTCTAGTTTAGGTTTATGAGGATAATAAAGTTATAAGTGAGGTTCGAAATAATTTTATGAGATAACGTCCAGAAGATATTGATGCGTGGAGGTCGCTTCCTTGTTCAGAATCAGAATCTCAGATACGAAAACGTTTAGGAATGTCTTGGATGCTTTATCTGCCATTGTCGATGAAGCGACGTTCACCATAGATCCGGATGGCATAAAGCTTAGAGCTATGGACCCCTCACGTGTAGCGATGGTTGATTTTGAGATGAGGAAAACAAGCTTTGACGAGTATGAGTCTGAGGGTGAGTCTAAGGTTTGCGTGAACTTAAATGAGCTCAAAAAGCTCCTTAAAAGGGCTGGTAAAGACGATACTATCGAGATGTCTTTAAGCGAGGACTCTGGGCAATTTCTTGTGAAGATAAGGGGGCGATATACTCGCACATTCTCGCTGCCAGTATTGGAGTCTAGTGAGGAGGAGATTCCTGAACCTAAGCTGACATTTAATGCGAAGATTACCCTAACGGCTAGCGACTTCTACGATACTTTAAGGGATGCTGAGATGGTTAGCGATAGCGTTAGAATAGAGGCTGATGGCGAAAGGCTGGTGATGAGTGCTAAGGGCGATGTAGCTGGGGCAGAGATAGAAATAAGGAAAGGGGATGACACGCTAATATCTATGGAGGTTAAGGAGCCCTCTAAGGCAACATTCAGCCTAAGCTACCTTACGGATATAGTTAAGGCGGCTGCCGACACCTCCGACATAGTTACGCTTGAGTTTTCAACGGATATGCCGCTGCGCTTAGATTTTAGGCAGCGCTACGATGGTAAACTAGTATATTTGCTGGCGCCGAGGGTTGAAGTCGAATAACATTAAACAAGCATACTTTAATGACCCTGTCCTTTTACGGGTAATGGGGGGAGGGAGAGAAGATACTAACTTTAAGCGATCTAGCAAAGTATCCATTTACACCTGAAGCAGTAAATGAGGTTAGAAAGCTGGATTTCAGGATAGAGCATCTTCTAAACCCGGATTATAGGCCAGTATTGGATAGGGCTGAGAGGAGGATAGTAGAGGCCTTAACATCGAATCCGCCCGAAGTGAGCTATAACCCGTACGCCTACAATGAGGATATAGAGCTGCTCTCGTTTCCAGTGGCAATAGTGCTGGTGGCAGCCCTTGCCAACGATTACATTAAGAGACGTTATGCTTTAGCGGAGGCCAGAAGAGCTTACAGTCTCTTTAAGTTGGAGAACGAGGAGAAGATTGCTGAGATAGCTGGCAAATTTGGTTGGAAGATAAGGGTGATAAATAGACAGATTGGCTTCATAAGATTTAGTTTCGCCTTACATTTTATCGACTACCTTAAAAACGCTATAGCCTTCCATGAAAAAGAGTGGAAGCTAGTTAACAGGATGGTTCACAATGGAGAAGTCTACCTATCTAAACATGATGTGGCCCGTCTGCTCCAGGAGGAGGTTAGGCGATATATTGAATCTAAAATAGATCTCAGCGCAGAAGTTAAGATCCCTGAAGAAATTTTGAAGTATGTTGAGAAGATTAGGCAGATCTGCTCTGAAAAAATAAAGGAGACCCCCCTTGAACCAATCCCATCAGGGGTTGTTAATGATGCCTTTCCACCATGCATAAGGGAGCTTTACGAGGCGATTAAGTCCGGAAGACATGTCTCCCACATTGGGCGCTTCACATTAACGGCGTTCCTCTTAAATATAGGTATGGATGCGGAATCAGTAATTAATCTCTTCCGCAGTCTGGCTGACTTCAATGAAAGGATAACGCGCTATCAAATTGAACATATTGCTGGCGAGAGGGGTTCAAGGACAAAGTATACGTCGCCTAAATGTGATACGTTACGCACTCATGGGCTTTGCGTAGGTTCGGATGAACTTTGCAGGAGGGTTAAGCATCCACTAACCTACTATCTTAGGAGGACAAGGGCTTTAGAGAAAAGGGAAAAGGCGCGGGTTGAGGAATAATGATTGATAATTTAGTATTCATCCGTAACGCGTTCTCTAGATATTACAGTGAGAATATTGATAGGGTTGAGATTCCAAAGTCCATTGAAAATAGGGAGTTTGGCTTCACTCTCTTCAAAGAGGGCGTTATGGTTAGGCATAAAGGCTTCATGAAGCCCGAGGATTTAAAGGACTTTATCAAGAAGAATATTCCATCAAACGTATTCTACTCAGCAGCCTACTATAGTGTTCCGGAAGCAAAGATGGATGAGAAGGGATGGCTCGGCTCAGACCTATTCTTCGATATAGATGCTGACCATATACCAACTAAATGCAATAAAAAACATGATGTCTGGACATGTAGAGGCTGCGGCTTAAAAGGCAGAGGCATGACGCCGGATAAATGCCCAACATGTGGCGGGGAAAGCTTTGATGACAAGACCTGGCCATGTGAAATATGCCTAGAAACGGCGAGAAGCGAAACGATAAAGCTAATAGATATGCTAATGAATGACTTTGGCTTTTCACCCGAGGAGATAAAGTGCTCTTTTAGCGGGCATAGAGGCTACCATGTTCAGATTGAGAGCGAAGGCATACTGGACTTAGACTCAGACATCAGGAAGGAGATCGTTGACTACATAACAGGAACTGGCATAGATGCGCTCCTTCATGGGCTTGAGGAGGTTCGAGACGGGAAAACAAGGTTTCTCGTAGGCCCAAGCCTAGATGATTTCGGCTGGCGTGGGCGCATAGCTAAGGGCACATATGAATTCCTCTTAGCGGCTACAGAAAACGACCTAAGAAACCTCGGCTTAAAAAGAAAGATTATTGAGAAAATTTTGAGCAGTAGGGACGAAATCCTTGAGAGCTGGAAGACGAGTGGTCCATGGAACCTAGTTGAGGGCTTAGGATTAGATGGGTGGCAAAAGATCCTTCAGCATAGTGCAACATTCCAATCAGCTAAAATTGACACAGTCGTCACGGTCGATATTCATAGGCTCATACGCCTACCCGGAACGCTCCATGGAAAGACTGGTCTACTTAAAGTTTCTTTTCCAGTAAGTAGGATTGAGGACTTCGATCCGCTTAAAGAGGCCCTCGCCCTCAAGGGTGAGGAGGTTAAGGTTTATGTGGATGAGGCCCCTGCCTTCAGGCTGGGGGACGAAATCTTTGGACCTTTTGAGAAGCAGTCTGTCACACTGCCTCTTCCAGCCGCCGTATTCCTTTTATGTAAGAATGCTGCTAAGGTGATTGATTAACATGTACGATGAGCTTTTTGAGGCTTGGAGGAGAGAGGGGGAGAACATTAACCTTCAGGCCCTGCCGAAAGACTTCTACACACGCCTAGCAGATTATGTGAGAAGGGTTCGCGAGGAGATACGTATGATAGACGAGGAAAGTTTAAGGGGTAAGCTCCTCCAGCGTGAGGAAGAGAACATTAGGAAAATGATATGCGACTTGATTCGAGTGAGATACGATAAAATTTTAAGGTTAATTTCCAGTGGTGAAACAATGCCTATAACAGCGTTAACTGATGAGGAAGAAAACCTATACAACAACCTCTCACTGTGCGCTGAAGCCTACAAAAACCTTTTAGATGATATTTTGCATGGGCGGAAGCCGAGAAAGATGGACCGAAAAGGGATGAAGGGCTTCCTTGTAGTGCGAGTGATCAAAGAGATTCCCCAAATAGTTGGAGTAGACATGAAGGTTTATGGACCATTTAAGCCTGAGGATATTGCAACGCTCCCAGAGGAGAATGCTAGAGCTCTAATAAAGCAGGGAGCTGCCGTAGAAATAAGCGTCCAATGAAGAGAAAAGAACCGTCATAAAATAAAATGTGATTAGGGTGAACACATTTGACTTTCAATTTAAAAACCCCATTATCAAAAGACGATATCCGCAAACTGCACGTTGGTGACGTCATCTACATTACTGGAACCCTAGTCACGGCGCGTGATACAGCCCACAAAAGAATCCACGAGTATCTGGCAGAATCTAAGAAGATACCCTTCAACATTGAGGGTTTAGCGCTCTTTCACTGTGGCCCCTTGGTGAAAAAAACTGGTAACGAATGGATCGCGTTGGCCGCTGGTCCTACAACTAGTATGCGCATGGAGGAATTTGAGCATGAGGTCATTGGGAAGCTTGGCGTTAGACTCATAATAGGTAAGGGTGGGATGGGCGAGAAAACTAGGAGAGCTATGATGGAGCACGGGGCTGTCTATGCGGTATTCACTGGAGGAGCGGCGGTTTTAGCAGCTAAATATGTCAAAAGAGTTAGGGATGTTTTATGGCTGGATCTCGGTATGCCTGAAGCAGTATGGTTTCTTGACGTCGAAAACTTTGGGCCCCTAATAGTTGCCATGGACTCGCACGGAGAGAACTTGTTTGATAGGGTTCTTAAGGAGGCTTGGGATAAAAGTTCTAGAATATTTGAAGAATTTAAGGCTTCTAAAGCACCTTCTTTACTTTGAGGAGTATAATGAGCGCCGCGAATATTAGGCTGGAGTATGTGAGTAGCGCTATCAACGGAGCGAAACGAGCTATTATGAGGGCCGCTACTAGAATCAAATATCTTTCCTCAATAAATATTCCTTCACTACTTGTCCCAACCCTATAAATTATGTTAGCAATATCCTTGAATGGCTTTAGGATTATGCTGTTGGGATTAATTTCACCTATAGCTTTCTCAATTGCATTTATGAGTGGCCAATATGCGTAAATGTCGGGCACATTAAAGCCAAGGGCATTAAGCCTGTTAGCGACACTTTCATTTGCAGCAACGCTTAAATAATAGCATAGAGCAGCGTTATCCCTAATAGACTTATTGTTTAAAGCCCTAAAGAACCTAGCATAATATTTTAGGCCCCCATAGTCCTCTGCTAGGCGGCTAACAACATAATATGCTGCAGTATAAAGTGTGTTAAGATCCTTTGGGGCCTTGGAGGGGGTCCAATCGATTAGGAAGCTGAAGTCGCTTAACGTTGCTCTGAGAGCTTTGGACCTATTCTCCATCTCATCTTTAATCATCTTTGCGCCCTCATAATCTAGGCTACTTGCTATCTCTATACTAATGTATTGCGCCATCCCCTCATGAAACCATAATAGATTCTGGGGGGAGATCCCGGCTTTCCAGAGGAAGTGATGTATAAGTTCGTGGAGCGCTATGACCTCTAAGTACCCCTCAATATACCTAGCAAACACTATATTCAGATGTATGTCGCCCAGTTCTCTTCCAGAGAAGGGTACATATCCACCAATAGCCATGAGCGAGTTAAAGTCGGGCACAAAGAACCTTACGGTTATATTTTTCCTGCTCCCAGATGGAAGATATTGCTCAAGCGTCGTGTTAAATATATCTATAAGCGTCTCATATGTTGAGTTATAGAGTTTTAGGATCTTCCAAGCATGGGCTTCGTACCTCTTAACGGTGTTAAACTTGAAGATTCCACTCTCTATCGTTACTAGATTTGGCTCTCCACTAATAACTTCGAAGCCAACTTGTATACGTAGAAGATTCTCAGCAGCCGGCATCATCCTAAAGAAGATGAAGCTCGAATTAGATAATTTGCTATCCGGCCTATAAGAGCTTTTGCCAATGGCCAAAGCCTCATCTAAGTTGGCCCTAAATCTCTTTGAAAATATGACAGCAGCCTCAAATCCGCTTTTACCTTCGAAGCCTATCATTGGCGAATAGAAGATGCCATATTTTGACTCATTTTCAACGAACATGGCGGCCAAGGAAAAATTGTATTCTATAAGCATCTCAAACTCGTTTCCTTCAGGCATAAATTGAAAGTCTAAGACGCTATAGAAGTAATATTGTGAGCCAGCATACCTCTCCGTATCTTCGAGAACCCATTTATAAATCCTCCCCTTAATAGTATAATTAAGCCATTCAGAGAATCTTGGCACAAGAACCCAAGAAGATCTCCCCTCCCCCCTAGCATAAAACCTAATTCTGACGAGAGCGTTTCCCTCCCCGTCAACAATAAAATCGTACCTAAAATACTTATCACTCTGAACCTGCTGAACCTGCCATAAATCATCATAAAGGCATAATGCTTGTGGGCTAAATAAGAAGATCAATAAAACTATTAGCCAAAAACGGAGCGCAGAAGTCATGGCAGAAGTCTCCTCATAAAAGTCTCTCTTAAGAAGAGAAATATTAATGTTTCCGAGGATTTAAATGAGCATAAAAATGTAAAGTATCTTTATATATGAGGAAACAGCAAAGTTTATATTGAGAAAATGACATCAAAAGTTTTTGCAGAAAACCCCGAGCATGCACCCCTTCAACTTAATGTTGAAGGGGGAAGGGTGAAAGTGGGAGTGAACCACACTCACTCTCACGATGATCGCCACGCATAGGCCAACGCCAGACAGACGCTGAATCCGAGTAGGCCCGACACGCCGACGCCGCCTGGTGGATGGCTCGGCTTGGGCGCCGAAGAAGGGCGTGGCAAGCTGCGATAAGCCCCGGGGAGGCGCATGCAGCCGTCGATCCGGGGATCCCCGAATGGGACCTCCTACTGTAGGGGTGATAAAGCCCCTACAGTGCTCCCACCTCCCTTTTGGGAGGGGGAGCGGGAACCCCCCGAACGGAAACATCCAAGTAGGGGGAGGAAGAGAAACCAACAGGGATCCCCTGAGTAGGGGCGACCGAAAGGGGGAGAGCCCAAACCAAACCCTGCGGGGATAACCCGCGGGGGATGTGGTGTTGTTGGGGCCCGGCCAACACTCCTCCTCGGTGAAGCCGAAGTGGCCTGGAACGGCCCGCCGTAGAGGGTGATAGCCCCGTAGGCGTAAGCCGAGAGGAGCTATGGGGCCGGTGACCCAGAGTACCGTACCCCGGTTTGGGTGCGGGAATCAGGGAGTCATCAACTTCCAAGGCTAAATACGTCCCAAGACCGATAGCGAACAAGTACGGTGACGGAAAGCTGAAAAGAACCCCGGAAGGGGGGTGAAAAGAGCCTGAAACCAGGCGGCT
>JAGTQF010000033.1 GCA_018396655.1 Candidatus Bathyarchaeota archaeon
AGTATTGGGATATAATAAGGAAATATAGGCGCATCTGCGGAGGCTTCATATGGGACTGGGTTGACCAGGGCCTAAAAAAGAGAACTGAGGATGGCGTCGAATATTGGGCTTATGGTGGCGACTTCGGTGATGAACCAAATGATGGAAACTTCTGTATAAATGGTTTAGTCTGGCCAAATCGTGAGCCGCATCCAGCCATATGGGAATGCAAAAAGATACAGCAGCCGGTTGAGGCTGAAGCAGTAGATTTATCTAGGGGGATTATTCGAATCCTAAACAGATATGACTTCACCGACCTGAGCATACTCGACATAACATGGGAGCTCACAGAGGATGGAAAAGTTATTCAGGAAGGAATATTGCCAAAGATTCACACCCCACCACATGAGAGCGAGATAGTAACGGTGCCATTTAAAGTTCCGGAGAAGCTTAAACCAGGAGCAGAATATTATTTAATGCTAAGATATAGGCTCTCAAGGGATACTTTATGGGCTGAGAGGGGTTATGAGATTGGCTGGAGCCAATTCAAGCTTCCATTCGATGTTCCACCAGGGCCTGAGATTAAATCTAGCGATATGCCAGCCTTAAAGCTTGAGGAGGACGCAAACGAAATAGTGGTCTCAGGCGAAGATTTCATTATAGCCTTTGATAAGAGGGCTGGCTGCATATGCTCATTCACCTATAAAGGATTCAATTTAATAAGGAGCGGGCCATTCCTAAACGTTTGGCGTGCACCAACAGACAACGATGCCCCCAGGTTAGCGCCCATATGGCGAAGCGCTGGTCTTGACCGGCTAAAACACGTAATTAAAAGTGTTAAGGCTGAAAAAATAATCAACCAAGTAGCTCGTATAACCATAGAGTCTTCACTTTGCACCCAAGAAGACTCTGAGAAGTTCAGCTGTAAATACACCTACAAGATTTATGGAAGTGGTGACATAATCATCGAGGTGGCAGCCAATCCCGTGGGTAAACTCCCATCACATCTACCTAGAATAGGCCTACAATTAACCATCCCAGGTGGGTTTGAAAGGTTCACGTGGTTTGGACGGGGGCCACATGAGAATTACCGAGATAGAAGAGAGGGTGCGCCCATAGGGCTCTATAGTGGCACTGTTGATGAACAATACGTTCCATATATTAAGCCGCAGGAGAATGGAAATAAGACTGATGTTCGCTGGGTTGCGCTCACGAATAATCTTGGATTTGGGCTACTGGCCGTCGGCATGCCCATCATGGAGGTTAGCGCACACCATTATACAATTGAGGATTTTGAGAGGGCAAAACACACATATGAACTCAAGAGGAGAGAAGATATAATACTAAACCTAGATTATATGCAGTCTGGGCTTGGAGGTGGGAGCTGCGGGCCAGATACGCTACCACAATACTTAGTTAAGCCAGAGCCAGTTCGCTTCGCTATTAGGTTGAGGGCAATTTCACCCACAGACTCACCTATGGAGCTGAGTAAACAGAAAATTAAAGATTAAACGCGATAAGCTTAACTTGCCATTTGTCGATAACCGCTAAAAGGTTTATATAACAGAGTTATAATAGAGATCTTGGGAAATATTATGAAAGAACACTATTTTATCGAAAAGCTCGAGAAATGCGGAAGCTATGGAGAGATATTTGAC
This sequence comes from Candidatus Bathyarchaeota archaeon, assembly GCA_018396655.1. Classification (GTDB taxonomy): domain Archaea; phylum Thermoproteota; class Bathyarchaeia; order Bathyarchaeales; family DTEX01; genus DTEX01. Next base: position 1,638 of record JAGTQF010000033.1, read on the forward strand.
TTAGTGAAGAAAGCTGTTAAGAGAACCTTAGGTCTGCATAGGGTTGGCCTGCTCTTATATCTTGAGAATCTACCACCTAATATAGGCGCATATTATCAAGTAGGCTCAAATGGAATAGTCCTAAATAAACTGCTCATAAATTTAATGGGCAAACTGCTTATTTCTAAGACGGATTTTAACTCGCTCATCTTTTCGTTATTATTGCATGAATATTTGCATTCACTAGGCTTCCTGAATGAGGAAGAAGTTAGAAAGCTCGTTTATGAAGTAAGTATGAAAACCTTCGGGAAAAATCATCCTACAGTTAGGATGGCGCTAGAGCCATCCCTCTCATTAAATATCCTTCTTTTATCAAGCATTGATGAGCAGACAGACCCCCACTTAGAAATCGTAAAAGATTTTGAAAAAATAGAGCATCCATATATTACTTGAAGATGCGATAGATTTAAGTTACACTAGTTCACACTTTACTCTTTTAAGTGATAGAAAATGAGATTGTTCGGCAGGAAGAAGGAAGCGAAGGCTGAAGAAACAGTTTATGAATACGAAATATTCGGTGGCTTCACTATAAAGAAGGCGCCCGGCGGATACGAGATAACATGGAAGAGCCCAAACGTGACGACAATAAGCGTGCACTCAATGCCGACAATATCAGAGGGAGTGGAGTTAAAACAGGAAGGAGATTTAATCCGCGTTTTAACTACCGAATGTAAACTAAGGCTTGTAACAAAAGAGGGGAAGACAGAAGCCTACATAACTAAACTCGGTTGATTCACGGCTTCTAGGAGAAAAACGCTCCACCTTAAACCAAAATTTAAATTTTTGTTATAATTCCACTTCTATATAATGGCACTATTGTGAATAAATTTATTTGGCACGAGAACTTTATATCTTCGGTTAAACCCAGTTTTATCAGCTTTTTCGAATGTTCACTTTTCATTAAATTTACATACAGATTGTTCTCAGCATGCCTAAACGCTAAGAGCGCCGCTTGAGCTGAATCCGATAGGCTGATATTATTGTTAGGAAGCATGCTAATTATTGCGCCAGCACATAAGAAGTCTTCTAGGGAGAACTTGCCATTAGTACCCGATTGAATAATGGATATGTTTATACCTTCAGAGTCAGCTATCGAAATCGCTTTCTCAGCGATAGCCCTCGCATTTAAAAGTGAACCCACGAGAACCCATTTAGCAACTCTCGAATATACTAGCGCCCGAGTCCCACTGGTTGTCGTTAGCACTATTGTCTTCCCAAAAACTTTCTCACGAGTATACTCTAAAGGTGAGTTTCCAAGGTCAAATCCCCTAGGCTTTAAACCACCCCTTTCACCCCCTAGAAGATAATCCGGATTCTCTGCATGCATTTTTCTGGCTTCTCTCAATGTCTTAGCTGGTATTATCATTCTGGCGCCATTAGCTAAAGCTGTTATTATCGTTGATGAGCACCTCAAAACATCTACAACAATTATTAGGTCGCCCCTCTTGGCAGCTTTAACAGCATCTTTGGCTAGAAACTCCGTATACACTTCAATGACCATCCTCTAAATTTAGCCTCCTCTTTAGGGGAAATGGTTTTATAAGATACTTGATAATCTGATATTTTTAGGTTTACTAAATAAGCCGGAATAAAAATGGAGAGCATTAAAGACGAAGTGAGGATAGGGCTTGAGGTTCACACTCAAATAACCAGCCTAAAAAGCAAACTTTTCTGTAAATGTCCATCAGATTATAGAGGTAAAGAGCCCAATACGATTGTCTGCCCAGTCTGTCTCGGGCTGCCAGGAGCCCTCCCAGTGCTAAATGAGAAGGCTGTAAGATACGCTATTATGGCGGCGTTAGCGTTAAATTGTAGAATCTCAGAAAAAATGGTATTTTTCCGAAAGAATTACTTTTATCCAGACCTTCCCAAGAACTTCCAAATAACCCAATACGATAAGGCCGGTGGGGTTCCACTAGCAGTTGATGGCTATTTATATATTGAGAATCAAGGGCAAAGTAAAAAGATACGTATAATTAGAGTTCATTTGGAGGAGGACCCTGGGCGCCTAGTTCATATTGGACCTATCGACCAGTCGCCCTATACTCTCGTCGATTATAATCGCTCAGGTATAGCCCTTCTCGAGATAGTAACAGCGCCAGATATGAGCTCCCCCAGGGAGGCTAGACTTTTCCTTCAAAAGCTCAGGAATATTCTTGAGCATTTAGGGATTTTCGATGGGAGCCTTGAAGGTTCAATGCGCTGTGACGCAAACATATCGTTGGCTGGTGGAATGAGGGTTGAGATTAAGAATATTACATCGTTTAAGGAGGTTGAGAGAGCATTAAATTTTGAGATTATTAGGCAGAGGGGCTTGATTGAGAAGGGTATTGCTGTTAAACGTGAGACGAGACATTGGGATGAGATTCGCAGAATAACTGTCTCATTAAGAACTAAGGAGGAGGAGCAGGATTACCGTTACTTCCCAGAGCCGGACCTAGTTCCAGTAGTTATAAGCAAAGAATTAATTGAGGAAATTAGGGCTGAAATGCCAGAGCTTCCAGATGAGAGGGTTAAGCGCTTTATGAGTATATATGGTCTACCAAAATATGATGCTGAAGTTTTAGTCGGCTCAAAATATCTCGCGGACTTTTTTGAGGAGTGCGTCAGGCTATATAATAGGCCTAAAGAGATAAGTAATTGGATGATGAGCGACCTACTTAGGTATCTTTACGAGAATAATCTTGAGCTTTACGAGTCTAGGATAACGCCACAGATGCTCACAGAAATGATTCGCTTGATAGATGAAGGTGTAATAAGTGGTAAAATAGCAAAGAAGATTCTCCCAGAAATGATTATCTCCGGAAAGAATCCAAAAACTATCATTGAGGAAAAGGGATTGGTTAAAATATCTGATGAGAGATTGCTAAACGAGTTGGTGGACAAAGTTTTTATGGAGAATCCGAAGGCTGTTGAAGACGCCCTAATAGATGATAAGGCTGTACACTATCTTATAGGTCAAGTAATGAAGTTAACTAGAGGTAAAGCGGACCCGGAATTAACCAATAAAATCGTTAAGGAAAAGCTACGTAAAATTAGAGGGGAACATGAGAGACTTAATGTTAATATCCACCTATGAAACTAGGTAAACCAAGCGAATTAGAATCCTAACAGCATATTTTTATCCGCAATACTCAACCCCAAAATTTTCCTGAGAAACTTGTATATAGTGAAGGCTGCATCTCTATCTGAAACTATGTCTGTTATCGGGCTTAGTAGGCAGATGCCTTCTATCCCACGTATCTTTGCAAGTCCTAGAAGTAAGCCGGGTAGCCCAATGATTCTACCACCAGCATAAATCTCCGCGCCCATCATGACATATTCAGAAATTATTCTCCTTGATGTCCCAGCAACATAAACGGCCCTCCGAGTATGAAATGATGGAAGACCATCTAAAGATACAATAAGGCTACAGTTTAAACTCTCCATGAAATCTAAGATTTCACCACATATCTCATAGTAGGCCTTGGAGTCTTCAGCTGGCGGTTGAGAATCACCAATAAGCATCAATAAGCTTTTCTCTTCACTTAAGTCCATTGCAAAGAATACATATTTTAGGAGACTGCATAATCCATCATCATCTACAGTCACGTAGTCTGGAAGAACTGGCGAATATAACTCTGCATATTTTTCAGCCTGTAGAGAGTCCACTAGGAATCTTATAGCCATAATCCCAACATTGCCCATACTGGGCAATCCAGCTACCAGAATTGGGTTTTTAGGCTTTAGATGGGAGAGCACCCTTATATGGGTCTTATCCAATTTTCTTCTCCAAGCAATAAATTTAGTACTACAAATAAAAATATTGGTTGTTTTTAAGCATTTATTCCGTTCTGGAATTAATTGCGAACGTTAACGGTAATGCTTGTTTCAGCAATATTTCCTAAAGCGTCATACACTTTTACCTTGATTATATGTTGTCCATTTTTGTAAAGCTTTGTATTCCACGAGTATTGGCATGAAGGTTTATTACGAACTGCGCTAACAAGTTTATCGTCTATATAAATTTGGATTATTTTTATTGTGGAGATTGAGCTGGCTGAAACCCTTATGGATATTCTTCCCGAGACTGTAGCGCCATCTAAGGGCGAAGTAATCTGAATCCTTATTGGATTAATTGTTGGCGCATGCTGCGAATTTAATATTGTCGCCCTTATCTGCTTACTCTCACCAACGTTATTTGATAGGTCATAAGCCTTAGCGAGCAGCGTATAGGTGCCATCAGCATAATTAGTTGTATCCCAATAGAATTCATATGGAGGCTCAGAATCTATAGCGAAGAGCACGCCATTAATATATAACTCAACCTTTGAAACCATTTTATCGTCACTCGCGTCAACTTTAACCACGACCCCTCCCGAAAGAGTAGCTCTATCACTCGGATAAGTTATTGTAACAGTTGGAGGTATTGAATCGCTGTCGAGGTTCTTATCTGCAGGAGAAAGTGAGGAAACAAGAGCTTTTAGCGCTGCTGAGGCATCAATTCTACCACAACCATAATATATATCATACCCGGCATCACCTAAGTCAACAGCCGTTGACTTAAGAATTGACTCCACATCGCTTGGTGGCATGGATGGATTGACCGAAAACATTAGTGCTGCAACACCAGCCGCTATTGGTGCAGCAAAGGACGTTCCTGAAACAGCTCCGTATCCTCCGCCCTTAACCGTCGTATATATGTTTACCCCTGGGGCTGAGATATCGATGAACGGCCCATAAGTTGAGAATGTAGCTATAGCGTCGGTGCTGGTTGTCGCGCTCACGGAGATTATATATGGATTATTTGCATCACCAATATATGAGCCACTATTGCCGCCAGCGGCGAAGACCAGACCACCCTTCTCAAAAAAGTATTTTGCGGCACTTGTAAGCGAGCTTCCCCCATATATCTGGAAGCTTATAACCGCAACCTTTGCTCCACGGTCGGCTGCGTAAATTAAGCCTTTAGTCAATAGGGACAGAAGAGCGTAACCACTCGAATCCGTAACCCTAATGGGCATAATGGAAACTCCCCAGCCCACTGAGGCAACCCCTATGCCATTGTTTGTTGCTGCGGCAACCACCCCAGCAACTTTTGTTCCATGTCCATAAACATCACTTGTATCGTAATTATCATTGTAGAAGTTGTATCCTTGAATAAGTTTATTTGCTAAATCCGGATGTGAAGAGTCTATACCACTATCAAGAATGGCAACAATTATGTTGCTGCTCCCAATAGTTATATCCCACGCCTCCGGCGCTCTAATCTTTTGCAGATGCCACTCTGAGGAATAATATTGGTCATTTGGAACTAAAGAAGATGGAACGAAATCATCCCTCTCAATGAAGTCTATCATACAATCATATTGCATCAAAACTCTCTCAAAGTCGGAAAGAAAACTCAGCGGTACCGATATCATAAAGACATCTATTTGAGGAATCTCGTCAGCAACTTTAGCCCCTAACTTACTTAATACAGCCCTTCGATAATCTTCGCTTACACCGGGCTTAAATCTGACAATTAAAGTTTCCGTGCTCTTTAGCTCGAAGATGGATGCTAAAGAGATTGATGATAGTAAGATTATGGTCGTCAGGACAATGACATACTGTAATATTTTGTTAGAATTCTTCATTTTGTTCACCAAAGTTGTTCTGGTGGAAAAAAGTATATATCAATTGAGAATTCTATATACATAACATTAATTTTATATAAAGAATATATATAATGAGACTGATGAAACAAAAATTATTCATTTAATACATAGCATAAACATTACAGATTAAAGTTGTAAAGAGATACCAGATCACAAGCATATATTAAGTTTCTGTTCTTCTTTTCCTTTTAACCCTGATTAAGAGTAGCACAAGAAATATTGCTATTAATATCAGTGCTGTTGATACGTGGAACGCTGGTAGATATGAGCCATGGAAATCATGGAAATATCCGGCCATAATGGGCCCTAAAATACTGCCCGCACCATAGGCCGTGAACATAAAGCCGTAGTTTACACCTAGGTTTTTGCTTCCATAATAGTCTGATGTTAATGCCGGATAGAGGGCTAAAAATCCTCCGAAGCAGAAGCCGATAAGAAGCATACCTATGGCTAAAAATAGCTGGATGTTAAAAAGGCTGGAGCTCACGAGCAGGGCTAACAGGCATGTTAAGAAAATTAATGCTAAAGTTTTCTCTCTTTCAATTTTATCGCCTATAAATCCCCAGAATATTCTTCCAAGAGCGTTAAATCCACCTAAAATGGATACTAAGAGGGATGCTAGAACTCCATCCATATCGGCTAATTCCATGGCTATTTGCTTAGCCTGTCCGATAACCATTAAACCAGACGTTGTTCCAAACCAGTAGCTGAGCCATAGTAATGGGAACTTTAGGCTTCTGAGCATCTCCATAGGTTCCATCTCTATCTTCGTAGATGCACTTGTAGTGATGGGCTTCCATCCGCTTGGACTATAGTCTTTGGGTGGGTTTCTTAGAATCTGTGCTAAAGAGAGTGTTAGAGCCATAAATATTATGCCCGTTAGGGCGAAGGTGAATCTCCAGCCGTAAACCTCTATTAGGAATGACCATAATGGCGCGAATACTATTGAGCCGCCACCAAAACCGAATACTACGAGCCCCGTGGCTAATCCCCTCTTATCTGGGAACCATTTACTACATGTTGCAATGGGCGCTCCATAGGAGAACCCTATCCCTAATCCAACAAGTAAACCATAGCTAGCATACAGCCATGCTAGGGAATTGGTGTAGCTTGCCAGAATCATTCCTAAACCAAGCATTAAGCCACCAATGCTTACTGCTGTGCGTGGGCCTTTTTTATCTTGAAGTCTGCCAGCTGGAATCATTGATAGGGCGAATGTTAATAATGCCATTGTGAATGCTGGTGATGTTTCTATCCTCTTCCAGCTGAATTCCTTTTCGAGTGGCGGGATGAGTACGCTAAAGGCATAAACAGCCCCTAAACATAAGTTAATTACGATTGATGCAGCGACGTATTTCCATCTAGTCATAGTTTGTAAACTAGATGAGCCTAGTTATTTATCCTTTTTTCTTTAAAGTTTATATTACACCTTAAGTATTCCCTAGTTTTTGTGTCGGCGCTAGAGGTTGACCTATGTCCAGAAAAGTTTATAGCGAATTAAATCCGCCTCAAAGGTTGCTCCTAGGAGCTGGTCCAACAAACATTGACCCTAGGGTTTTAAAGGCTCTATCTCTCCCGATAGTTGAGCACTTAGACCCCTATTTTATGGAGGTTATGGACGAGACTGTTGAGCTACTTCGATACGCATTTAAGACAAATAATCGTATGACCCTTCCGATATCTGGAAGCGGCTCGGCTGGTATGGAAAGCGCCCTCTGCAATGTGATTGAGAGTGGTGATGAGATTATCGTTTGTATTAATGGTTTCTTTGGCGAAAGAATCAGTGAAATTGTTCAACGATGCGGTGGAAAAAGCATTGAGGTTAGGGCTCCATGGGGCAGAATCATTGAAAGAGATTTTGTTGAAGAGGCTTTGGCAAACTCTAATGCGAAGGCTGTGGCAATAGTTCATGCCGAAACATCAACCGGCATACTTCAGCCACTTAAGGAAATATCGAATGTTACTCATGAATATGATGCGCTACTGATTGTCGATGCTGTAACTTCTCTGGGTGGGTGCGAGCTATTTGTAGATGAATGGGGCATAGACATATGTTATAGCGCCTCTCAAAAGTGTTTAAGCTGTCCACCTGGTCTGGCTCCGATAACCGCTAGCGAAAGAGCCATGAACGTTATTAGGAATAGGAGGACTAAAGTTCAAAGCTGGTATCTAGACTTATCAACAATTGAGAAGTATTGGCTCGAAAGCAATAGAGTATATCATCATACCGCACCCATATTGCTTGTTTACGCATTAAGGGAGGGCTTAAGACTACTCTATGAAGAGGGTATCGAAAATAGATGGATGAGACATAAAAGGAATATTCAAGCATTAATAAGAGGACTGGAAGAAAGGGGATTAGAAATATTCACGGACAAAGCTCATATATGTCCGGCCGTAGTGGCAGTTAATGTGCCAAATTGGGTGAAAGATGAGGATATTAGAAGAAGACTAAGAGAAGAATATAATATAGCGATAAGCGGAGGATTAGGCGAGTTAAAAGGGAAAATTTGGCGTATAGGACTTATGGGAGTAAACTCAAACGAGAAAAACGTAACACTCATTTTAAATGCGCTAAAAAATTCCTTAAAGATAAAGACAGCCGAAAATAACAAAAATTTGCAGCACCACACAAACAGAAAAATTTATTAGACAATTCCATGATTTTTTCTCTCGCCAAGAAACCTAACCCGCCAAAACCCCCTTCTCATCTCCCCCCTGGCGCGTTAGGTTTCTTGGCTTTCTCCTTTTTCTCTCTGTTATCTTGGTTTTTAATCCCTCTTTATTGGTTTTCTTTTTACTGGTTTTCTCTTAAGCTCTGTTCCGCAATTTTCGCATATCGTTATTTCTCTATCTGTTTGGTATTCTTTTCCGCATGCTGGGCAGTATTGTTTCCAGAAGAGTTGGTAGCGGATGCCGAGATTTGTGAGCGATGCAAATTTCAGTTTAAGTCTTTCGGCGACGTTTTGTATTGAGTAGTCTTCTGTGATTATTATGGGGTTATGGCCTTTATCTTTCAGCTGAGCTGCTAATGCTAAAATCGATATGTCAGCGCTCGAGAGGAGGTTTGCGTCTCCAACCTCTTCAGATGCTTTTTTGACGAGGTTTATGTATTGCTGTTGCGGCTCGATTACCTTGAGTTTTCCGCTCTCAACTGATGTTGTGAAGCGCAGTTTGGGAATAAAGCTTTCAAGTAGTTCTTTTTCGACCTCCGGAACGGAATATGTTTCTTCACTAACTGATGAGGGGTCGAATCCTCCTATGAAGGCTGATGTATCGAGCACTAGGCTCCTGCGTTCACCCATCTCCTCTCATCCTTCCTCCCTAGAAAATAAGAGCCTCTCCTTTAGACGCCTATAGAAGTCGGTTTCAAACCGCACAAATCTAGATTTATGCTCTGACTCCTTTACAACAATCTTATTCTCCCCATTACTTATGTTCATTTGGTAGTCTCCGTCAATAACTATGGCAGCAGATTTGGGCTTAAGTAGCTCAATAATTATGCTGGAGCTTGATGGAAAGACTATTGGGCGCAGAAAGCTTACTGGGCAGACAGGGGTTAAGACGAATGCGTTAATATCGGGGTCTAATATTGGTCCTCCACTCGAGAATGAGTATGCCGTTGAGCCCACTTGTGAGGCTATAATTATGCCGTCTGCTCTACAGTCCGCAACCTCCATATCGTCCTTCCATATTCTTAAATGCATAATTTTGGCTAATTGTCGGGATGTTATGAAGACCTCATTTAGCGCATCTGGAAGCCTCAAATCTCCAACGTATGATGCGATTTTACTGTAGCTCTCAATTCGGTATAAACCTTTAAGGTAATGGTCTATCGCTTCAAATGCTCTCTCTGGCGGCACCTCTGCTAAGAAACCTCTCGCGCCCATATCTATAGCAAGTATTGGCGGCTCTGGTTTGGGTATGCGCAGACATGTTCTGAGTATTGTCCCATCACCACCTATTGTAACAATTAAGTCTACATGCATATCCTCAAGTTTCTTCGCGAAAGCAAGCATACTCGTTTGCTCCGCTAATTTTTGTTCAAAAAACACTTCGAAACCAGCTAGCTTAAAGCGCTTCGATATATCAAGAGCTAAGCTTAAGGCATCGGTCCGGTCTAGGCGCGCAACTATTCCAACCGATTTATTCAACGTCTCACCGTACAAAACATAAATTATATTTAGGGAAACAAGGTATTAAACATTAAAAGGGAGATTAATATTTAATTAAAGTGCAGTTGGTGGACGCTATGAGTAAACCTGTAGATGTTGGTGATTTAAAGGAGGGGTCCTACGTAATCATTGATGATGAACCATGCCATATAATTGAGGTAACTAAGTCTAAGCCTGGGAAGCATGGCTCAGCTAAGGCTAGGGTTGTGGCTTTAGGTGTATTTGATGGTGTTAAGAGAAGCTTCGTTAAGCCAGTTGATGCTAAGGTTGATGTTCCAATAATTGAGAAGAGAAGTGGGCAGGTAATAGCGGTTCTGCCGGGCAGTGTTCAGCTGATGGATTTAGAGACATATGAGGTTTTCGAAACCCCATTACCGCAGGAGGAGGATGTAAAGTCTAAGCTGGCTAATGGTGTGGAGGTTGAGTATTGGCGGATAATGGGTAGAACGAAGATTATGCGTGTTAAGGGAGGATAGGAGCGACTACTACCTTTTAACTCTTAATTCTTTCGCGACCTCCTCAATTATAGTTAATGCTCTTTCAATATGCTCTTTTTCAATGCCGCGGTGTGTTACCATTCTGACGATTGTCTTACTATGGTTCGAGGCTAGAAGCCCGCGCTCCCTAAGCTTGGCAATGAACGTTTCGGAGTTGACTCCTAAACCGCTTACGTCAATTAAGACTATATTTGTTTGAACTCTCCTTAAGTCAACGTATAGCCCATCAATCTTTGTTATGCCTTCCGCTAAAAGCCTAGCGTTTCTATGGTCCTCCTCTAATCGGTCTATCATTTTTTCTAGAGCTATTATGCCTGGAGCGGCTATTATGCCCGCTTGACGCATTCCTCCACCAAGCATCTTTCTAATCTTTCTGGCTCTCTCAATAAATTCGCTATCACCCACGATAACCGAGCCTATTGGACAGCTAAGCCCCTTAGATAGGCAGAACATTAGGTTGTCGACATGACGGGTGAACTCCCTGACGTCAACTTTCAGAGCTACGGCTGCGTTAAATATTCTCGCTCCATCCATATACAACTTTAATCCATATTTTTTTGTGACCCTACTTAATGCTTCAATCTGTTGTGGTGTGATTATTGTGCCACCAGCCCTATTGTGCGTATTCTCAATGCAGACAAGCGTTGTTTCCGGAAAGTGTATGTTCTTTGGTCTTATGGCTGCCTCAACATCTTGGGGGTCTAGCGCACCCATATGCCCTCTTATCGGCCATGGTATTAGGCCGGCGATTGCGGATAGGCCGCCAACCTCATACCAATATATGTGTGATTCAGCCTCTAGAATCACGCAGTCGCCCCTCTTAGTATTACTCATTAGTGATACTAGGTTGGCCATTGTTCCGCTTGGAACTAGCAGTGCCGCTTCCTTACCCATTTTCTTGGCAGCCATCTCCTCAAGCCTATTAACAGTTGGGTCCTCTCTGTAGACGTCATCGCCTAGCTCGGCATTTCTTATCGCCTCAAGCATCTCCTCAGTTGGCAGCGTGACCGTATCACTCCTTAAATCAATTATGTTGCTTCCTCTCGCTTGGGTCATTTCGCCCTTATCCGCTCCCCTTTAATCTCTGAAGTATTTTTGTATTGAAGATAGATTTATTTATGCTGGAATAAGAGTAATATCTACGAGCAAGAATATTAATGGAGAATAAAGATTGGTCCTTGAGAAGCTAGGCTCATCGCTTTATGAGTCCATAAAGAAGATTTTTGGGGCTTCGATTATAGATGAGAATGTCGTTAGGGAGCTTATTCGAGATTTGCAGCGCGCCCTATTGCAGGCTGATGTGAACGTTAGGCTTGTGCTGGACCTCTCGAAGAGGATTGAGGAGAGAGCGTTAAAAGAGAAGGTTCCTCCAGGAATACCAAGAAAGGAGCATGTAGTCAAGGTTGTTTATGAGGAGATTGTCCGCCTATTGGGTGAGAAGCCAGCCCCGCTTAACATTACGCCCGGTAAAAGGAATGTCTTTATGCTTGTTGGGATACAGGGCTCTGGAAAGACGACAACAGCCGCTAAGCTAGCAAGATATTTACAGAAGAGGGGGTTTAAGACTGCGCTTATATGTGCTGACACATTTAGGGCTGGTGCCCTAGCGCAGCTAAGCCAGCTGGCTGCGCAGATAAATGTTCCCATATATGGCGATGAGGGAGAGAAGAATCCCATTAAAATAGCCTTGGAGGGGCTAAAGAGATTCGAGAAATATGATGTCGTGATTATTGATACGGCTG
>JAGTQF010000034.1 GCA_018396655.1 Candidatus Bathyarchaeota archaeon
TCTCCATATACCACGGAGATTCTAGCAGAAGAAAACTGAGATGCTCATGGTGCTTCAGTAAATGTTTCATAACGGTTGATGGATATATAACGCCCTGCTGTATAAGGATGAATCCGGACGTATTTAACTTCGGCAATATTTTCGATGAATCTTTTAACAATATATGGAACGGTGAGAAGATGAGGGAATTTCGGCTATCGATGATTAAGGATAGGGCGAACCCTATATGTGATCAATGCCCGGACTGACGCAATAGATCCGGGGTTTAGCCTACATTACTATATAGAGATTCACTTAAATATCCTAGCTAATTCAAAATATTATGGTGGCGGGTGATGACAGGTCTGACCCTTCTGAGACCAGCCTTCCGTGATGTAGATCTTGAGTGTGGAGCCCGCCTAGTGCTTAGGGCCCGTCTAGCATTGTAGTGGGGCTTATATTATGCCAGCAAATGAGCTTAGGAAGGATTATATATTAGATCGTTGGGTTGTGATTGCATCTCAAAGAAGGAGGAGGCCGTCTGATTTCGTGGCTGGGGTTAGGATGCATGTGGGAGGTGGATTATGTCCTTTCTGCCCTGGGAATGAGCATTTAACTCCGCCAGCAACATTATTATATGTGTTTGAGGATGGCGAATTAAAGAAAGCTAGAGATGAGGATGGCAATAGGCGTAGGGATTGGATTGTTAGATGTATTCCAAACTTGTATCCAGCATTTATGCCGCCAGAATCCGGGGCAGCGCAATCCCCTCGAATTGAGCATCACTATGTTTCTATGGATGCTTTAGGTTATCATGAAGTTTTGGTTGAGTCGCCAAATCATGATGAGCACCCGGGCGTAGCCAGAATAAGCCAGCTTACTCTAGTGATAAATGCGCTCAGGGATAGATACTCATTTTTCATGGGGAAAGATTATGTGAGATATGTCTCAATCTTTAGGAATCACGGCGCCAGCGCCGGGGCATCACTCTCGCATGCTCATAGTCAAATCATAGCGACGCCAATAATCCCAAGTATATTGGGGGAGGAGATGGCTGCAAGCGAGAAATACTATGAGGAGAGAGGGCGCTGCATATTCTGCGAAATAATAGATATGGAAGCTAGGAGCGAGCGCTTCATATGGGAGAATGATAGATTCATAGTTTTTGCACCTTGGGCGCCAACGAACCCCTTCGAATTCTGGATATTCCCAAAGAGGCATCAATCAACTATTCTGGAACTCACAGAAGATGAAATTAGGAGGCTTGCCGAGGCGCTTAAAGTTAGCCTTGGGGGGCTAAGGAGCCTGCTAAATGACCCACCATATAATTATGGATTCCATATGGTGCCCGAAAAATATTATCATTGGCATGTTGAGGTTTATCCTAAACTGGCCATTTGGGCTGGTTTTGAGAAGAGCACTGGAATATATATTAATACGATGCCGCCGGAGGAGGCTGCTAGAAGCCTAAGGGAAGCCTTTAAAAAGGAAGAAGAGCTAATCTAAAAGTGTTTAATTTATCGGTACGGTGGCTCCCCATGGGCGAATTTGAAGTTATTAATTTGAAATTGCCAAGCCTACCTAAAGGCCCGTTTGAGCCGAATTGGGATTCTCTCAAAAGGTATAGGGTTCCAAGATGGTATATGGATGCAAAATTCGGCATATTCATCCATTGGGGTGTCTATTCTGTTCCGGCATTCCAGAATGAATGGTATCCGAGAAACATGTATATTAAGGGCCACCCAGCCTATCAACATCACCTAGAGACCTATGGCCCCCACGATAAGTTCGGATACAAGGATTTTATACCTATGTTCACAGCTGAGAACTGGGACCCTAAAGATTGGGCTAGACTATTCCGTGAGGCTGGTGCAAGATATGTCGTCTTGGTTGCTGAGCACCATGATGGGTTTGCGCTCTATGACTGCAGCTATACTAAATGGAATTCTGTGAAGATGGGGCCTAAACGTGATATAGTAGGCGAGCTAGCCGAGGCCGTCCGCGAGGAGGGATTAGCTTTCGGCGTCTCTTATCATAGGGCTGAGCATTGGTGGTTCTTTGAAGGCGGTATGCAATTCAACTCGGATGTTAGAGACCCAAGATACTATGACTTTTATGGGCCTGCAAAACCATCAGACACGCAGCCGGATGAGGAATTCCTATGCGATTGGCTTAGAAGGGCTTGTGAGCTGGTCGATAAATATAGACCCCAGATATTCTGGTTTGACTGGTGGATTGAGCAGCCAGTCTTCGAGCCGTATCTCAAGTTCTTTGCAGCCTACTATTATAATCGCGCATATGAATGGGGCACTGGGGTGGTCATAAATTATAAGCATAATGCTTTTCCAGAGGGGACCGCTGTGCTCGATATTGAGCGTGGAAAACTTGACGTTATAAGGCGGAATTTTTGGCAGACTGACACATCAGTATGTAGAAAATCTTGGGGTTATATTAAAGACCACAGCTATAAGCCAGTCAACTCAATAGTGAATGATTTGGTTGACATAGTCAGCAAGAACGGCTGCCTACTGCTGAATATAGCACCAAGGCCCGATGGAACGATACCAGAAGAGCAGCGGAAAATTCTCCTAAGTATTGGGGAATGGCTTAAGATTAATGGTGAGGCAATTTATGGCTCAAGACCATGGATAGTTTATGGTGAAGGACCCACAAAGGTTGTCGGGGGTGAATTTAAAGAAGAGGCCACCAGCCCATTTACTGGTAAAGATGTTCGCTTCACAACCCAGGGTGATACGCTCTACGCAATATTCCTAGATTGGCCGGGTGACGAAGCAAATATTAAGTCGCTTAGTGCATCATTAAGGTTGTATCCCGATGAAGTTGGAAGTGTGGAGATGTTAGGTGTAGAAGGGCAATTAGAGCGGGTTCGTGATGAGGATGGGTTAAAGGTTAAAATGCCATTGAAAAAGCCGTGCGAGCATGCTTACACCCTAAAAATAACAAAGTTAAAAAGAGGGAGGGGGCATTAGAGCAGCCTAACATCAGCTATACATGCTCAGAACTTTTCTTATCCCATTAACTGTTATGAAATATTTTTTTATGCCAAAATTCTCTTTAATCTCAACATACTTGTCCTCTATGAGTTTGTTGAGGTTCTGCTCGGCTTTAGAGGGGTTCATGGCTGTCCAGCGCACTATCTCCTCAAGTGTTAATGCCTTATCAGGCTCTGTCGCACCGATGTTATGTAAGATGCAGAGCAGGTATATTTCATCAGGGATGGATGTGAATTTATTGGACATCAATTTTCACTCCCTAAGAGCTCTCTCATATGTTTCAATGGTTTTTCTCGCTACAGCATCCCAACTATATACTTCGTGTATCTTCCTTTTAGCATTTTGCACAAGCCACGACGCATAACCGGGGTCGGAAAGTATCTTATTCACGCCCCACGCTATAGAGTCGGGATTCTCCTTATATGCTAGAAAGCCAGTCCTATCATGCTCAATTATTTCCGCTAAGCCGCCAGTATTGCTGGCTACAACTGGGACTCCGGCGGCCATTCCTTCTAGGGCGACTATCCCAAAAGGCTCATAGACTGATGGAACAACTAAGACATCTGAGCTTAATGTTAATTCAATTAGGTCCTGGTCTGATATGAATCCTAAGAATGTTATTTTATGTTGGCATCCAGTTGAAGCTGCTAGGCTCCATAGATAATCTTTAGACCAGCCGTCCCCAACTATGATTATTCTAGCCTCCGGATGCTGCCTAATTATTTTAGGCGCAGCCATAATCAAGTATTCCACACCCTTCTGTGGAACCAATCTTCCAACGAAGAGAACTATTCTCTCACTTGGGTCTATGCCAAAGCGCCTCTTAACCATACTACGGTCAATGGTAATGTTATATTTTGATGCATCAATGGCATTTGGAATCACATCTATCTTCCAGCTTGGAAGGCGGAAATGCTCCTCAACCTCATTCTTCATGGCGTTGCTTGTAACAATAATTCTTTTGGATTCATATGTTAGCCACCACTCAAAGCCATCTATAAGATAAGAATCTGGATTATGAAGCCCATGAGATCTACCAACCTCGGTGCTATGCATTGTTGAAATCAGCGGCGCCTTTAAGTAATGCTTTGATGCTATGCTTGCTGGTGCAACAAGCCAATCGTGGGCGTGAATCACATCAAACCTCACATCCCTGCTTAGCATTGCAACCTTTTTCTCCATAAAATGGTTAAAGAGGAGGGTCCATACGATGAAGTTTGGATGACCAAGCTCTATTGCAGTCCTATAAATTTTCACGCCCTCGCTCTCTTCATATTGTGGTGTTCCAGGAAAATCTAGAGTGACAATGTATACTGAGTGGCCCATTCCAGCAATGGCTCTAGCTAAACCAAAGCAGTGTCTGGCTATTCCGCCAACTATTCTAGGCGGATACTCCCATGTAAGCATACATATATTCATGACGCGTTCAACACGGCACTAGAGAGTCCTTCCCTAAAATTTTGAGCAATTCACGATTATCAATTTTTCTGTTAATAGAAAATGTCTTTTCACTTAAAATCCACAAATTTTGTATAAAAATTAGATTAGGATGGAACAATCTCATTATATATTCTTATGGTATTCTCGGCAACAGTTCTCCAAGTAAATGTTTCTAGAACCCTCTTCCTAGCGTTTGCACCGCACCTCCTCCTAAGCTCCTCATCCTCTAAAAGGATTGTTACAAACTTGGCTATATCGCTTGGGTCATAGGGATTTATGTGGAACCCGCATTGGTTTGGGCCAGAGGGAATCACTTGTTCTCTCATTCCACTTACGCCTCTGGCGCCAACCACGACTGGTTTACCCATGCTCATGGCTTCGGTGCAAACTATTCCGAAGGGTTCATATTTGGATGGAAATACGCAGACATCCGCTGCCGCATAATATTTTATTCTCAGGTCTTCTGGCAGAAACTCATATTTCAGGATAACCTTGTCTTTAAGGTTTAGCCGGATTACTTCATCCCTTAATAGTTCTTCTTGCTCTCCAACACCGACTATTACGAGTTTAGCCTTTGGGACTCTGCTTAAAATCTCCGGCATCGCGAGCACAAGTGTGTCTGCGCCTTTAACCCAGGTTAATCTTCCTATAAATAGTATCATGTATTCGTCCTCAGATATACCTAGGCTCCTCCTAACAGCCAATATATCTTCTTGTGTAACATTTTCTGGAGAATATTTTTCAGTATCTATCCCATTATAAACAACTCTAATCTTCTTCTCATCATAGCCTAAGCTCACTAGGTGGTCACGCATAGCGTAGCTGACTGTTACAATTCTCTCCGCATGTTCAGCTGAGAGGCGCTCTAACCTTTTTATAGTGTCTGAGCCATTTCCAGTTCTTCCCTGCTCTGTGCTGTGAACATGGAATACGTATGGCTTATTTAGGCCTTTACTGGCAAGTATCCCGCCTATTGAACCAAGCCAATCGTGTGCAACGATTAAGTCAACCCTTCTCTTCTCAGCCCTAACTAAGTCATTTATTAGCTTGCTTGCTGAGAGAATATTATAGAGGAATATGTCGCCAAAGAATTTTTTACCACTCTCAGACCAGCGCTGTATCTCCTCCGGTATGAACATTGGCAGTAATAGGCTTATATTCATGTTTTCAACTATTGGCCGATGCACCTCAACACCCCTATAAATATCCCTTGTGGGGGCATCCTTCGTATGCATAGCGAAAAGAGTTACATCATGCCCCATCCTAACGAGCTCTCTGGTTATGTATTCAGCGTATGTTCCGAGTCCGCCGACAACATATGGAGGGAACTCGTAAACGAAGAAAACTATCTCCATTTCTGAGCTCTCCCAATCTGAAAAAAGAGAAAACTCCAGAGAATTTAATATTTTCTCCATTTAAGTATAGAAAAACTTAATGACCATTTTTAACAAAATATTTATTGTGGGGGTTTCATCTTGCTAATGGCCTTCGTTTTTATTAGGGTTGAGGTTGACGCAGTCTCACGTGTAGCATCCCAGATAATAAAAATCGAGGGCGTTGAGGAGGCTCATGAGGTCACAGGGGACATCGATATTATAGCAAGGGTTTCAGCGCGCAACATAGATGATTTAAGTAAATTAATCTTCAAGATTAGGGAGATTGAGGGGGTTCAAGGAACAGATACAAGAATAGTTCTAGCAAGCCACACACGGTGATAAGATTGAATAGAAGACCATTATTAGACCGCTTAAGGGAGATGCAATCTCGGGGATTATCAAGGGAAGAGATGCTCAAAACCCTTTATCTGGAAAAATATCCAATATTCGAGATAACGGAGGCGCTGGGAATAACATCCAGTGAGCTTAAAGAGATTAATGATAGGCTTAAGCTTTTTCTGCTTAGATGCCCAGCTGGCCACAGCTTTCTCAATGACCCATCCTTACATGCAAATAATGCGCACTATTGTGTTGGATGTAAAAGATGGTTTGATGAGTCAACATTAATGGATGAGATAAACCTTGAGATTAGGAGGCTTAGGGAAAAAGAGGCTAGGAGACTCTAATTGGATGAATTCTGAAAAATTACTGGTTTCCGGAGCCACTTAACCCCCTCAATTCTTTTATCCTTTCCTCGAGTAGATTTAAGAGCGCTCTTCGAAGCTCGTCCTTTTTTCTCCACATTTTTGGTAGGCTCGCTAGTCTAGATGCAAGCTCATCGTCACCTATAACGCTCAAAACCCACCTCTCAAAGTCTCCTCTTTCAATATGAAATATTATGGATTCAATGCTAACCCTCTTCAGGGCCTCGTAGAATTCCTCTAGGCTGTTGGCCACAATACCTGTTGGCGATGCAAACCCATAAAAGAACCTGAAGCCCCTATCGGCTGGAACGCGCCTCAGCAACCGCCTATATTTGGCTTCTGGTTTAATGGCTTCAGCCTTACATCTAGCCTCGAAGTCAAGTAGCACAGCCATATATGCCACGAAGGCCTCATCTGGGCTTCCATATGGATTGAAGGAGTCGTGAACTATGCCGGATTCGCCACCCTTAGTATACATGTAATAGAAGTGGTCGCTCGTCTGAAGGTAGCGCCAAATCCTAAGCAGATGGGGGTTGTTCAATTCCTTAACTATTAAGCCCACCTCATTCAGTATATTAAATGATATGTTCTGTTGCGGGTTGCTCAGCCAAGCGCTCATATCACGCTCAACATCAGCCCAAGAAATGGTTCTGTCCGGTGGGACATCTATGATGCCGCATGGTGGATACTTCTGAACAGCCTCTGAGGGGGTTGACCAGCAGAGGTTCTCCCACTTTGAGACCTCCTCAGGAAGCCACCTTAAGAATTCGAGTATACCACTATCAGCCCAATAGTGCTCGCCGAAGGTTTCATAGTCCAGAAATAACACTATGACTTGGCCGTATGTATGTGCCAACCACACAGCATACTTATCTGCGGTTAGGGGCCATTGGTCCCATTGAGTTGATGTGAACCGGAAGCCTATGTCGTCTGAAAGCCTATAGTTGCGCAGTAAAACGCTTATTGATGAGCCAGATGCCCTATAAACGAAATTTGGGGACCTCCAGCCTAAAATTCTATCGGCCCCCTCAGTCACTATAGCCTTAAAACCCATGCCCTCTACGGTTCTGGCAATATCGTTATTATATAGGCACTCGGTATTCTCAAACACATTTGGCGTGTAATTAAACATCTCTTTTATAGTCTGCCTATGCATCTCAATCTGTTCTGGGAATTCTGAGCGGTCGAGACTGTTTAGGCTTGCGAGCGAATGATAATACGTTTGGCTGAGAAGCTCAACGCACCCAGTCTCAACCATCTGCCTAAAAATCTCAATGAGGTCAGGGTTCCATCTCTCACATTGCTCAAGAAAGACTCCGGATATGCTAAATGAAACCTTAAAGGGCTTCTTCTCCTTTCGGAATTTATCTATCTGCTCTAGGATAATTCTGCTCGCTGGAAGATAGCACCTCTCAGATACGCGCATGAAAATCTCCCTATTAACCCTATGGTCAAAGTAGATTTCTTCAATCTCCCTAAGGCTGATATCCCGGCGCATAACAGCATCCAAATTGAAATTTCGATTCAGCCTTAAGGGCTGATGGACCTCAAATAGAAGGCATATATCCGCCAAGCCGACCACTTCAGGAACCACTGACATTCTAGATTGAAAATTCTCGGAATTAAATTTTATTACACATCAAAAGAATTATTGGATATTTGTGGGGTTTAAGGGTATGGGTGTAAGCGCTAAGGCACTATCAGAGAGCGAGCTCGAATTCTACTCACGCCAAATAGCCCTATCGGAGATTGGCTATGAGGGCCAGCTGAAAATTAAGAGCTCAAGTGTCTGCATAGCTGGACTTGGTGGATTAGGCTCCCCGGTAGCTCTACAGTTAGCGGCTATGGGCGTCGGCCACATACGCTTAGTCGACCAAGATTTTGTCGAGCTCTCGAATCTGCATAGGCAGTTTCTCTATGGCGCAAGATATGTTGGTTATCCTAAGGTTGAGGTTGCCGCTAAGAGACTTAGGGAGCTTAACCCAAACATAGAGGTTGAACCATTGCCAACGTCAATTAATGCTGATAATGCCGAGAGGATAGTTAGGGGTGTTGATGTTGTTGTCGATGGACTTGACCGTATGACTCCAAGATATGCGATAAATAGGGCATGCCAGAAGCTCCGCACCCCATATGTTTTCGCAGCGGCCATAATGACATTTGGCAATGTCTCAACTATTATACCCGGTGAGACGCCATGTCTTGAATGCTTTCAGGGCAATGTTAGGGATGAGACTTTGCCAACATGTGCAACTGTAGGTGTTCATACATCTCTGCTCAGCGTTTTAGCCGGCATAGAAGTCTCTGAGGCCATTAGAATAATTCTCGGTAAAAAGCCCCGTTTGGCGGGCAAACTATTGCACTGCGATATTGAAGACTTAACTTTCGAGGAGATAAATATCGTGAGGGCTGAGGAATGCCCCGTATGCGGCTCCAAGCCATCCGGCCCACCAACACCCCTAATAAGAAAATTAGTTACTGAATCTCATGGTAGGTTTGGGAGGAGGGTCTTTAGGATAACTCCTAAGGAGGAGCTTGATATTGACTTAGATAGGTTAGCTACGATTGTTGAGCGTAGTGGGTTAAGGGTTAGGGTTAAGGCTGAGATGGGCATAACATTCGAGAATGAATATGGTGGCTTCACGAGCGTGCTGAAGAGCGGCATAGCCGTGATTGAGGGTGCATCTAGTGGAGAAGAGGCCTATAAATCATTCTCGAAATTAATAGTTGATGGTTTGGGAATTCCAAGGTTGAAGGTTGAGATTTAGGAGCCAATAAGAGCCGTATGATTGTTAGGTTAAGCAGGAATTACATCAATTTGCTCCTTGAGGAGGCTAGGAGAAAATATCCAATTGAGGCCTGCGGTGTCCTTTTTGGCTCTATAAGTGGGGATGAGATACGTGTGAAGGAGATTGTGCCGCTTAGAAATGTGCTCAAGTCCGAGGCCATGTTTCAGATTGACCCTGAAGAGTTTCTTAGGGTTCTAGTGGAGTATGAGGGTAAGGGGCTACAGCATATAGGCTTCTTCCATTCACACCCAAGATATGCAAGCCCATCTATAATAGACCTGAAATATATGGGTTTATGGCCGGAAAGCATATGGATAATCGTTTCACATTTAGAGTCTAGGATTACAGCCTACCGCATCATTAATGGGCGCATTGAGGAAGTAAGCATCAGCATAGAGTAGGCTTTTAAGGATGTGAAATTGGAAAGAGATAAAAAGAATATTAAATCTATTAAAGAGAAATTGTTGAGCATCCATGGAAAAGCTTGTTATTGTTAAGGTTGGAACGAGCAGTGTAACTAAAGGTGACGGAAGCTTAGACCTTGACGCGATGAGAGTGCTCACAGACCAGATAGCTGAGGCTGTTAGGAGGGGCTACCAAATAATTCTCGTAACCTCTGGGGCCATAGGTTCTGGAATCGCTGAGCTTGGGATAAAGCCTAATCCAAACGATATAGTTTTTAAGCAGGCTTGCGCGGCGGTTGGACAAGCGATTCTAATGGAGCATTACCGCCAGCTCTTCAGGCGACATGGACTGAAAGTAGCGCAGGTTCTCTTGACTAAGGAGGATTTGGCAAATAGGGTTTCATATGTTCATACGTGTAATGTTCTTGATAAGCTGCTTAGCTTAGGGGTTGTCCCTATAATAAACGAGAACGATGTCACATCTGTTGATGAGATAATGCCAGTCATGAAGGGCTATAAAGTGAACTTCAGCGACAATGACATACTCTCGGTTCTAATAGCTAATGCTGTCCAAGCCGATTTGGTCGTCATACTATCTAATGTTGATGGCCTTTATGATGGGAATCCCTCAAGGAAGAAGGGTGTGCGCGTAATCCCGATTGTTGAGAGGATAACCCCCGAGCTCAAAGAGACTGCTGAGGGTAAGAGCGCTCTTGGTAGGGGTGGGATGAAAACTAAGCTTGAGGCTGCTGAAATAGCAATGCAGAGCGGCATACCACTAGTTATAGCGAATAGCAGGAGAGAGAATGTTTTGATAGATATATTGGAGGGCAAGCAGGTTGGAACGTACTTTAAGCCATTAGGTGGCAGAATGCCCAGCATAAAGAGCTGGATAGCCTATGGGGCTGGCTCAAAAGGGCAGATTAAAGTTAACGAAGGCGCTAAGCAGGCGATTCTTAGGGGTGCAAGCCTATTAGCCGTTGGAATAGAGTCGGTTTCAGGACAGTTTAAGATTGGCGATGTCGTGAGCATAGTTGGGCCGGATGATAAGGAATTTGCTAGGGGCATAACAAACTACTCCAGTGACGAGATAAACTTGATTAAGGGCTTGAAGACATCACAGATAAAAAAGGTTTTAGGCTACATTAGACGAGAAGAAGTTATTGTTAGGAAGCTCATGTATGTGTTTGGT
>JAGTQF010000035.1 GCA_018396655.1 Candidatus Bathyarchaeota archaeon
TGCTGTTTCCATATTTGAATCCGGTCTCGTTTCCCTGAGAGAGGCCAATTAAGTATCCTTGAGCGAAGCCTGTCTGATTCCCATATGTATGGCCAGTCTCTAGCCGAGTTTATAGCCAGTCTCGTATCCCCTTATGGAGCCAATGTTGTAGCCGCAGTAGGCAGCAATCAGTAAGGTGAGAAGCATTATTGCGGCCAGAATCGACCTTCTCATAACCATCATTCCCCATAAAATAATATTGTAATGGATGGTTAAAGCAATTATATGCCTTTTTAATTCGGATAAGATGGAATCGGCAGATTAAAAAGAGACATGAGCAAAATAATCTTCTTAGAGAAGCTGAATGGCAATGAGCACGATGAGAAGAAAATCATTCGGCGAAATAACAGATTCATGGAACCCAATAACCGGATGTCTACACATGTGCTCATACTGCTGGGCCAGAAACTACGCTAAGAGACTTGCATCCATGGGTGTTGAGCCATATAAGACGCACGCTTTTAATCCAGCCTTCGCCGAATGGAGACTTAAGCAGAGAATTCCAAATGGAAGATTCGTTTTCGTCTCAGATATGGCCGATATGTGGGGTGATTGGGTTCCCGCAGAGTGGATTGAGAGCGTTCTGAGATATGTTAGGTCAAAACCTAAGGTTAATTTTCTCTTCCTAACTAAGAACCCGAAGAGGTATCTTGAGTTCGAAGATAAGTTCAGCGACAATGTTGTGCTGGGCGTAACATTGGAGACAAACCGGGACTATAAGCTGACGAGGGCCCCGCCGCCAAGAGAGCGGTATGAAGCCATGACTAGGCTCGGTTGGAAGTGGAAGGCTGTTGTGATAGAGCCAATCCTAGACTTCGATGTGGAGTTCATAGACTGGATATATGATATTTCGCCGGAAATAGTCTACGTGGGCTATGATAACTATAGAAACAACCTCCCAGAACCAAAACTCGAGAAAACAATGATACTCCTAGAGGCCCTAGAGAACGTAACTGACCTAAGACCTAAAACCATAAGAAAAGCCTGGTATGAGAAATAATATGCGCTATTAGCATATCCTCGGGATTGGGTCTCCCAGCGGCCTAGGAATTATCCTCCTTCCGCCTATAACCGTTTGCATCGCAACCCCAACAAACCTATCCGTAACCTCACCTATTATCTCAGCGTCCCTACCCTCCACAGTCCCCCTAAGAAAATCCAGGGCCTCCTCAGCCTTCTCCTTAACAACACCTATAACAACCTTACCCTCATTCCCAATCTCAAGGGGGTCTAAACCGAGCATCTCGCATGCAGCCTTAACCGGCTCCCTAATTGGAATCCTATCCTCATAGATAAGTATGCCAACACCAGACTTCTCGCTAAACTCGTTTAGGGCATCAGCCAATCCGCCACGCGTTGGGTCCTTCATGGAGACCACGCCGCCAACCTCACCAAGCAGGCGCTGTATCAACTTATTAAGCGGCCTAACATCAGACACTATTTCCCCTCCAAAGCTCAGCCCCTCCTGAGCCGATAGAACCGCTATTCCATGGTCTCCTATAGTTCCAGACAATACTATTTTATCTCCAACCCTAAGGTTCGAGTCGAGAATCCACCTGCTCCCAAAATCAACCCTATACCTTTTCACAACCCTAAGGTTCTTTTCCAAAGCCTCCGTCCTCACACCTATCCCAGACATATTTATTACGCATCCGCCCAAATTTCCCCTCTCAACAACCTTCGTGTCGCCGGTGACTATGGCAACATCAGCCTCGAGGCAGGTCTCACGAATACTATTTAATATGCGCTCTAAATCCGCTAGCGGCAAACCCTCCTCAAGTATTAGCCCACATGCGAGGGCTATGGGCTCAGCTCCCAAAACAGCAATATCATTAACAGTCCCCGAAACAGCTAAGCGCCCAATATCCCCTCCAGGAAAGAATATGGGTTTAACAACGTGAGAATCGCTCTTCAGGACGATTCCACCAACAACAGCAGCATCGTCCAATGCTCTAAGCGGAACCTCAAAGCCCCTATCAGCCAAACCTCCAAAGAATCTCAGAATACACCCCCTTATAAAATCATGCATGACCGAGCCACCAGCGCCATAAAGCATAGTTACATAATCGTCTTTTCCAGCCATCATGCAATCCACACCCAGACGGCCAAATCATGTATGGATAATCTTAAATTGATGGTTCAATCTAAACTTTCCTATGCATGAGTGGGCTCTGGCCGAGGCCATAATCTCAGCCGTCTCCCAGATAGCCGAGAGGGGAAATCTCAGAGCGATTAAAGAAGTAACATTAAGAATCGGCGAGCTACAGCAGATTGACAGAGAAATCTTAAAATTCGCCCTCTCCCAAATGGCCTCCGGCAAGCTCGCAGGTGTCAAATTCAGGATGAAGCTTGTTAGAGCAAGATTTAAATGTAGGGTGTGTGGGCATAAATGGACCTTTAATGAGAATAGCCCTCCGAACCATATTAAAGAGGCAATACATTTTATTCCCGAAGTCGCCTATGCCCACCTTAGATGCCCAAGATGCAGCAGCCCAGACTTCGAAATCTCAGGAGGAAGAGGTATATGGATTTCAAGCGTTAGGGGTGTAAAATAGCATATGCTCGACCCAAGACTAAGCATTATAGAAGATAGATTGAGTAACATAGAGAGAATAATAGTTGTCTCAAGCGGGAAGGGAGGTGTTGGAAAGAGCATTATAACATCAACGATAGCGCTAATTCTCGCACGCGAAGGCTTCAAGGTTGGGCTATTAGACTTAGACTTCACAAGCCCAACAACGCATATTGCCCTAGGAGTAAGCGCCGAGAAGATTCAGCCAATCGAAGATAGGGGTATTGTTCCACCAGAGGTTCACGGCATAAAATACATGTCGCTCATATTTTACTTGGGCGATAAGGCTGCACCATTAAGGGGAAACGAAATCTCGAATGCCCTCCTAGAGGTTCTTGCCATCACACGTTGGGGAAAATTAGACTTCCTACTGGTTGATATGCCGCCTGGCATAGGTGACCTCATGCTTGATGTGCTGAAATATTTTAAGCGGGCCAATTTCCTCATCATAACATCATCGTCTAAAATGGCGTTTGAGACCGTAAGGAAACTATTACTATTATTGAGGGGGTTAGGCGCCGAAATAATGGGTGTCATAGAGAACATAAAATTAGATGACTCGACATATATTAGGCGCGAGGTTAACGCACTAGGAGAAAAGTTCCTGGGCGAAATACACTTCGATGAAAACCTTGAGGAAGCGATTGGAAGCGTAGAGAAACTCCTGAAGACAAAATTCGCCGATGAGGTTAGGAGTATTCTGTGGGAACTATTAAAGACATAGAGCCCAAAGGCTTATAAGAAACTTTCCACGCTCCTCTCTCTAGGTGGTTGTATGAGCGTTTTTGAGATTATAAGAACTAGAAGAAGCATCCGCGCTTATGAAGATAAACCCGTTGAGGAGGATAAGCTCCGGAGGGTTCTTGAGGCTGCTAGAATGGCTCCCTCAGCTGGCAATAGACAGCCATGGCGCTTCATAGTCATAACGGACCCAAAAGTTAAGGAGGCAATAATAGAGGTTAAGGAGAGATTTAGACCCCCACCCCCAAAGAGTGCGCCGCCAGCACCACCCAGAGGCACACCAAGAATCAACCCGCTGCGCACGGCACCAATCATAATAGTTGGCTGCGCCATACCAAGCGAGAGCTTCCCCGGAACAGACTTTTGGAAGATAGATGTCTCCATAGCCCTACAAAATCTGGTCCTAGCAGCATGGGAGCTGGGCCTTGGGACATGCTGGATTGGAGTATTCCATGAGGAGGAGGAATTAAAGAGGGTTTTAGGCCTACCAAGTGAGGCAAGAATCGTTGCGATGGTAACTCTCGGTTATCCCGCTGAGAAAAAGGAGCCTGTCACTGACAGAAAGCCCCTAGAGGAGATAGTCCGCTATAACCACTGGTAAACGATTTTATCCCAATTCTCAATGGAATGTCAGTATTCCTAAAACTAAGTAAACCTTTATTAGCGCTTTCCCCCTTAAGATAATGTTCGTTGAAAAGTTAAGGTGGGTTGCGTATTGAAGCCTAAAGTTTACGTTACCCGAGAGCTTCCCGAGAGGGGAATGAAAATTATTAAGGAGCGCTTCGATGCTGAGGTTTGGCCCGAATATGGGCCACCACCAAAGCAGGTTATAATTGAGAAGGCTAGGAATGTTGATGCCCTTGTAACGCTCCTCTCCGATAAGATTGATGCTGAGGTTTTTGATGCTGCGCCAAGCCTGAAGATAATCGCTCAGATGGCGGTTGGCTATGATAATATAGATGTTGAGGAGGCTACCAGAAGAGGCATTTATGTAACTAATACGCCGGGCGTTCTAACCGAAACAACCGCTGACTTCACATGGGCGCTTATGATGGCTGTTGCTAGGCGGGTTGTTGAGGCGGATAGATATGTTCGTGAGGGAAAATGGAAAGTTGGATGGCATCCAAGCATGCTCCTTGGAAGAGACGTCTATGGAGCAACATTAGGCATTGTGGGTGCTGGAAGAATAGGCACGGCGGTTGCTAGGAGAGCTAAATGCTTCAATATGAAAATCCTATACTATGATGTTGTGCCAAACCCGCAATTAGAGAAGGAAACCGGCGCAAAGTTCGTTGACCTAGACACTCTGCTTAAGGAATCGGACTTCATAAGCATCCATGTGCCCCTAACAAAAGAGACATATCATCTAATAAACGCTGAAAAACTTAAACTCGTCAAGAAAACCGCCTACCTCATAAATACTGCTAGAGGCCCAATAGTTGACGAGAAGGCTCTCTATGAGGCTCTTAAGGAGGGAAGATTGGCCGGAGCGGCATTAGACGTATTTGAGCAGGAGCCAACCCCAATAGATAATCCGCTTCTCAAGCTTGATAATGTTGTTGTAGCACCACATATCGCAAGCGCCAGCTATGAGACACGCTCAAGGATGGCTGAGATGGTTGCAGAAAATCTAGTGGCATTCTTCGAGGGAAGAGTCCCACCAAATCTCGTGAATCCGGATGTAGTAAAGGTTAGAGCACCAGTTAAGCTCATTTAATCTCGTAGGGGGATTAAATATTATGGGGTTTATAGTCGAGATAAAGAAGGATGGTTTAACCCTAAACTCAAAGTTTCCATGGAGACTCGGAATAGTTTTATTCATGGCTTATCCATCCCTACAGAAGAGCGAGGATGATTTAGAAAGGGCCTTACGCTTCCTAACACTGGACTCGTTCTTTGATAGGTTCGAGACCACGAAGATTAGCGAAAAAGGCTGGAATCTCTTCGAGAAGTACGCTTGCGGAAGGAATATTGCAAGGGCTTTTCAGCCCGAGGTTCTTTCCGGAATAAACATAAGTTCTACGGATGAATCTAAAAGGGCAAGTGCTGTCGAATATGTTAAGAGCGAGATAGATGTGTGGGTTAAGAGGGGGGTTTATGAGTTCGCAATCTGCTCCGGCCCAAGAGAACCAAACTTAGAGAAGTGTAAAGAGAGCCTCAGAAAATCCTTAGAAGATATAGCTGAGCACGCATCAAAATATCATGCCAAAATATGCCTAGAGACATTTGACATCGACAAAGATAGAAAGCTTGTTATGGGCCGTGTTGAGGAATCCGCCAAATTCATAAGGGAGATGCGGGAAAACTATGAAAACATATTTCTGATGTGGGACCAGAGCCACGCGCCCCTATTAGGCGAGAGCCCTGAATCCATAAGGGAATACGTGGATATACTTGGGACGATTCACATTGGATGCGCAATGCAGACCACGGAGGGACTAAAAGATTGGCATCCGGTATATCATACGGCTGGAGCCCTTAATGATGAAGTAGACCTCGCAAGTCTTCTTAAGGTTCTCTTCAATGCGGGTTACTGCGGACCCATATCGGTGGAGATTAAGCCTCAAGAGGGGCAAACACCTGAGGAGATAATTAATAGCGCTAAAGGAGCAATCTACGCGGCTTACACACTCATGATTAAAGATCTGCTTTAGCGGACTAAATTTCCGAGAACATCAAATTGCATATCCTCTGGCTCACCCAATATTTCTATCCGCTCCGAAAGCTCTTTATCCTGCCTTACAATCTCATATAGGCCTTCAGATATCCACATGTATTCTAGCTCGAGCGTATTTTTGATTCTAACAATTTTAGCCTTTAGCGGGTCTATTGGACCGCAGCATCTTATGGCCATCAGTATGGCGTCACGGTCATTTGATAAGAATGGTGGGATTTTAGCTGTCTCAGGCCAGGTTGACGTTAGGCAATTCATGAATGTTGTCTCAAAATCTATCTTTGACACAAGCCTCTCTGTTGTCAAATCCGCCAGCCCTATGCCAACGGCATTCCCATTAGACTCCTCAGATAAGTCTAAGACAACTATTCTTTTTATCCTTGGCGCGCGTATCTCATGTTCCTCTGGCGAAGCCCAGAATCTACCAATAACATTCGTGTCCATTCCAACACCACTTATATCTTTCCCCATCTCATCAACTATTAAGACATCTATCTCCCTAAAGGGTATCCTAGCCATCAAATCCTTGGCAATCTCTAGAAGTTTGGCTTCCTCTTCCTCGATTTCCTCAGGTTTTAATGCTTTTATCAGGGCTATCTCGTGCCGGGCATTCTCAACTATGGCAACTCCCATTATTATGGGAGCCCTTTTCATAATTAGTCTCGCGGCTTCAGGAATCAGTTTATGGTAGCCCTCAAGCTGATATCTATGTATTACCTCAGCACCCTTCTGCTTTCCAAGCCCGATGACCATCATCTTCATTAGTCCGCTCTCAATTCTACCCTTAAAGTCGGTGTGCGGCTTAACCCTATTAACAACTATTATGCCATCGGACCTCAGCGCTAATCTATCAACATAAACTGGTACACCATTACTTAAGCGCCCAACCTCCTCAACCTCCATAGAAGCGTGGATTGGCGCGCCGACGGTCTCAGGAGTTATCCCAAGTCTCCTAAGAACTTCAATCTGCCCTTCCGGCGTAGCGCCACCATGACTACCCATGGCTGGCACAATAAAAGGTTCGCCTCCAGCTGCCTTAACCTCCCCAACTATTGTTGCGAGAATCTCCACTATGTGGGCTATGCCGCGGCTGCCGGCGGTAATCGCTATTTTAGCACCAGGCTTAATTCTTTCCTTTAAGCCAGCCCTCTCAAGTTCAGCCTTTAAAGCCGATATGTAATCGTCTATTTTTGGAGCGTGAATTTTCTGTCGAACCCTAACCATTCTGGGAAGAAGACCGTAATGCGGCATGAATTTACCCTCCAACTAATCCAGTTAATCTTCTTCGAGGGATTTTAGGATTAGGCTTTTCTCTTGAGCGTTAATCCATCCCTCACACTCAAGCCCCTCGAGCCCAACCTTCAAAACATCCATGAATCCTTCACCCCTCAGAATATTCTCAGCCTCAATAAGCCCCATAATGCTCCCAGATAAATACTGGTTTTTCTCAATCTCGCCAATAACATTCTTTATCAAAACATTGTCCATAACCCCTAATATTGGGCTTAAGAGCAAACCAACCTTGGACTCCAAATTTAACTTAAAAAGGTCGCCTCCAATGCTTTCTGATGCGCTAATTTGGCTCGTTGCTTTCGCCGGCGTGTAAAAGTCAAGTCTAACCTTATCTCGGCTTACATATTTGGCAGCATAAAGGGGCACGGCGATTACTATTGGCTCCTCAATTCTTAATGGAAGAGTGCAACCCTTAATGGTCTCCATTAACGAGCATCTCTCCTCAATTAACTGCCCTATGACTCTCTCAATCTCCGAGCAAGCAACCCTAATTTTATTGTTAACCTCATTTATTTTCGATAATTTCGCATCCCTAGCCTCCCTTAAAACTTCAATTCTCTCCCTCTCGCTAGCGACTAAGGATTCATATTTCTTCCCAATCTCCTCAATCTCATTCTTTCTTCTTCCCTCAATCTCCCTCTCCATTCTTGAGAGATTAGTCAGATTCTTTCTGAGAGATTCAGCCTTTTCCCTATAAAACCTGATTTTATTCTCAAAAATGGATTTACGTCTACCCCCGGCTCCCTCTTTACCTTTTAAGTTTCTCTCTAGAAGGCTCTCTATTCTCCGGAGTTCTCCCTCAATTTTCCTCTTCTCCCTAAGAAGAGCCTTCATCCTCCTATCATACACTCTTGTAATCTCATCAACCTCCCTATCCCTTAACTTTAGCATCTCCTTAACCTTTCTTTCGACCTCAACCTCAGCCTCAGCCAGCCTCCTCTTATAATCCCACAACGCTTCCTCACTCTCCCTCGAAAGCCTCTTCAAATGATAATCAAATTCTTCCCTTAGAGTCTTCAGCGTATACTCAAGCATGCTGACCTCAATCCTTAGTCTCCGCCACTCCTCCGAAAGACCCTTCCCAACCCTCCCAATATCGCTTATTGAGACTCTAATCGGAATTAGGGGAATTTCCACAGCCGTAGAACCCCTCACTATCTCTTTGCTGATAAAGGGTGAAAGTAAAGCTGCCAGACTCACATCACAAATCAGGTAGTCAATCCTTTTCTCAATGGCTGCCGCCAAATGCTCATGGAGTAACCTAGCGCCCATATTCAGAGACTCAGTAAATGAGCTTAAGGAGCCCATACTCCTCCTAAGAGCCTCTATAAAGCCTGAAAGATCCGGGGCTCTTCTTGATTTAAATGTGAAGTGTGATAATCCCAGCCCATCGATAAATATACATCTTTCCATCCAGGGTGCTACAATTAAGGGATAATATATTTTTGAGAGAGCCCTTAGCTCCTCAATCTTACCAATTATAGCACCTATCCTTCTTCGGCGGCATAGCGCTAAACAGTATACTGCTGCAACCTCCATTTGGGGCGTAATCTTAGATTCTATTCCGTTAACATCAATAATATAGGGTATGGAAAACACTTTATATTGAAGCTGCCCAATCATTAGGTCTCTATCCCTTGTAGAGGAAGGCAAATATTTTATCGACAATCTCCGGCTCTAACTTCTCATATGCCTCTGTGCTTCCAACATCATACCAAAATGCATCTGTAACGTAACCATAAACGCTTCTTCCGCTATTTATTAGGTGCGGTATTACGTCGCCCATAAAGTCCATTTCACGCTTTCCACATACCAGCTCGCTCATCTCCCTAAGCACCTCACCCTCCAAGGCAGCTATGGCTATGCTAACCGGCTTGTCTATCTTCGGCTTCTCCTGAAAACAGCGAATCCTACCATCAGCCTCTAAATCGGCCACTCCAACACGAACAGTGAAGCCAGTTGAGAGAGCAACTGTTGCAATAGCCCCTTTACCCCTGTGGAAATCTAGAAAGTCCTTAATATTCATATTCGTTAAAATATCGCCATAATATATTAGGAGGGTTTCTTCCTCACTCAGCGCCCCCTTCCTATAGGCGTTAACGATTGAGCCAGCAGTTCCCTTAAGGGATGGGTCATCATAAATATACGTAATATTCACGCCAAACCTGAATCCATTGTCAAAGTAATTTATTATCTGCTCAGCCTTATAGTCCACAAGGAAAGTTAGATTTTTTATCCCATAAAACCTTAATAGCCTAACTATATACTCGAGAAGGGGCTTCTGCATTTTACCTATCGGAATCATAGCCTTCTGAAAATAATATGTTATAGGCCTTAATCTTTTTCCTGGTCCACCACAAAGGATAACTCCTCTAATGTCCCCCAACCATAGCACCCCAGCTGAACTCCCTTGAATTAAAGAGAACTCCAGGCATTATTTAACGCTTATCGGTTTCTCGCCTTCCAGAAATTACTCTTTAGATTCAGTTTCCCCCGCACCCTCAGAGGTTTTCTCAGCCTCAGCTTCGATCTCCCCTATCGGCTTGGGAGGCGGAGTTGTAGCCATAGTCCACCCTATCCAAGCGCCAATAAACATTATCGCCAAAAAAGCTACAAGAACAATTACGGCAACAGCCCAAAAGCGCACGCTCTCAGGGCTAGAATGGATCAGCCCAGCCAGTATCTCTGGATAAACAAGAACAATAATATACCCCACAGCCAAGACAAGGCACACAATAAATATAACAGCACCTATAATCTGATCCTTACTCACCATATTAACCACCGGCATCCAAACGAAACTAAAGATAATAGCCAGCAAATTAATAAATCTTATTATAAAAGAGCGCTTCTCAAAATGAGACCAAAATCGCACCAAGAAATAAATCACGAGTTACACGGGACCACCGAACCCCACAACCAAGCATTAGCTTCTTAGGAGGTGATCCGGCCGCAGGTTCCCCTACGGCCACCTTGTTACGACTTCTCCCCCCTCGCGAAGCCTAGATTCGACGCAGTCAAGAAAACTGCGCCTCATCTAGGCCTCACTCGGGTGGAGCGACGGGCGGTGTGTGCAAGGAGCGGGGACGTATTCACCGCGGGTTGATGACCCGCGATTACTAGGGATTCCATGTTCACGAGGGCGGGTTGCAGCCCTCGATCCCAACTGAGGCAGGGTTTAGGGATTACCTCCCCCTTTCGGGGTCGGAACCCATTGTCCCTGCCATTGCAGCTCGCGTG
>JAGTQF010000036.1 GCA_018396655.1 Candidatus Bathyarchaeota archaeon
TTGCATGCTTGAACCTTAATATTTGCGCTCTGATACAGGTTAATGCCAAAGGCATGCCCTTTGATATTCAAGTTCTTTATGGTCACATTGTTTCGCTGTCTCAAATCTACTCCTATTGTCAATTGATATTTTAATCCATACACAGTGAAACCATTACCGTCGAGAATGATGTTGTCACGTTCTATTACGATGCCACTTGCCATAAGACTGCTCACGTTAATGTTGTCCCATAGCCTATACACGACTTTATCGGTTGTGTTAATCGGTGCGCCAACCGGCTCAACAGTTCCATCAGCCCTTATATAAACGGTGCCAACCCATGCGCGAACCACCGAAATTCTAAACATAAACCCTAAGAAACCAAATGTCAACCCTAACAACAGCATATACACGAGGAGGGTCCGTCTCATTTAAAACACCAAAGCTATATATTAGCCAAGATACTAACTTATATTTTACAATAAACTAGACTTGAAATCTAGCCCAAGTTTTCCGTCAGTAATGTCCAATTAAAAAATAATCTGCTATGAGCAGCGCCTCCTGCTTCACTCTGGAATCATCACCTTCCTTCTTTGACTATGCAATTTTAGGCGGGACATGTGCTTCGCTAAGTTGAAGGTTAGCTAAGAGTCTCGAAAAAAGAAGAGCACGCAGAACTTAAAAAGGGAAGGAATATGAACCCAAAAGACTGGTGGACGGGGAGGGATTTGAACCCTCGACCTCGGCGATGCCAACGCCGCGATCGTACCAGGCTGATCTACCCGCCCCTATATTCATTATTCTTATAGTGTTGGTGGGATATTTTTAAGGGTTTTGCTGAATATTTTCTCTTGGAGGTGTGTTTAGTTGGGTTTGAGGAGGATTGGGTTTATTGGTTTGGGCGTTATGGGTAAGCCTATGGCTATGAATCTTCTTAGGGCAGGTTATCCTTTGACAGTTTGGAATAGGACTAGGTCTAAGATGGATGAGCTAGTTGCTATGGGGGCTTATGGCGCCAGTTCACCCAAGGAGGTTGCTGAAAGGTCTGATGTTGTCATAACGATGGTCACTGACTCGCCTGACGTTGAGGAGGTCATACTTGGTCCGGAGGGCGTGATTCATGGTGCTAGGCCTGGTCTAATAGTTATAGATATGAGCACGATATCGCCAAGGGTAACGCGTAAGATAGCTGAGGAGCTCGCTAAGAGGGGTGTTAAGATGCTTGATGCGCCGGTGAGTGGTGGGGAGAAGGGTGCTAAGGAGGCTACACTCTCAATAATGGTTGGAGGTCCAAGAGAGGTCTTTGAGGAATGCCTACCAATATTTGAGGTGCTTGGTAAAAAGATTACATATATGGGTCCAAGCGGGATGGGGCAAACTGCCAAGCTCTGTAATCAGGTAATATGTGCATTAAATATTCAGGCAGTATGTGAGGGGCTGATGTTGGGGGCCAGGGCTGGATTAGACGTTAGGAAACTTTTGGAGGCAGTGTCGGCTGGCGCGGCAAGCTCCTGGATGCTCATAAATCTTGGACCAAAGATGATAGAGCGTGACTTTAAGCCCGGATTTAAGATAAGGCATCAGCAGAAAGACTTACGCTTAGCCTTAGAGTTAGCGGCTGAATTAGGCCTCCCACTGCCAGGAACCGCTCTAGTCCAGCAGATTTTAAGAATCGCTGAGGCTGAGGGATTGGGGGATGCGGGAACACAAGCAGCGATAGTTGCTATGGAGAAGATTGCTGGGAAAAGGCTCGCTGACTAGAATATACTGGTCTGAGGGACATTAATCCACCATAGAGTTCACGCTAAAATTCCAATCCTAGACTCTTAGGATGACTTCATTAATATATTTCTTCATTATTTCTGAGAAGCGTTTTATTGTTTCAGGCGAGTAGGGTTGAACCCATCTGAACCTCTCATCTAATACATCTTCCGGAATAAATTGCTGAAAGGCGAAGCGCTTAGCGCCCACGAGAATCTCACCCATTTTCACAATGTCTTTCTCATCAACAATACCGGGCACGACAGTATTCCTAAATTCGTAGTCAACGCTGCTATTCTTGATAATGCTTACTGTTTCTAGGAGACTGTTTGTTTCCCTGGCTCCAAGCAGGTAATATTTTTCCAGTGAGGTTTTAATGTCAATGGCGACGTAATCCACGTAATCTAGGCATTGCCTTAATACTTTCGGAAAGAAACCGTTCGTGTCAAGCTTAACTGAGAAACCCTTCTCCTTGAGCTTCCTAATGAAGTCTGGTATATCATCATGGATTAACGGTTCCCCACCGGTTATAACAACCGCATCAATATATTTCCTTCTGGACTCAAGTATTGCTAATGCGTCTTCTTCTGATAGGAATGGCTCCTGAGGGTTTACAACAATCCTCCAGTTTTGGCAGTATGGGCAGCGTAGGTTGCAGCCGGGCGTAAAGAGTATGCTGGATATTTTGCCGGGAAAATCTATTAGACTTGTCTTTTGAAACCCGCTGAACTTCATGGCTCAGGCCTTTTGTTTTTTTACGCTGATATCTCTGGAGCGACCGTTATAAGAGCCCTATCAAACTTCTCTCTGATTCTAAATTCAGACTGCTTACCGTCATTCCACTGGTCCACTGGTCTGAGGTAGCCCACAACCCTTGAGTAGACCTCGCATTTAGCGCCACATCTTGGGCATACCTTATGCTCCCCACTTATGTAACCATGGGTTGGGCATATGCTGAATGTCGGTGTCAGAGTGAAGTATGGTATATGATAGTTATATGAAATCTTTTTAACTAGTGCCGCCGCAGCAGTCCAAGAATAAACCCTTTCTCCAAGGAAGACGTGGAACACTGTTCCACCAGTATAAAGCGGTTGGAGCTTATCCTGATGGTCAAGTGCCTCAAATAGGTCGCCAGTATAATCGACTGGTAGGTGCGTCGAGTTTGTGTAGAATGGCTCAGCTCCCATCGGCAGATACTTTTCATTCGCAACTATTATGTCTGGATACTTCTTTTTGTCTATCTTAGCCAGCCTATACGATGCGCCCTCAGCTGGTGTTGCCTCCAAATTATAAAGGTTGCCGGTTTCCTCCTGGTATTCCATAAGCCTCTCGCGCATGAATAACAGCGTCTTAATCGCGAATTTCGTTCCCTCCTCGGTTGCGATGCCATAGCCGAACATATTGAGGAGAGCCTCGTTCATGCCTATTATCCCGATTGTTGAGAAGTGGTTCTTCCAATATTTGCCATAAGCCTCCTTAACGAAGCGCAGATAATGCCTTGAGTATGGGTATAGACCCTTCTCGGTAAACCTTTCAAGAACCTTGCGCTTTATCTCCAGACTGTCTTTGGCCAAATCCATTAGCTCGCCAAGCCTCTCAAAGAACCTATCCTCATCCCTCGCCAAATATCCAATCCTAGGAAGATTTATTGTGACAACGCCAATTGAGCCTGTAAGCGGGTTTGCACCGAAGAAGCCCCCACCACGCTTCCGCAGTTCTCTGTTATCAATCCTTAGGCGGCAGCACATTGAGCGCACATCCTCGGGCTTCATATCACTATTAATGAAGTTTGAGAAGTATGGCACACCATATTTAGCGGTTAACTCAAATATTCTCTCCGATATTGGAGAGTCCCACTCGAAATCCTTCGTTATATTATATGTTGGTATCGGGAATGTGAAGACCCTACCCCTAGCATCCCCCTCAGCCATAACCTCCGCAAACGCCATATTCAACATATCCATCTCATCCTGCATCTCAGCGTATGTATCATCAACGAGCTTGCCGCCATAAACCACCGGCTCATCCATCATGAAGCCTGGAACCTTAAGGTCAAGTGTTATATTTGTGAATGGTGTCTGGAATCCAACCCGTGTCGGGACATTAATATTGAATATAAATTCCTGGAGCGCTTGCTTAACCTCCTTATAA
This sequence comes from Candidatus Bathyarchaeota archaeon, assembly GCA_018396655.1. GTDB lineage: Archaea > Thermoproteota > Bathyarchaeia > Bathyarchaeales > DTEX01 > DTEX01. The sequence goes on from JAGTQF010000036.1 coordinate 3,892, forward strand.
TCTAAGCCATCATAGCGGATGAATGGTGCTAAAAGCGTATCGAAGTTGCTGAATGCCTGAGCCCCAGCAGCCTCACCTTGCAGTGTATAGAAGAAATTCACAACCTGCCCTAAAGCCGTCCTAAAGTGTCTTGGTGGTCTACTTTCAATCTTCCCATATACGCCACCAAAGCCTGAAAGCAGAAGCTCCCTCAAATCCCATCCGACGCAGTATGGTCCTAAAACACCTAAGTCATGTATGTGTATGTCGCCCGAGCGGTGGGCTTCACTGATGTTAGGTGGATATATCCTATTAGTCCAGTAGCGCTCAATAACCTTGGTTGTAAGATAATTGTTTAGCCCCTGGAGTGAGAAGCTCATATTTGAGTTTTCCCGAACATACCAATCTTCTAGGTTAAGGTATTGCTCAACTAGGTCTGAGGAGCTTAATATCTCAGCTAGCTCCCTCAAATCCTGGTGCTGCTTACGATATAAGATATAGGCTTTGGCGGTCTTAGCATGCCCATTCTCAATAAGAACCTTCTCAACAACATCTTGAATCTCCTCAACAGTTGGAACACCATCCTCACCAAAGCGCTTCTTCAATTCCTCAACGACCTGGTCGCTCAAACGCTTAGCAAGCTCCCTATCCTTCCCACCAACGGCCTTGGCAGCCTTCCATATGGCATTTGTTATGCGCTCCTGGTCAAAGGGCTCCAGCCTACCATCTCTCTTCCTAACATACTTCAAGCCAAACCACCCGCCTAAAACATTCTGAATATTGCCTGCCCAGCGAATCCGCCATTACTGAGAAGAGAATAGCATATACAAAAATTTAAATTTAATTATCAAAATTTTTAGATGTAGAAAGACCTGAAAAACTGAACAAGAAAACAAGAAAGACCAAAAATCGAGAATCTTTAAAGCTGTTTAGATTGGCACTTCCTACGAGCATCTCCTCCCTTAACATCAACCATACAATTTCACTTAATGGATTAGCCTCCTATTTTAATTAGAAGTGCAAATGTTGGTTCTAGACCACGCTCTAAAAAGGTATATGTATAGGCGTGCAACTCCTATCTGAATGGAGGAGGAGTAATATGGCTAAGCTGCTTCTTGATGAAATGTATTCCGGACTTAAAGAATACTTTGAGCTTCTAAACTGGGAGGCCCTTACAGTCCAGGATGTTGGGCTTAAGGGAGCAAAAGACAAAGATATAGTATTATATGCTAAGGACCACGATTTAATCCTAATAACTCAAGATCAGAAGTTAGCTGATATGGCCGAGATATTGGGGGCAAAATATGTGCTGATTTCAAGTGGTTTAATCGCTAAAATTGCCGATGCAAAAATAAAAGAGAAGTATCCAGATGCAAAGCAAGCATAAAATTTTTATCTGACAATATTAGACTTTTTAACGAGGGAGAGGCGCCTAGGGGATTAGGGTCTAGGAGTATTGTGTTGGGCTTGTGGTTCCCCGTTTAGGGCGCCTCTCCCTCTCCCCCGCAACCTAAAGGAAATAAGGGAGTAGATAAATGGTTATAATTTCTTTGTTAAAAACCATTTAATTGTGTTTTGGGTTGAGGCTATTACTTGAGTATTTCAAGCGGAATATCTATTCTACTTTGTATGCGTGATATATGCCTGATGCTCTCTGAGTTCTTTATGTAGTGCCATGTGGATTTAGGCCCGAATGGGCTATTGTTTAATGCGGCCTCTACCACTCCATACTTTGTTATCTCCATGCCTTTTGCCGTCGTTTTTAGACCTATTTTGTCACACATATAGTCCACGTAGCATACTGGTATCCTCGTGCATCCAAGCGCCTTTAAAGCCTCAACCCTATGATGCCCATCAATTATAACATTAGTTTTCTCGTCAGCAACTATTGGTTTCTTAAGCACTCCGTCAAGCTTTATCTCATTGCTAAGATTTTTAAGCCTAATATTATCGGTGCGCTCATGAGGCTTCAAACTTGATATATCAACAAGGCATATTCGAAATTTTATGGGAATGTTGTTGCCACCAGATTTTTTAGATGCCAATTTTGGAAGGCTCCTTACAAACAAGTTAATAATTGTATATAGATGTAATATTTAAAACTTTTTAGTCCAAAAATGAGCATGAAAACTATTTAGCCGAAAAATTAATGATGGCTAGAGTGAGACCCAAAATTATTGAGTAGAAGCCGAATACGTGAAATTTCCGAATGAATCTATGAAGAATCTGTAAGGATAGGTAGCCTATAAGCATCGCTATTAGGGACCCAACCAGCGAATCCAACCCAACTCTGCTTTTGAAGAGAATTTCAGACTGGGTATAAAATGTTAATGTTAGAGCTCCTATAATGGCTGGAATTGATAGTAAGAATGAGAATTTAAATGCCTCCTCATAGCCTATACCAAGCATTAGAGCGACAGCTATCGTTAAACCGCTTCTGGATAAGCCTGGTATCGTGGAGAACCCCTGAGCTATACCAACCATAACTGCGGAGAACCAGTTCATACGTCTCTCTTCGCGCCACTTAAACTTTGAGAACCACACTATCGCACCGGATGCCATGAAAGCTATAGTTAAGGCATTAAGTCCGTGTAATTTTTCTTCAAGAAAGACGTTGACTAATAGACCTATAATGGCTGTGGGTATAGACCCTATAGCTATTAGCGGTATAATTGCTCCGTCCTTAGATTTAAAGTCAAATCTAATGAGCGCCTTAAATACACCCTTTACATCCGACCTGAAGAATACAAGCGTAACTATCAGTGTTCCAATATGCAAGCTTACATCAAAGATTAGTGGAAAGCTTATCTGCAGAAAATATTTGAGCAATCTTATGTGCCCAGTGCTTGATATTGGCAGCCACTCCGTTAATCCCTGAACTATACCAAGCAGGATTACTTCATATGTGAGAAGCTCCATGCAATCGTCAGCTCCTGGAGGATAATTTTATAGTTTCCCTGTTAAAATAATTAAGTTTAAGGGCCGGTGTTAGCCTATGCCCTTCCTTGAGATGCTCACCATAAATGAGGGAGAAAAGCGGCATGAGGAGATTATGGAAATCGTATGGAGGGCTTTAAAGTATTTCCCAAAGGGCTTATGGGAGGAGGTAAATTATCTAGGCAACGCCAATATTAAGCACGATGTGAAAATAAAGATTAGGGAGTCTATTTACGGCGCCTTTATATTTAATAATCTTATAGGAAAAATTAAGCGTATAAGGAGCGCTTTGGGGATTAAGAATCTTCTTCTGGCCGTTACATCTGACCCAATAATAGCTGTCTATCATAGGTTTGATGCAAGAAGGCTAAGTCAGGTTGCCAACCTCATATATGATTATGTTTCGTGGGATACTGGTGTAGTATCCCTATTTAGAATAGAGGATGAGAGAGCATCTAAGATTATTGCGCATGGTTTAGGGCATAATAGGGGGTTGAGGCATCATGCTGAGCCAATAGATATAATGTATGAGGGGCTGCTCGAATATAAGAGCATAAGGAAAGACGGTTTCTGCAACGATTGCATAAAAAAGATTTTAGTTTAAATATTGCGTGAAATACTTATAAGCCTCAGTGATGTTGCCAACTTCACGCACAGCCATATTATAGCCCCTCTGGCTTAAATATTCTTCTAGGCTTATCCGGACTGGCTCCCAGGTTATTATGATGAATGGTGGCACATTTTTCTCAACACGCTTATATACCACAACCGTCCCCTGCCCTTTCGGAACAAGGAATAGTTTACCCCCCTTGGCTGCTGCAGCCTCGGCTTTCTCGGCTACCCCTCCGACCTTACCTATTGAGCCATCAGGCATTATCGTGCCGGTTATAAATACCTTATCGGATAGATTCTCCCCTTTTATGGCGGCTATCATTGCTATGGTTATAGCTGCTCCAGCGCTTGGCCCATCAACAACGGAAACATTCTCCTCAGCCACCACAGTAATAATGACGTCTGTCATGCTTAACGATTCTCCAGTAAATTTCTCGGCAACGGCTGCAGCAGTTTGTGCGCTTGTCTGTAAATCAATTCCTATACGCGGCACCGTATTAACTAAAATCCTTCCCGAACCAACATGGAGTTCGACCGCGCACTTTAGGGTCAAGCCTTCATAACGTGTGCTGAATAAATCATCAGACACCACTTTTACAGCGACTATATTTATCTCCGCTCTTCCAATCAGACTTACATTTGCCTCTAGTCTACTAATAAGGGAGTGGTAATGCTCTGCCTGGGCTCTGTAATATTCGATTTGGCTCCTTAGATTTTCAATTTCTCTTTGAAGGTTTATGAGGGTGGTTGATAAATTCTCATTATGTTGTAGCAGAAATTCAATCTGCCTTGTGAGAGAGCTATTCCGCCTGTATGCCGTCGTTAATTCGTAAAGTGCTGCAACGTTTACCAGCAAGCTGATTATTAATGCAGTTGAAAGCGCCTTTGGTCTTCTTATCGAAGGCATTCGCCATCGGCCTCCGTTAAAGATATTGTAAACGAAAAATATATAAGTTCAACCAAATCAATTAATATTAAACCAAATGTATGGAGGGTCTTCTATGGCAACTGCAGGTGGAATACCCGTTCTAATATTGAAGGAGGGCTCCACAAGGTCTAGGGGTAGGGAGGCCCAACACAACAATATTATGGCTGCTAGGATAATCGCTGAGGCTGTTAGAACATCCCTTGGTCCGCGTGGTATGGATAAGATGCTTGTCGACAGCTTAGGAGACATAACGATAACCAGTGACGGAAAGACTATACTTGACGAGATTGAGGTTGAGCATCCAGCCGCAAAGATGATGGTTGAAATCGCTAAGGCTCAGGATAAGGAAGTTGGTGATGGAACGACAACGGCTGTGGTTGTTGCAGGTGAATTGCTGACTAAGGCTGAGGAGCTACTAAACAAGAATGTTCACCCAACGGTGATTATTGATGGTTATCGTAAAGCCGCAGACAAAGCGTTGGAAATTCTTGAGAAAATAGCCATACCGGTTGACCCAATGGACAAGGAGTTTTTGAAGAAGGTTGCGATGACCTCTATGGCGAGTAAGCTCGTTTCAGAGAACCGTGAGCATCTAGCTGAGATAGCCGTCAACGCCATACTTCACGTAGCCCAGAAGGTTGGAGACCAATATAAAGCCGACCTAGACGATATACTGGTCCAGAAGAAGCCAGGAGAATGCCTGCATGACACGGAGCTCGTTCGAGGAGTGATTCTTGACAAAGAGGTTGTTCATGCTGGTATGCCTAAGCGTGTTGAGAATGCTA
>JAGTQF010000037.1 GCA_018396655.1 Candidatus Bathyarchaeota archaeon
ATATCCACCTCACCAACCATTTTCCCCATGATTAAAAATTAAGGATTGTTCGGCTCTTAAACCTTAAGTGTGGAGCCGGGGACGGGATTTGAACCCATGTCAGCGGGTCTGCAGCCCGCCGCCTAGCCACTCGGCCACCCCGGCAGTTTAGCATTTAGAAATATTTTAGATTTTTCTAATAAACCTTTTTTATAAATGTCGCCAGTTATAGGGAAAAAGTTTATTAGCGTCATCTTCATGAGGAAGCCGTAAAGGTAAGGGGAGGGGCTTAGCCAAAATCTTGACGGAGACTGAATTGCAGATTCCAGAGAAAGTTATGGATTTGCTTAACTCGCTTCTTTTAAATGATGAAAGAATCATTTATAGTGTTTCCGGCGATATTGATGAGAATAGTAATTTTGGTGAGAGGTGGCTTTTTCTAACCAATAAAAGAGTTATCATCCTAAGCCCTACCACAAAAAGCGTTGTTCAGTTTCAGCTCAACGATTTACGTTCAGCTTTCATAAAAGACTATATAGGCAATTCTGAGTTATTCTTTGAGACAACTCATGGGTTAAAGAGCGCAATGCGCTTCTCCCGTGAACGTTTAGAAGATTTATACAATGCAGCTAAGCTCATAGATAAGTTTGCTAAAAGGGAGATAGATCCGGAAGAGGTTGATTCAGAAATCCTTGAGACTTTTTTACCCAAAAAGAACAATGTGAAAAAGACCCAGGCTTTCTTCTGGCTTATAAGTTTCTTAAAACCCCACATTCATTACATTATTCTGGCAGTTATATTGTCGCTTTCCATAACAGCACTCAGTCTTACACCACCATATTTAATGAAAATTCTTCTTGATGAAGTCTTCACTAACAGAAATCTGGAAATGTTAACTTACGTTGTTATCGCATTCATAGTGGTTTATGCGCTTAACGCTATTTTAGGAGCGGCGCAAAACTATACTCTCTCTTATTTGGGTCAGAAAATAATTTATGGCATACGGGTGAAAATTTACGAGCATCTTCAAAGTTTATCGTTAGGCTTCTATGATAAAATGAGTTCTGGCCGCATCATGACCAGAATTACTGATGATGTTGGTCGTGTTCAATGGTTTCTAACATGGGGCACGCAGACTCTAATTATAAGTTTGCTCCAAATAATTGGAATAGGCGTAATAATATTTTCTATGAATTCATATCTGGCTTTATTTGCACTACTACCAATACCAATAATAGTTGTTGGCATACCTCTATTTAGAAAAAGAGCGCATAAAGCTTACCACAAAACATGGCGTAGATGGGCCGACGTAAGCTCACTCCTCTGGGATACAATTCCCGGAATAATTATTGTTAAGGCCTTCACGCAGGAGAAGTTTGAGTTAAAGCGCTTCATCGAGAGAATGACCAATCTTGTTAGGGCAAATCTGAGAGTCACGCTACTTCATATAAAATTCTTTCCGCTCCTCAGCTTCTCAATATCAACTGGCACAGCTATTGTCTGGTGGATTGGTGGTCAGAAGGTATTAGAAGGGCAGATAACATTCGGTTCACTAGTAGCCTTCATAAGCTATATGAGCATGTTCTATGGACCAATACAGACAATAAGCAATTTATTTGAACCACTCCAATCATCGATAACATCAAGCGAAAGAATCCTAGAGATCATGCAGATCGAGCCGGAGATTAAGGATGCGCCGGACGCCATAGAGTTCCCATTTAAGGGAGCCATAACCTTTAGGAATGTCAGCTTTGGATATAACCCCTACATTCCGGTATTAAATAACATAAATTTGGAGATTAAGCCCGGAGAGAAAATAGGCATAGTTGGACCAAGCGGTTCGGGAAAAACGACGTTAACTAAGCTGCTAATGCGCTTTTATGACCCAACTGAGGGAGCAATATATATTGATGGCGTGGATTTAAAGAAGATAAAAGTTAGATGCTTAAGGTCTCAGATAGGTTTGATTCTCCAGGACCCGCTGCTCTTTTATGGCTCAATAGCCTATAATATAGCCTATGGTAAGCAGAATGCAACACCAGAGGAGATAATTGCCGCCGCAAAGGCTGCTAATCTCCACGAGTTTGTTATGAGCCAGCCGCTAGCTTATGACACTAATGTTGGTGATAGGGGTTGGAGGCTTTCAGGAGGCGAAAGACAGCGTGTGGCAATAGCAAGAGCTATAATAACTGAGCCAAAGATACTGATACTTGATGAAGCAACATCGTCTGTCGACACGCTAACTGAAAAGAAGATTCAAGAAGCCATGGATAATCTCGTAAAAGGCAGAACGACAATTATAATCGCCCATAGGCTTTCAACGCTACAGAACGTTGATAGAATAGTTGTTATGGATAAAGGCAGGATAGTTGAAGTTGGCACACATGAGGAACTTATGAGAGCTGGTGGATTATATAGCCAGCTCTATAAAGCCCAGTTTGCTGAGGAGACCTTAATAAACACTCTTCAAAGGTGATTCTAATGCCCATAATAGAGTTTCTGAAGGGTCTCAATATTTTAGACCCAAAAAGGGTGAAGATAACCTTCGATGAGCAAGAAAATACGCTTAAAATAAATGTTGATGGGAGAATTCTATCTGGGCTTATACCGGCAAAACCATTTCCAATAACCTATCCTGAATTCGTAATATTTAGGGATTCAAGCGGTGTAGATGTCTGCATCATCAGAGATTATAGGGAGCTTGATGAGGAATCTAAAAGAAGCCTCCAGAAAGTCCTAGACAAAATCTATTTTATACCTAAGATTCAAAGAATCATGAGCATCGAAACCAGTGGAGACGAGTTTCTCTGGGATGTTTTGACTGATAAGGGTCCGAGAGTATTTAGAACTAGGGGTCGAATGAGCGTTATATTAATGGGAAAGCGCGTCGTCATAACCGACATAAACGATAACGTCTATGAAATAGAGGATTTATCCTTATTAGATCCTAAAAGCCTTAGCGAGTTAGAGGCAACCATATAGGAATGTTAGTTCTTCTCTGAGGTTTTAGATCGTTCTACCTTTACTTTACCTTCAGCAACGATAGCTGCCTCCTCAAGTATTCTCTCAACTTCCTCGTTCTCTGCATCAAGGTTTAAGTCCATTTTTGCATTTTTACACGTCTCTGTCATTATATTATTGAGCATCTCCTCAACATGGCTAAGCTCCAAGCCTACTTCTGGAACAGAATCTGCAACCTTTGAACGCACCTCTTTTATTATATCCTTGGCTGAGAATATTATTGATGTAAAGTCCCCAATCTCATATATTGTGCGCAGCCTTAACGCTGCTTTATCAAGAGAGATTTTCGATGCCATAAGTAGCTCCCTATGTTTGCGTATCTCCACAAGCTCGTTAGCGATTATCTTCGCTCGGTCTTCACAGTGCTTTTCATATGCTTGAATCAAATTCTCAGTTAGATTTCTTTCCCGCCTATTATATTCATCGATCTCCCTGTTTATCCTGTTTAATTGGCCTTCGATTTTCTTGATGGCACTTTGGATTTGATTTCTAAGGGGCTTTGCTGGTCGAACTGCACCCTTTATGCCACCTAATTTTCCCTCCCACTTCTCACCGAACTTGTCAGTCAATTATATTGTCCCCCTCTTTAACCGAGAGAATTACCGGAGGGCGATAATAGTGTTTTTAACACGTGGAGCGATACACGTATATACCTCATCATAATTAGTTATCAAATAAACGTGTCTTATATATTGTAAATAGAATCTCGGAGTGGAAAAATTATATGGCCATTGAGAGAGTGTTAACCGGCATACCTGGCTTCGACGAGATACTTAATGGTGGGATACCGAAGCGTAACGTGGTTTTATTAGCTGGTGGGCCTGGAACTGGAAAATCAATATTTGGATACCAGTATCTCTTTAATGGTTTAGTTAGGAACCAGCCCGGTGTTCTCGTAGCCTTAGAGGAGCATCCTGTTCAGATAAGGCTTTCTATGGCCCAGTTTGGCTGGGATATTGTACCATATGAAGAGAGGGGTAAATTTGCTATGGTTGATGCTTTTACGGCTGGTATAGGGGAGGCTGCAAAGAGGGAGAAATATGTTGTTAGGGCTCCCGATGACTTCCAAATGCTTATAGATGTTCTTAGGTCGGCGGTTAAGGATGTGGATGCTGAAAGGGTTGTTGTAGACTCGGTTACAACGCTTTATATAACTAAGCCCACTTTAGCCAGAAGCATGGTTCTTCAGTTAAAGAAGGTTTTATCGGGATTGGGCTGCACATCCATATTAATATCGCAGGTAAGCGTTACTGAGAGAGGATTCGGCGGTCCGGGTGTTGAGCATGCTGCTGACGGAATAATTAGGCTCGATTTAGATGAAATAAATGGTGAGCTTAAACGTAGTATTATTGTTTGGAAGATGCGTGGAACAGCCCACTCAATGAGGAGACACCCCTTTGAAATAACAGATAAAGGGCTTATTATTAAGCCAAAAGAAGTTATTATGGTTACTCAGAGGAGGGAGGAGTAGGTTGAGTGAAATCCCCCTTTCACCAGTTGGAAGAGAGCAAATCCATAAGCTTGAGGCAATTCTCCTAGTGAACAGCATATTAAGACCTGAGGTTCTTGAGGAGCTGAGGAACCCGGAGGAAAGAATAACATGGGTTGACAGTTTGGCGGTTGCAGCCGCAGCATTAGCCAGAGAAAAAGCTAAGATGACCATCCCACGAATAGCTGAGGAGCTTGGTAGAACAGAGACAACCATAAGAAACCATCTTCAGGGAAAGACCAGAGCTGGTCAGATTGTTAGGGAAACTTATGAGAAAATAGCCAGAGAGGGCATTACAATAATGCTGCCACAAGCTGTTTTTTCAGAGGAAGTATCACGCTTAAAATCGGAGCTTGAGAATGAGAGGAAGAAAAGAGAGGAAGTAGAGAAGCTGCTTGACGATGTCCGCAGAGCACTAACGGAGTTACTCGATCAGATAGGTAGATGAGAGAGATACTAAGCAACATTAAAATACTGATTGTTCCTAAAAGGCTATTCAATGGGGGTTTAAGTAGTGGATATATTTGAGGTTTTTAAAGTTAGAAGAAGCATAAGAGCATATACCCAAGAAGATGTCTCCGATGAAGACCTTATGAGAATTCTTGAAGCAGCCAGATGGGCTCCCTCAGCTGGAAACATTCAGCCCTGGGAGTTTATTGTAATTAGAAAACCGGAGATTAAGAAGGCTCTTGCCAAGGCAGCTCTAAACCAGACATTTATCGAGGAGGCTCCAGTAGTTATAGTTGTCTGTGCGGATGAATCTAGGTCTGGTTGGGCTTATGGAAGCCGAGGAGTAACCCTCTATTGTATACAAGATACTGCTGCCGCCATCGAGAACATGCTCTTAGCTGCATGTGCTTTGGGCTTAGGTGCATGCTGGGTTGGAGCCTTTAGCGAGGAGGAGGTTAGGCGGATTCTAAATATTCCCAGAGGTTTAAGGCCCGTTGCAATAATACCAATAGGGCATCCGGCTGAGAGGCCTAGTCCGCCGCGAAAAAGAGCGCTAAAAGAAATCATTCATTATGAAAAATTTTAGGCTGAGGACTCCCTTATATTGCTTTTATAGTGGATAGGTTCTTTGCATCCTCCAAGATACTCTTTGCCTGCTCTAGGGTAACTGGATATCCATGCCAACATCGCCCCTTAGCCTTTAAGCCTCCTAAAATTGTCTCCTTTATTAATATTGGCGGCTCAAACTTGTAGAGTTCATCAAAAACAATAGCTCCTCTCCAACCCGTCCTCTCGCACTCTCTTCTCTCCTTCTCAGAAAGATCATCTCTTGCTATAAACCTCTTTATCACGCCATAGCCAACCATTGAGTCACCTCTATCCGTACGCTTCACCAGAAAAATTATACCATCCCTCTCCCAACGCCTAGCAACGCCAGGATAATACCTCTTTATCTCAAAGACCTGCTTAAACCACTCATCCCTTGCTATTCTCAAGATAAAATTTTTCGTTGGCGATGCACTTCGTCTACTCAAGGTTAGCACGCAACCTAAAAATAAATATGTAACGTCAAGGTATTTTTAAGCTTAATCGACGCTAAATCTAGTGCATTCATAGATAAAAACCTAAAATCTTAATCTTAAAGGAAAATGCTGGTTAGGGGCATGCTCATGTCCAAGAACGCATTCCCCTAGACGGCTTATTAGGGAGCTCGCTAAAATAAGCCTAAGTCAATCCCTTGCTAAGATAAAGATAATCCGCATTACGTAGCTAGACTTGAGGAAGCCTATTTGGCATTTGCGATAGAAGTATTTAAGCCACTTATAGATGAGGTTTAATGGCTCCTAAAAAATAGATCTCGGAAATTAAATGGATATAGGCGAGAAGAGTTAAGAATATAATGCGTAGCATCATTATGAACCATAACAGTAAAGGGTTTTTAGCGCATAATCTTATCTATGAGACGACCGTCTGAGTCGTAGAGTTCAATAGATAATGCTATTGGGTTCCATGCATGTGTCGCGCAGCTTAAGCATGGGTCGAAGGCGCGTATTACTGCCTCAACCCTATTCAGTAAGCCCTCGCTTAGCTTACCTCCACTTATGTATTTCTTTGCCACTTGCGTTATAGCCATATTGTATGCTAGGTTGTTATGCTCGGTTGCTATTATCAGATTAGCCCACTCTACTAAACCATGCCTATCAATCTTATAATGATGTATAAGCGTGCCCCTAGGCGCCTCAGCCACCCCAATGCCCTCATACCTATTGACAGATGCCTTAGCTCGAATATTGTCAGAGTATGTTTCCGGGTCCTCTAAAATCTCTTTAACCTTCTCCAAACAGAATAATATCTCAATTAGGCGCGCGTAATGATATAGCATGGTGTTTTGAACAACACCATTTTTGCCCCATTTCCTAAATTCTTTCAGTTCATCATCAGCTAAGGGTGTGCCGCATCGTGAAACGATATTGAGCCTTGCCAGAGGACCAACTCTATAAACCCCCCTTGGGTACCCTAGCGGCTTATAAAATGGGAACTTCATATACGACCAAGGTTCAACAGCCTCCCCAATATACTCATAGTATCTTTTGGGGTTAAGCCAGTCGCCAATTATTTGTCCTCTATCATCAATAATTCTTATCAGCCCATCGTAGTGCTCTAGTTCACCTTTTGACGTCACCAATCCCATATAATATGTTGGAAAGTCTCCAAGGTCTTCAATTTCATCACTTATCTTCTCTAAAATCTCTCTGAATCTGGATAGATTCTCAAGAGTTATTTTTAGGGCGTCATCATATTCGCCCATAATTTTCTCAGACTTATCCCTTGAGAGCGGGGCCGCAACACCCCCCGGAACAATCCAATCGCTTGAATGTATCCTCTTTCCTGCCAAATACTCAATTATCTTTTGTCCAAAGGCTCTAAGCCTTATTCCCTGCTTAGCTATCTCCGGATATTTTTCCATTAATCCGAAAATGTTTCTTTTTGATGGTTCAGAATCTATACCTAGAAGGAAATCCGGCGAGGAGAGGAAGAAGAAGCTGAGCGCATGCGACTGGATTATCTGCCCCATATGCATTAAGCGCCTTAGAAGCTCAGCGGTTCTAGGTATGCTCACAGCCAATATATCATCGCACGCCTTCACAGATGCCAGAAGATGGCTTAC
>JAGTQF010000038.1 GCA_018396655.1 Candidatus Bathyarchaeota archaeon
GATCCCAAAAATTTTGGATTTACAAAAATAAATTTGTGTTAGCTAGGCCGATATTTTACTGAAAATTTTCTTCTTCTCCTCATCCGTCAGCTCCACGTAACCTCTCTCCCTAGTTATCGTTGCCACATCGAAGGCGTCGCCAGTATAAACGTTCCTCTTTATAGCCGCGTTAATGGCCCTAACCGCCAGCACAACGCCCTCATCGAGACTCATTCCACTATAGTAGCCGCTCTCTAGAACACCGTAGGCAACAGGTGAGCCGGAGCCGGTTGCGATCATATCATCTTCTATCGCGCTTCCGAAGGGATCAAGCGAATAAAGGTGATAACCCTCCTCATCATATCCGCCTATAATTATCTGGACCTCATAAGGGAAGTATCTCTGCGAGAACAGTATGACTGAGGCTAGGTTAGCCACAACCCTAACGGGAACAATCCTCTTACGCTGTATCTGATAAAGTATGGCATTAGCCCTCAAAATATCGAGCAGATTTACGGCCTCGGCCGGAACACCGGCAATGGTCATGCCGACATTACGGGTTACCTCATAGAGCTTCTTCACTCTCTTATGAGCCACAAAACCCGGAAGAACGGTTGCCCTAGTATCAGTTGCCATAACAACACCATCAGAGCACTTAAATGCAACGGTCGTCGTCCCCTTAAACTTCCAATCATCTAATCTGCCGCTATACATTCACATAGCCCCGATGAAACAAAAAAGGAGACTCATATAAATAAACTTTTACCACAAAATAGGAAAAGAAAAATTCTTAAGAAGGAATCTACTGAAAGGAATATTGGCGGATGAGCCAAACAGGTGGGCCGGTAGCTCAGCTTGGTTAGAGCGTTCGGCTGATAAAGGCGCAAACAATTCAGAGACCGAAAGGTCGAGAGTTCAAATCTCTCCCGGCCCACCATTGGATTCTCCCAGCTCACTATGCGAATGCTACTTTCTCTTTCTAAACAGCATTATTCCATCGGGTGTTGTCTCTAGAATTCTTCTTATGCTTCTCAGTTCTTCCAAAACTTCTCGGCTTACGTCTGCGCGGTTACTGTGGTGAATAGCGGTCTGTCTCTAACTATGCTGAGCACCACCTCTTGACCTCATTGAAGTTCTGCAGAGGGCTGAAGCATACAAGAGAAGGGTTGCTGTGCTCAAATTCTCCCTACACCTAAGTCCGGCAATGGCCGAAGAGTCCGGTGAAGGAAGAACGCGTTTTGAAGACCTCATCATAAGGGAACCGCCTAAAGTTACCTAGGAGGATGTAGTTGGGCTTGAAGATGACAAGAGAGCGATTAGGGAAGCTATAGTTTATCCATCACTTAGACCGGGCTTTTGGAGGCAAGCCGTAAAAGAAAATTTTACATAGCGTGTAATGAATCTTTGAGATGAGGTCAAAGGAATTTATTTGCGCGCGGCCTACAGGGTTTACGTGTAATTCGTGAGTTGCGGTACTCACCTTAACTCTTTTAAACCCGTGAAGGGCATACTTGGGTTAGAGTAGTATGGAGATCAAAGACTTGGTGAAGCGTCTTGAGTCTGGAAGGTTCTCTCAAACAAATTTCAGAATGCTTCACTTATAGGGGTAGCAGAACTAGAGCGATATCTTTTCCGATCGGAGGAATAGGAACCGGCTCAATAGGGTTAGCTGGCAACGGCAGACTGGTAGATTGGGAAATCTTTAATAGGCCGAGCAAAGGAAGCGTGAATGGCTTTTCACATTTCGCAATAAAAGCTGAACATGAGGGCGAAGTTTTAGATGTGCGGGTTTTAAACGGTGATCTCCCCCCTCCATATATGGGTGAATTTGGGCAAGAACGCTTTCAATCCTTCGGCTTCGGCCCACCGAGGGGATATATGGCTGGGCTACCACATTTTAGAGATTCAGAGTTTGAGGGAACATATCCGATAGCAAAAATAAGATTTATTGATGAGAGTTTTCCGGGAATAGTTGAATTAGTTGCTTTTAATCCGTTTATCCCGCTCAACGATTTAGATTCAAGCATACCAGCAGCTTTTTTTGAGATAAGCGTTAAGAATACCGCTGACTATGAAATAGTTTACACAGTATGCTTATCTGTTCAGAACCCTCTTCCAGCCGGCACAACAATTAACAAGTATGAGAGGGAGGGCGGCTACCACCTCATAAAAATGTTTTCAACGAAGATTCCTGAAGACGACCCTAGATATGGTGACCTAACAATAGCAACCGACGCTTCAGACGTCAGCTATCAAGAGTATTGGTTTAGGGGAGGATGGTTTGATAGCCTTCAAGTTTACTGGAAGGATTTCACCGCCCCAGGTAGGCTTAAGAACCGCTCATATCAGCCTCCACAGGAAGGAATCAGAGACCATGCGTCGCTCGCAGCCCACTTAAAAGTTAGAGCCGGAGGATTTGGGGAAGCCAGGTTTATAATAGCGTGGAATTTCCCAAACTGTTATAACTACTGGAATCCTGAGAAAACCGGAAGGCCAACAATATGGAAGAATTATTATGCAAGGATCTTCAAAAACTCTGCTGAGACAGCAGTATATTGCTTAAAGAACTGGAATCGGCTCTATAGTGATACTGTTGCCTTTAGAGACGCTCTCTTCTCGTCAACTCTACCTTCATTTATCCTGGACGCGGTTTCAGCGAATATTTCCATTCTTAAGTCCCCTACTGTTCTGCGTTTAGAGGACGGTTCCCTATATGGCTTTGAGGGCTGCCATCCAGACTCTGGTTGCTGTGAAGGAAGTTGCATGCATGTATGGAGTTATGCCTACGCACCTTTATTCCTATTCCCTAAACTCGATAGATCAATGTGGGATCTACACTATAAGTTCAGTATGCGTGAAGATGGGCATATAAGTTTCCGGCTCCAGCTACCTTTGGGGCGGGAGCAATGGGGCTTCCCTCATGCTGCAGTAGACGGGCAGTTCGGCAGCGTTATCAGAGCTTACGCCTACTGGAAGCTCACTGGGGATAGTGATTGGCTTAGAGCGAATTGGCAGTCGATAAAAAAATCTATTGAGTACGCGTGGGCTGAGACTAATGAAGATAAATGGGATCTTAACAGAGACGGCGTCCTTGAGGGGCGCCAGCATAATACGCTTGACGTGGAACTTTTTGGACCGAACTCTTGGTTGACGGGGATATACCTCGCGGCTTTAAAGGCTGGAGCCGAGATGGCCAAGTATTTAGGTGAGGTTGAGAAGGCTAAGGAATACATGGAGATGTTTATTAAGGGTAAGCGTTGGGTTGAGGAGAATCTATTTAATGGCGAGTACTTTTATCAGAGCATTGATCTGAAGGATAAATCTATTCTTGAAAAATACGTCTCTTCAGATCCAAATGTTATAAACGCTTATTGGGATGAAGAGCATGAAGAAATAAAATACCAAATTGGTGAGGGATGTGGAATTGATCAAGTTTTGGCTCAATGGCACGCCAATATATGTGGGCTTGGCGAAATACTCAATAGAGAGAAAGTTAAGAGCGCGTTAAAATTCATCTACAAGTATAATTTTAAGAGAAGCATGCGTAATCACTTTAACCCATGTAGGGTTTTCAGCCTGAACGATGAGGCTGGGGTGGTAATCTGTGAGTGGCCTCCTGGAAGAAAGAAACCGATTATACCTGTCCCATATGCTGAGGAAACTTGGTGTGGGACAGAATACGCTGTCGCATCCCACATGATCCAAGAGGGGATGGTTGAGGAGGGGCTTGAGATAGTTAAAGCCGTTAGAGATAGATACGATGGAGAGAAGAGAAATCCATGGGACGAGATAGAGTGCGGAAGCAATTACGCGCGGTCTATGTCCTCATACGCATTGCTATTGGCGCTCAGCGGATTTAAAATCGATATGACGAATGGCGAAATAGAATTTAACCCGCCAAAAATGCAAAATGGAGAATTTAAGTGTTTCTGGTCTGCGGGAACCGGCTGGGGAATAGTCGAGATAAGTTCTAGAAAAATATTGTTAACTGTAAAATATGGGTGCCTCAAGATTAAAGCTATTAGTCTACCATTCTTGGGAGATAATGAAGTGGCGTCCGTAGTAGTTGATGGAAGGGAAGTCAAGTACGAGATGTATGGAAACAAAATACTTTTCATCGAGCCGATCCTTCTGGAGAAGGAAGCAAGCTTAACAATTTTAACATAAAAGTCTTTTATTCCATTGACGAACAATTTATTTTAGGTGACTACCGCATGGATATTAAAAAATAGTTTTAAATGCGCTTGAAAGCGGTAATGGTTATCGTTAGGTTAGCTCCGGCATGAGTTCCAAGGGTATTTCTGACCCCAGGGAGACGCCTTAAACTAGCTCCAAGCGATGTTTATGCTCTGGGGGTTGAGAGGGGGATTGATGAGCGGTGGCTCACGTCTACAACTAGGGCTGACAATCCCGGCGCGCCTGAGGATGAAGGCTTAAGCTATATTGTAGTCCAAGAAGGATCAAAGACAAGTAGGGTGCTTCTTAAAGATGCTATAGAGGTTTTAGGTGACCGTTTCCTTGGAAAAGACGTTATGCGAAAATACTGTGGATGTATGGTTTTGGCTAAATTCTTCGATAATTCATGTACAATCCGTTGTATTTATATCAAATGGAGGAACATGCCGCAGGGTTAATAGACTTCCTAAACCGGAAGCCTACTATTTTCCACCACAACTCAATGTTATTGAGGGAAAGTTTCCATAACCTTTTTCGGCCTAGAGCCCGGTACATCAAGAGAGGACATTAAAGAGTGCCTTAAAAGGTGGAATGCTGGCAACAATGGGATACTATATTTCTCTAGAGCATATAAGCCTAAGCCTGGAACTGGATGAGTTGTCCCAGCTGGCGTTCTTCACGCCTAGGCACGCTTGTGAATATGAGATGCAAAAGGCTTCAGATGTTGTGGCTATATACCAGTCTATGCTTACGTTCTACTCTTTCTTGTTGGAATCTTAGTGTACCCCATCCACCTATATAGAACCTTAAGAAGTGAAAGTAGTGCAATTTTGATGGTTTTATATATCCTCTCCCTAATAGCGTTAACCATACTCTAACCAGCGCTAAGGCTACTCCAAAGAAACCTAAGCGATTACTTACTCTCACTATCAATAAACCTATTGATTGCCAGCTTAATCTTAACCTCGCTACTAATCCCACTGATCATAGCCGCACTATCATACATTGATAATTATGATTAAGACGCCGCATAAGCTCAAGAGAAAAATACTGATTGGTGGAAATTAGGCTATTTCTTGCCTATTAGATGACCATCAATTTTACCTCATATCCTAATCTTTTAGCATGGATTAGTTCCCTGATCTCTTTATCCACAGAGTGCTCGTAAAATGGTCTTTATCCCGCTCCCCTCCTAGGAACTTTTAAAAGCCTATGATGATCCGGCGCCCTCACAGACTAACACTTTTAATTAAGGGGTCTATTGTGGGTGATGTTCACTCAGCGACTCTAAAATAACCTTTATATCCTCTTCCCCAAGCAGTGGAAAAGCCTTCACCCCACCTTTCATGGCACCTCTTTTCCTGAGTATGCCGATTCCATAGCCGTCCCTAAAGAACTTGCTCAGCGCGTCAGCGGCCACCTCTACGCTATTGACTCTTCCATGATACTTCTCCTTTGGAAAAGCTGGGTGGACTGCCTCGGCACTGTCCCTAATAAGACTTCTCGGGCTGATTATAG